>NZ_CP027561.1:1810334-2112056 GCF_012974785.1 Pseudomonas fluorescens | reverse complement strand
TGCCGGCCAGCTCTACGCGATCCTCGAAGAAGAGCCCAAAGCCAGCCTCAAGGACCTGGGCGACGCCATCGATTACACCGTGCGCAAGATCGGCATCGACCACGTCGGCATCAGCTCGGACTTCAACGAAGGTGGCGGCGTCAAAGGCTGGGAGAACGTCGGCGAGATCCGCAACGTCACCGCTGAACTGCTGTCGCGCGGCTATTCCGAAGCGGACATCGCCAAGCTCTGGGGCGGCAATTTCCTGCGGGTCTGGGATCAGGTCGAGAAATCCGCCAGACCGGCGATCGCTTCGAACCGGGAAGTCGCCAGGCCATGAGCAACCGTCGTGACTTTCTGAAGCAGGCCGGGCTTCTCGCCGCGGCCTTGCCGCTGGGCGCGAGCCTGCCGAACATCGCCAGTGCTTCGACCGCCGCCGCGCTGCCACGCAACAAGTGGGCGCAGTTGCAGCAGTTGTTCGATCAGGATCCGGCCTGGCTGCACTTTTCCAACTTCCTCGTCACCAGCCACCCGCGCCCGGTGCGCGAAGCAATCGAGATGCACCGCGCCGCCCTCGACAAAAACCCGGGGCTGGCGATGGACTGGGACCACGGCGTCACCGAAAAACGGGAAGAGGACGTGCGCGCCTGGGCCGGCAAATACGTGCAGGCCGATGCCCGGCAGATTGCCCTGACCGGCAGCACCACCGAAGGGCTGGCGATGATTTACGGCGGTGTCCAGGTACGCGCCGATCAGGAAATCCTCACCACCGAACACGAACACTACGCGACCCACACCATCCTCGAACTGCGCACCCAGCGTGACGGCACCAAGGTGCGCAAGATCCGTCTGTTCAACGATCCGTACCCGATCAGCAAGCAAGAGCTGCTGGCGAATATCGACCGCAGCATCCGCCCGCAGACCCGCGTGCTCGGCATGTGCTGGGTGCATTCGGGCAGCGGCGTGAAACTGCCGCTGGCCGACATCGGTGCGCTGGTCGACAAACACAACCGTGGCCGCAGCGAAGCCGACCGCATCGTGTATGTCGTCGACGGCGTGCACGGTTTCGGTGTGGAAGACGTGAACTTCCCGGCGATGAACTGCGATTTCTTCATCGCCGGCACCCACAAATGGATGTTCGGCCCCCGCGGCACCGGGATCGTGGTCAGCCGCACGGCGGACGTGAAATACGTCACACCGATCATCCCGACCTTTTCCGAGGCCGAACACTTCTCCACCACCATGACGCCGGGCGGCTACCACTCGTTCGAGCATCGCTGGGCGCTGACCGAGGCGTTCAAGTTGCACCTGCAACTGGGCAAGGCCGACGTGCAGGCGCGCATTCATGAGCTCAACAGCTACCTGAAAAAACGCCTGTTGCAGCGTCCACAGATCGAACTGGTCACGCCGTTGAGCCCGGAATTTTCCGCCGGGTTCACCTTCTTCCGGGTCAAGGGCAAGGACTGCGACAAGATCGCCGCGCACCTGATGGCCAACAAGGTGGTAGCCGATGCCGTGGAGCGCGATGTCGGCCCGGTGATCCGCACTGCACCGGGCCTGCTCAACGACGAGGCCCAGATCGATCGCCTGCTGGCCGTACTGGATCAGGCGCTGTGAGCCGAACCTTTTTCCTTTTGACGAGACTCGAAATGAACAGTGAACTGCCTCGTTCTGCCCTGAAAACCCTGCCGGCGCTGATGTTCGCCGCCCTCGCCGCCAGCCTGCTGCCGAACGCTGTGCAGGCCGCCACCCCGCCAGCACCGGGCAAAGTGTTCAAGGACTGCAAGGACTGCCCGGAAATGGTCGTGCTGCCCACCGGCACGTTCACCATGGGCACGCCGGAAGACGAAGTCGGCCGTGAGCCCGACGAAGGCCCGATGCACCCGGTAACGTTCGCCAAACCGCTGGCGATCAGCCGCTTCCAGGTACTCAAGGGCGAATGGTTCGCCTACCTCAAGGACACCGGCTACCCAATGCCCGACGGCGATGATCGCCCGGGGCGCGCATGCAAGGCCGGGGTTCCGGACTACGCCGGCAGCGACCCGCGCAAGCAGTACACCGACAGGCACCCGGCGGTGTGCATGGACTTCGCCGAGGCCAACGCCTACGTGGCCTGGCTGTCGAAAAAAACCGGCAAGCCATATCGACTGGTCAGTGAATCCCTGCGTGAATACGCCGCCCGCGGCGGCACCACTGGCCCGTTCCCCTTCCCGTTCGATGAGGGCAAGGAATACAGCATCGCCAAACATGCCAACACCTACGGCGCAGCCGACGGCTACAACTTCACCGCGCCGGCCGGCAGCTTCCCGCCCAACGCCTTCGGTGTGTACGACATGCACGGCAACGTCTACGAATGGACCGCCGATTGCTACAACGACAACTACGAAGGCGCTCCGAGCGATGGCAGCGCCTGGCTGACCGGCAAATGCGAATTCAAGCGCATCCGCGGCAACGACTGGGGCGAAGCGCCGGTGTTCTCGCGCTCCGGCAACCGCAATGCGCTGGTGCCGACCGAGCGCGGCGACTGGATCGGTTTCCGGGTCGCGCGGGATCTGTAACGCCCCGTCGCCACGCTAAATTAACCCTCCCGCCAGTCGTTCTAAAGATGGCGCGATCCATTGCGACGCGCCACTGCCCTCTACGTCACCCAGGCGACGCCCGCAGCCGATGCCGGCCTTCGCCGCTCTTTCACGCAGGGAACCTCCATGAGCAAACCAACACGCGGGGTGATCAATGAATTGTTCGCCCTGCTCAAACCCTTTCGGCTGATCGTTGCCGGGTCGATCCTGCTCGGCATGGTCGGCGGCCTGAGCGTCACGGCGCTGCTGGCGACGATCAACACCGCACTGCACTCCGAAGCCGGCCTGACCAGCAACGTGGTCGCGGTGTTCGCCGGGCTGTGCCTGCTGGCCCTGGCCAGTTCGATCTTTTCCGACATCGGCACCAACTTCGTCGGCCAGCACATCATCGCCAGGCTGCGCAAAGAGCTGGGCGAAAAAGTGTTGTCGGCACCCATCGAGCAGATCGAGCGCTACCGCAGTCATCGGCTGATCCCGGTGCTGACCCACGACGTCGACACCATCAGCGACTTTGCTTTCGCCTTCTCGCCGCTGGCCATTTCCATGACCGTCACCCTCGGCTGCATGGGTTACCTGGCGATGCTGTCGTGGCCGATGTTCCTGATGATGGTGGTGGCGGTCCTGATCGGCACAATCATCCAGTACATCGCTCAGGGCCGTGGCATGCAGGGTTTCATGAAAGCCCGCGACCATGAAGACGACCTGCAAAAGCACTACAACGCGATTGCCGAAGGCGCCAAGGAACTGCGCATCCACCGTCCGCGTCGCCACCGCATGTTCGTTTCGGGCATCCAGACCACCGCCGACCAGATCTGCGACACCCAGGTGCGCTCGGTGAACATCTATGTGGTCGCCAAGACCCTCGGCTCGATGTTGTTCTTTGTGGTGATCGGCCTGGCGCTGGCCCTGCAATCGCTGTGGCCGAGCGCCGACAAAGCGGTGATGAGCGGCTTCGTGCTGGTGCTGCTGTACATGAAAGGTCCGCTGGAACATGTCATGGCGGCTTTGCCGATTGTGGGCCGCGCGCAGATCGCGTTCCGGCGGATCGCCGAGTTGTCCGAGCAATTCTCCTCACCCGAGCCGCACTTGCTGCTCAGCGATCAGGGCAATAAAAAAACACCCGTGCACAGCCTGGAACTGGCCGATGTCTCGTACAGCTTCCCGACCGTGGAAGGCGCTGCGCCGTTCCGTCTGGGCCCGGTGAACCTGAAGATCGATCAGGGCGACATCATTTTCATCGTCGGTGAAAACGGCTGCGGCAAGACCACCCTGATCAAACTGCTGCTGGGCCTGTATGCGCCACAGCAGGGTGAAATCCGCCTCAACGACCAGGTCGTGACCGCCCTCACCCGCGACGACTATCGCCAGTTGTTTACCACGATCTTCGCCGACTATTACCTGTTCGATGACGTGGTGCAGGGCGACACGCCTATTCCGAGAGACGCCAACCAATACCTCGAGCGCCTGGAAATCGCGCACAAGGTCAGCGTGCGCGACGGTGCATTCACCACCACCGATCTGTCGACCGGCCAGCGCAAGCGTCTGGCGTTGATCAATGCGTGGCTGGAAGAGCGTCCGGTGCTGGTGTTCGACGAATGGGCCGCCGACCAGGACCCGACGTTCCGGCGGATTTTCTACACCGAACTGCTGCCGGACCTGAAGCGTCTGGGCAAGACCATCATCGTCATTTCCCACGACGATCGTTACTTCGACGTCGCCGACCAACTGGTGCGCATGAACGCCGGCAAAGTGGTCACCGAGCTGCAACCCGCCTGATTGTGAAAAATCTGTAAAAAAGTGCGTTGAGCCTTTCCGGTTTTCGGAGGGCTCAACGTCTTACTAACAGTTAATAGAAATAGTTCTCAGTCAACACTTTGAAGAGTAGAAGAACAATGCCCGCACCGCACGGACTCCACCCGCTCGCCAAGGCTCTGCTGATCCGCCGCTCCTTGCGCACCACCCTTCCAGCCCTTTGCGCCATGGCATTGACCCTGCCGGTGATCGGTCAGGCGCAGGCCGCAGCGGTGACGATCAATATTGCGGCACAGTCGCTGGGGAGCGCGCTGCAGGAATTCGGCCGCCAGACCAATCTACAAGTGCTGTACAGCCCGGACGACGTCAGCGGCCTGCGCAGCACCGCTGTCAGTGGCAACCTGGAGCCGACCGCCGCCATCGCGCAATTGCTTCAGGGCACCGACATCGCCTACAGCGTGCAGGGCAACAATGTTTCCTTGCGTGCCCGCAGCAGCGGCGCGAGCCTTGACCTGGCGCCGACCAGCATCACCGCCGCCCAGGAGTCAGCGTGGGGCCCGGTTGACGGCATTGTTGCAAAACGCAGCGCCACCGGCTCCAAGACCGATACCGCGCTGAAGGAAATCCCGCAGACCATCAACGTCGTCACGCAAGACGAAATCAAGATGCGCGGTTCGCAGTCGGTCACCGAAGCCCTGCGCTACACCGCGGGCATGACCGGCGGCGGCTTCTCCGACCGGGTGAAGATCTTCGACGAACCGACCTCCCGGGGTTTCTCGCCAACGCCGCTGTACCTCGACGGCCTGCACCTGCCTTACGGCGGCGGCAGCACCGGCGGCTCGTTGCAGATCGACCCATACAGCCTGGAGCGCATCGAAGTGCTCAAGGGCCCGGCGTCGGTGCTCTACGGCCAGAACCAGCCAGGCGGCATCGTCAACATGGTCGGCAAGCGTCCGACGGCCACGCCTCTGCACGAAGTGATCATTGGTGGCGGCAGCTATGACCGCAAATACGGCGCCTTCGACCTCGGCGGCCCGCTCGACGATCAGGGTGAGTTTCTCTATCGCCTGACCGGTGTGGTCAACGACAGCAACTCGCAGATCGACTACGCCGACCAGAAACGCATGATGCTCGCGCCCAGCCTGACCTGGCTGCCGAACGACCGCACCAGCATCACCCTGTACGGCCAGTACCAGAAAGACCACGACACCCCGGAAGCCCAGGGCCTGCCGGCCAACGGCACCGTGTACCGCACCGCCAACGGTCGCATCAGCCGCAGCCTGTTCCTCGGCGAGCCGAATGTGAACAAGTACGACCGCGAGCAGTTCGTGCTCGGTTACGAGATTTCCCACGAACTCAACGACGTCTGGACCCTCAAGCAGAACGCCCGTTACGCGCAACTCAACGACCGTTACATCGCGCCGCTGCACGGCTACTCCTTCGAACCGAATCCGGTCACCGGCGCCGACGACGAACGTCGCCAGACCCGCTTCGGTGTGGACTGGGCCCAGGACAACAAGGTCTACGGCATCGATAACATCGCCCAGGCCAAGTTCAAGACCGGCGAGCTGGATCACACCCTGCTGCTGGGTGTCGACTACTACCAGTACAATTCCAAGTTCCTCGGCCGTTATGACCGTCAGGGCCCGGCCATCGACCTGTACAACCCGGTCTACGGCAGCCAGTTCAACTTCCGCCAGCCTTACCGTTGGGACAACACGGTCAAGCAGACCGGCCTGTACACCCAGGACCAGATGCGCTGGAACCAGTGGTTCCTGACCGTCGGCGGTCGCTACGACTTCGCCGAAACCATCAACAAGGAACCGCTGGGCGGCAACCGCTCGAACATCAAGGACGAGAAGTTCACCGGTCGTGCAGGCCTTGGCTACGAGTTCGAAAACGGCCTGACACCGTACGTGAGCTACGCCGAATCGTTCCTGCCACAGACCGGTGCCGACATGAACGGCCGTCCGTTCGAGCCGACCGAGGGCAAACAGTACGAAGTCGGCGTCAAGTACGAGCCAGGCTTCGTCGACGGTTTCATCCAGCTGTCGGCCTATCAGATCGATCAGAGCAACATGCTGACCAACGACCTGAACAACCCGGGCTTCAGCAGCCAGAGCGGTTCGGTGCGTTCGCGCGGCGTGGAACTGGAAGGCAAGGTCAACGTGACCCAGAACCTGCGTGTGCTGGCCTCGGTGTCGCGCAACCAGATCAAGTGGCGCAGCGTCAACGACGGTCGCGAAGGTCGCACCCTGGCCATGAGCCCACCACTGACCGCGTCGGCGTGGATCAACTACGACTTCGACCAGTCGACTTCGCTGGCCGGTCTGGGCATGGGCCTGGGCACACGCTACGTGCGCAGCAGCTATGGCTCGGACTACGAGGAAGACTCCTTCCAGATCCCGTCCTACACCGTGTATGACGCCATGATTTCCTACGACCTGGAAAAATCGCCACTGCACGTCAAAGGCGTGAAAGTGAAGATGAACCTGGAAAACCTCGCCGACAAAAAGTACGTCGCCAGCTGCAACAGCACCCTGGACTGCTACTACGGCGAAGGCCGGACCATGACCGCCGACGTGACCTACAACTGGTAACACGTTCAGCACCCGACAAGACGCCGGCATTTGCCGGCGTTTTGCTGCCTGCCCTTTTTTCCCCGGGCAATAGAAAAGGGCCGCAGACAGCGACCCTTTCAGTCCCTCGATCACCTCTGTCACCGTGCTGCAAACACCTCCAGCAGCCGCTCGGCAATGTGCTGCTGCGCCTCTTCGGCCTCATCGATGATCGCACCCATGCGCATGAAGTCATGGGTCATGCCCTCGTACACTTTCAACTCGACCTCGACACCCGCTGCCTGCAAATGCCGGGCATACGCCACGCCTTCGTCGTGCAGTGGATCGCACTCGGCCAACACCAGCAGTGTTGGCGCCACACCGGCTGAGACCTCCCCCAGCAACGGCGAGAAACGCGGATCGAGACGGTCACCCGCCTCACGCTGATAGTGGTTGTAGAACCAGTTCAGCGATGCCTTCTCCAGCAGATAACCCTCGGCGTAACGCTCGATGGAGGACGTGCTGCGGCTGGCGTCGGTGACCGGGTAGATCAGCACCTGCAAACGCGGCTGCACCGGGGCGCCCACCAATTGTGCGGCGAGCACGGTGGCCAGGCTGCCGCCGACGCTGTCACCGGCAATCGCCAGGCGCGTGCTGTCCAGCCCCAGATCCTGAGCATTTGCCACCAGCCAGTTCCAGGCGTCCTGTGCATCGTTGGCGGCGGTCGGAAAACGGAATTCCGGCGCCCGTCGATAAGCCACCGACAGCACCACGCAATCGGCCATCGACGCCAGCGCCCGGCACAGTGAGTCATGGGAATCGAGGCTGCCGACCACATAACCGCCACCATGGAAATACAACAGCGCCGGACGTCCGGCCCCGGCTTTCAAGGGCTGATGGCTGTAGACCCGCGCCTCCAGCAGCGAGCCGTCACGCACCGGCAGTTGCAGTTCATCGACCAGCGCAAGGTCTTCGCCGCCGGCGTCCATCAGCAGCGACGACTGATCGAACTGTTCACGGGCCTGTTCCGGGCTCAGCTCATGCATGCCCACGCGTTTGCCGCTGGCCCGGCCGTTGCCGACCAATTGCAGAAATGCGGCGATATCAGGATTCAACGACATTCAATTCTCCAGACCACTCGGGCGCCTTAGGCGCCCGAGTGGTGTTTGCGGTTACGAAGCAGGTTTCAGGACATGACTACTGACTCAACGAACTCGCCGAGCATTTCTTCAGCCTCGGACAGGAAAGTTTCATCCCGCGGGATCTGGAAATGCCCGCAGTCCAGCCATTCGCCGCCCATGCCCGGCTGTTCGAGTTGCGCCGCCAGTTCGACCGCCTCCTCTTCCCGGCCCAGTGTCCACCAGCAAACCGGGTGCACCGCCAGCGGCGGACAGCGGTCGAGCTGCAGCGACAGCTGTTTGAGCCGGCGCGCCACACTGAACACATGGGCCAGTTCATCGGCCCCCAGCGCGACGTAGGTCGAAGCCCCACTTTCGGCGCCCATGGCGGCGTTGAACACTGCGCGCAGGTTCTGCGTAGTTTCCTCGCCGTCGATGGCCACGTTCGCGGCGTCCGGCAAAGTGACCCGCAGGAAGTCACGCAGATCGGCTCGCCAGTCATCCACGGCCCCGGCATTGATGGCCGCCGATGCCACGAAGCTGTCCACCAGACCGACGAACTTCACTGGCTGCCCTTCCCGCTCAAGCTGCGCCGCCATCAGCATCGCCAGCGTACCGCCAAGCGACCAGCCCAACAGGTGATACGGCCCCTGCGGCTGTTTCTCGCGAATCTGCGCCACGTAATCACTCGCCATGCTTTGCAGCGACGTATCGCTGAAGGCCGGGTCGAGCAACATCCGCGACTGGATCGCCAACACCTGGCGCTGACCACTCAAGCGACGGGCCAGCGGCTCGTAGTCGAACACCGTGCCGAAACCGGCATGGATGCAGAACAACGGCGCCCGGCCCTTGACCTCGGCGTTCATTGCCAGCAGCCCGGAGGCCTTCTCGGCAGCCCCCTGAACACTGGCCACCAGTTCGGCGATGCTCGGTTTCTGCATCAGGTCGCGCAGTTTCAGGCTCAGGCCCTGGGACTTGAGCACACGGCTGCGGGCGACCACCTGCAGGCTGAGGATCGAGTCGCCGCCCAGTTCGAAGAAGTTGTCGGTCAAGCCGACGCGTTCGATCTTCAGCACCTCCTGCCAGATCTTCGCCAGGGCTTTTTCCAGTTCGGTGCGCGGGGCCACGTAATCCTGACGCTGTTCGGCGTCCGGATCCGGCAAGGCCTTGCGGTCGAGTTTGCCGTTCGGCGTCAGCGGCATGCGCTCGAGCAACATCAGGTGCGCAGGCACCATGTAGTCCGGCAGGCTGGCCTTGAGCTGTTCGCGCAAGCGTTCGCACAGACCGTCCACCGACGCATCGGCACCGGCCAGCACATAGCCGAGCAGTTGTTTGCCGCTGACGCCCTCGCGAGCGACCACGGCGGCATCGCGCACACCCGGCTGCTGTTTGAGGCGTGCTTCGACTTCGCCCAACTCGATTCGGAAACCGCGGATCTTCACCTGATGGTCGATCCGGCCGAGGTAGTCGACCGTGCCATCGGCGCGCTGGCGCACCAGGTCACCGGTGCGATATAGACGGCTGCCATCGGCGCTGAACGGGTTCGCCACGAAGCGCTCGGCGGTGCCGCCGGCGCGTCCCAGATAACCACGGGCCAGCGCGCCACCGAGGTACAACTCGCCGGCAATGCCGACCGGCAGACGGTTGAGATCGCTGTCGAGCACGTAACCGCAACGCTCGCCGACCACGCTGCCGATCGGCGCGTAGGCAGCGCCGCAGGCATCCTCGGCACCGGCCTTCCAGATCAGCGGCGTGACCACGGTTTCGGTCGGGCCGTAGCCGTTGATGATGTAGCGCGGTTTGAGCGCACGCTTGGCCAGTTCGAAACTCGCCACCGGCACCGCATCGCCACCGAAGCAGTAGATCCGCACCGGCGGTGGGTTGCCGTGTTGCTCGGCGTGTTCGGCCAGTTGTTGCAGGTACACAGGCGGGAATGCCGCCACGGTCACGCCGTGCTGATGCATGGCGTTGCAGGTCTGCTCGGCCGTCCACAGGCTGTCGTCACGGATCAGCAGGCGCGCGCCGTGGGTCAGGGTGGTCAGCCAGCGCTCGTGAGCGCCGTCGAACGCGAACGACATGAAGTGCAATTCGCAATCAGCCGCGCTCATTTCATAACGCTGACCGATCGCCTCGCAGTGCATCGCCAGCGGCCCGTGAGCCACACCGACGCCTTTCGGCAGCCCGGTGGATCCGGAGGTGTAGATCACGTAAGCGAGGTTGCCCGGTTCGACCGAAACCTGCGGCGCAGTCTCCGGCCGGGCGCTGAGGTCCAGTCGATCCAGTTCCAGCACATGCAGGTTGTCCTGAGGCGGCATCACCTGACGCAGGCTCGAATCGCTGAGCAGCAGCGCGATACCGGAATCGCGCATCAGATAACTCAAACGCTCGCGAGGATAAGTCGCGTCCAGCGGCACGTAGGCACCGCCGGCCTTGAGCACCGCCAGCAGCGCGACAATCATGTTCTCGCTGCGCGGCAACGCCACGCCGACCCGCACTTCCGGACCGACGCCCTCGGCGATCAGCGCATGGGCCAGACGATTGGCCCGAGCCTCGATCTGGCCGTAGCTGAACGCCTGATCATTGAAAACCACGGCAGTCTGCTCGCTGCGCTGCGCGGCCCACTGAGCAATGCGCTGATGCACCGCCACCGCTGGCGGCTGCACGGCAACCGCCGTCGAATCCGCGACATTCGCAGTCGGCAGACCGATGCGGCCCAGCGGTTGCGCAGCGTCCTCGGTGAGTGCGGTCAGCAGCCCTTCCATATTGCTGCGGATGCCTTCGACGGTCGCCCGGTCGAAATGCTCGCGCAGGAACATGTACTCGATCACCAGGCCATCTTCGAGCGTGACCATCAGGTCCATCGGGAAGTTGGTCAGGCCGGCGCTGGCGCTCTCGCCAAACTTCAGCGAGTCGTCGCGCCACTCGCGCAACGCCTGATCGATCGGGTGGTTCTCGAACACGATGATGCTGTCGAACAGCGACTGCCCGGTCCGCCCGGCCCAGCGCTGAACGTCGGACAGCGGCGTGTATTCGCGCTCGCGCATTTCCAGGTTGAAGTCCTGCAAGTCGCGCAGCCACTGGCCGACCGCCTGTTCGGCCGGCACGTCCTTGATCACCGGCAAGGTGTTGATGAACAGACCGAGGATCGACTCCGACGCCAGCAGACTTGCCGGACGCCCCGCCACCGTGGCGCCGAACGCCACGCAGCGCTGGCCGCTGTAACGGCTCAGCAGCATCAGCCACGCCCCCTGCACCAGCGTGTTGAGGGTGATCTGCTGGGACTGGGCGAAGGCTTTGAGCTGTTCGGTGCGGGTTTCGCCCAGACGGCTGTACAGCGCTTCGTGACCGCGACCTTCGCCGGTGCGCGCCACGGCGTCGGCAAGATAAGTCGGCTCGTCGAGCAGGCTCAAATGTTCACGCCAGAAACCTTCGCTGGCATTGACATCCTGCTGTTGCAGCCAGTTGATGTAGCGACGGTACGGCATCGCTTCGGCGACCGGCTGGCCGGAATACTGGCTCAGCACTTCGCCGATCAGCTGCGAACTGCTCCAGCCGTCGATCAGGATGTGGTGATAGGTCCAGATCAGCTGATAGCTGCCCTCGCCCACTTGCACCAGCGTCAGGCGTTGCAGCGGCGGACGGTCGAGGTCGAAACCCTTGGCCCGTTCGCTGGCGGCCAGTGCCTGCAAGGCTTGTTCCGAGTGATCCTGATCGCGCCAGTCGAGCAGGCTCACCGGCAGTTGCGGATCGGCGAGCACGAATTGCAGCGGCTCTGCCATGTCCTGCCAGAGGAAACCGGTGCGCAGAATGTCGTGACGGCGGCTCGCCGCTTCCCACGCCGCCTTGAAGCGCGCCGGCTCCAGGCCCTGCACCGGAATGCTCACCTGGTTGATGTAGAGGTCGGCCTCCGGCGAGTTCAGGCCGAGGAACAGCATGCCCTGCTGCATCGGCGACAAGCGGTACAACCCGTCCAGTTGCCCTTCCGGCAGTGGCAGCTCGGCAATCTGCGCCTCGCTCAGACCGTGCAACGGCATGTCGACCAAAACGGCCACCGGCGCCTGAGTGCCTTCGGTGGCTTGGGCACGCACGGCCAGTTGCTGGATGGTCGGCTGCTGGAACAGGTCTTTCGGGCTCAGCTCGATGCCTTGTTGACGGGCGCGGCTGACCACCTGAATCGAGATGATCGAATCGCCGCCCAACGCAAAGAAACTGTCGGTGGTGCTGATCCGCTCAAGGCCCAGCACGTCTTTCCAGATGTCCACCAGCGTCTGTTCGATGGCACTGGCCGGTTCGACGTGTTGCTGCGCAGCCGAGAACGCCAGCGCCGGCAAACGCTTGCGGTCGAGTTTGCCGTTGGGGCTCAGCGGCATCTGCGCCAGCCACATCCGGTGCGCCGGCACCATATAGTCCGGCAGACTCGCGCCCAGCCAGGTCGACAGGCTGTCGTGCAGTTCATTGCGCACGGCGTCCGGAGCATCGACGGTCGCCGGATCACTCGGCACCAGGTACGCCACCAGTTGCTGGCTGCCCAGCACATCACGGGCAACCACCACCGCTTCCCGCACGGCGGCGTGCTCCATCAGCCGCGCTTCGATTTCACCCAGCTCGATCCGCAAACCGCGCAGTTTGACCTGATGGTCGATGCGCCCGACGTACTCGATCACGCCGTCGGCGCGGTAGCGTGCCAGGTCACCGGTGCGGTACATCCGCTCGCCGGCCGCGAACGGATTGGCGACAAAACGCTCGGCGCTCAGCCCCGGACGACGGTGATAACCACGGGCCAGACCGATGCCACCGAGGTACAGCTCGCCGGCCACACCCACCGGCAGCGGATTGAGGCCGCTGTCGAGAATGAAGGTCGACAAGTTGGCAATCGGCTGACCGATCGGCACGCCGTCGCGGCCTTCGTCGCGGCAGGTCCAGTGGGTCACGTCGATGGCCGCTTCGGTCGGGCCGTACAGGTTGAACAGACCGGCCTGCGGCAGTCTGGCGAACACCTGCACCTGCGCATCCACCGGCAGCGCTTCACCGCTGCAGACAATGCGTTTCAGACCGACGCAGCTCGCCACATTGGCGTCCTGCAGGAAGGCCTGCAGCATCGACGGCACAAAGTGCAGCGTGGTGACGCGTTCGGCGTTGATCAGCGCGATCAGTTTCGCCGGATCGCGGTGGTCGCCCGGTGCCGCGACGACCAGCCGGGCGCCGGTCATAAGCGGCCAGAAGAACTCCCACACCGACACGTCGAAGCTGAACGGGGTTTTCTGCAACACGGTGTCACTGGCGTCCAGACCATAGGCCTGCTGCATCCACATCAGGCGGTTGGTCAGGGCGCGATGGGCGTTGCCCGCGCCTTTCGGCAGACCGGTGGAACCGGAGGTGTAGATCACGTAGGCCAGGTTGCTGGCGTCGTATTCGACCTGCGGATTGTGCGTCGGCCACTCGGCGAAGTCCGCACCGGACGGCTCCAGGCACAGGGTCTGTACGCCGTCGGGAATCGGCAGGCTGGCCAGCAGGTGCGGCTGGGTCAGCAACTGGTCGATGCCGCTGTCGGCGATCATGTAGCTCAGGCGATCACGCGGGTACTCCGGGTCCAACGGCACATAGGCGCCGCCGGCCTTGAGAATCGCCAGCAGGCCGATGACCATTTCCAGGCTGCGCTCGACCGCAATCCCGACCAGCCCATCCGGGCCGACGCCACGGGCGATCAAGCCATGGGCCAACTGGTTGGCGCGGGCGTTGAGCTGCGCGTAGCTCAGCGTCTGACCGGCGAACACCAGCGCCGGCGCGTCCGGGGTGCGCAGGGCCTGGGCTTCGATCAGCGTGTGCACACCCTGCTCCAGCGGATAGTCGATGCCGGTGGCGTTCCACTGCTCGACCATCAAACGGCGGTCGGCGGTGTCGAGCAAGTCCAGCGCGCCGAGCATGGCATCGCCCGACTGCACCATTTGCTGCAACAGGTTGTGCAGTTGCGCACTCAATTGCTCGATCACCGAATCGGTGAACTGCCCGCGCTGGTAGCTGTAGTGCAGCGACAGTTCATCGCTGACATTCACCGCCAGAGTCAGCGGGTAGTTGGTCTGCTCGTGGTTGTTGACCTCGCCAAAGCGCAACGCCTGTGGCGCGCCCTCTTCCAGGGCCTGGGACACGGGATAGTTCTCGAACACCAGAATGTTGTCGAACAGCGCTTCACCGCTCTGCCCGGCCCAGCGCTGGATGTCGAACAGCGGCGTGTGTTCATGTTCACGCAGGCCGATGTTCTGCGCCTGCACGTTCTGCAACCACTGGCCGACGCTGTAGTCCGAACGCGGGCTGGCGATCACCGGCAAGGTGTTGATGAACAGGCCGATCTGCTGCTCGACGCCCTTGAGCTCGGTCGGACGACCGGCCACGGTGGCGCCGAACGCCACGCTTTCCTGCCCGGTCAGGCGCTGCAACAGCAGCAGCCATGCAGCCTGGATCAGGGTGTTGAGCGTGACCTTCTGCTGGCGAGCGAATTCCCCCAGACGCCGGGTCTGTTCGGCGTTGATGAACACGTAACGCTCGCCGTGACCTTCACGGGACTCGTCGCTGCGCTGGGCCTGAATCGCCTGGGCCAGACGGGTCGGCTCCTGCAGGTTGGCCAGTTGCGCGGTCCAGTAGTGTTCGCTGACCTTGACGTCCTGGCGTTGCAGCCATTCGATGTAGTCGCGATAACGCCCGGCCAGTGCCGGCAGGGTTTCCCCGGCATAGCGCTGGAGGACTTCGCCGAGCAACTGCGAATTGCTCCAGCCGTCCATCAGGATGTGGTGGTTGGTGTAGATCAGGTGGCAGCGCTGATCGTCCAGACGCACCACGACCATGCGCAGCAGCGGGCCGTGGCTCAGGTCGAAACCTTGCGCCTGCTCGCTGGCGGCCAACTGATCCAGGGCTGCCGGATCGGCATTACGGTCACGCCAATCGAGCACGTTGAACGGCATCTCCAGCTGCTTGTGCACCACTTGCACCGGACGCGCCACCTGGCCTTGCCAGACGAAGCTGGTGCGCAGGATGTCGTGGTTGTCCACCGCGGCCTGCCAGGCCTGCTGGAAGCGCTGCGGGTCGAGGCCTTCGACATCCAGGCGAACCTGGTTGATGTAGTCGCCGGACGTCTGCTCGTACAGGCTGTGGAACAGCATGCCCTGCTGCATCGCCGACAGCGGATAGATGTCGGCAATCTGCGAGGACGGCAGCGGCAGACTGTCGAGCTGTGCCTGGGTCAGGCCGGCCAGCGGGAAGTCCGACGGGGTCAGGCCTTCCACGTCCGGGGTCAGGCAGTGGCCAATCAGCGCGGCGAGTTCATCGGCGTAGTCGCGAGCCAGCGCCTCAATGGTGGCGCTGTCGAAGCGTTCTTCGCTGAAGGTCCAGCCGACACTCAGTTCACCGCCGTAGACCTGACCGTTGAGGGTCAGCCAGTTACCCAGCGGCGCATCCGGGCTTTGTTCCAGGCCGGCATTGTCCGGCGCAGGGGCAAACAGCGCGCCGTCATCGGCTTCGAAACTGCCGTCGAACTGGCCGAGGTAGTTGAAGGTGATACGCGGGGTCGGCAACGCCTTCAAGCTGCGCTGCACATCGGCATCACCAAGGTGACGCAGCGTACCGAAACCGATGCCCTTGTTCGGGATCGAGCGCAGTTGCTCCTTGATCTGCTTGATCGACTCCCCCGCGCCTTCGGCCGGGGTCAGGCGCACCGGGAACAGGCTGGTGAACCAGCCCACGGTGCGGGTCAGGTCGACGCCGTCGAACAGCTCTTCGCGACCGTGACCTTCCAGTTGAATCAGCGTCGACGGCTGCCCGCTCCAGCGCCCGATCACTCGGGCCAGCGCGGTCAGCAGCAGGTCGTTGACCTGGGTGCGATAGGCCGCCGGGGCTTCTTGCAACAGCTGCCGGGTCAGCTCCGCGCTGAGGCGGGTCTGCACGGTCTGCGCCAGACGATTCTGCTGGCCGGCGTCGAGACGCTTGCACGGCAGATCGGTGCTGACATCGCTCAGGCAGGCCTGCCAGTACGCCCGTTCTTCCTGCAACGCCGGGCTGTTGGCGTAACGCTGCAAGTGTTCGCTCCAGTCCTTGAAGGCACTGGTCTTGGCCGGCAGGTCCAGGGTCTGACCGCTGTTGGCTTGTTGATACGCGGTTTGCAGGTCTTCCAGCAGAATCCGCCACGACACGCCGTCCACCGCCAGGTGATGGATCACCAGCAACAGGCGTTGCGTGCCGTCAGCCAGATTCGCCAGCACCGCACGCAGCAACGGGCCGTTCTGCAGGTCGAGGCTGCGCTGGGCGCGATTGCCCAAGGCTTCAAGATCCGCGATGTCGGCAATGTCTTCCTGCCAGAGCAGGTCTTGCGGCAACGCATCGACCGACAGGTGTTCGGCCTGCCAGACACTGCCCTGCTGGCTGAAACTCAGGCGCAAGGCATCGTGATGGATGACCAGCGCACGCACCGCTTGCTCGACCTTTTCGGCCGCCAGCGGCTGACGTGGCTTGAGCAGCACCGACTGGTTCCAATGGTGACGCTCGGGGATGTCGTCCTCGAAGAACTGCTGCTGAATCGGCAACAGCAACGCCGGGCCGGTAACCGGCTGCTGATCGATGGTCGATTCGCTGTCACCAATGTGCGCAACCAGCGCCAGACGCTGGATAGTCTGGTGCTGGAACAGGTCTTTGGGGTTCAGATGGATGCCGGCCTGACGGGCGCGGCTGACCACTTGAATCGAGATGATCGAATCGCCGCCCAGCTCGAAGAAGTTGTCGGTCAGACCCACGCGTTCCAGCTTCAGCACGTCCTGCCAGATCTCGGCCAGACGCTGTTCCAGTTCGCTTTGCGGTGCTTGATAGGCCTGCTGCGCCTGACTCGCATCCGCAGACGGCAAGGCACTGCGGTTGAGTTTGCCGTTGGCGGTCAATGGCAGTTGCTCAAGCAGCAACAGGTGCGCCGGGATCATGTGATCCGGCAGGTTTTCCTTGAGCGCGGCACGCACGTTGTCACGCCACTGGCCCTGTTCGGCAGCGTCGGCGGCGAGCAAGGCGGCCTCACTCGGCACCAGGTACGCCACCAGTTGCTGACCACTGAGGCCCGGCTGCGCCAGCACCACGGCCTGACGCACGGCTGCTTGTTCGAGCAACTGCGCTTCGATCTCGCCGAGTTCGATGCGGAAGCCGCGAATCTTCACTTGATGGTCGATCCGGCCGACGTATTCGATCACACCGTCGGCGCGATAACGCGCCAGGTCACCGGTGCGGTACAGACGCCCGCCATCGGCGGCAAACGGATCGGGAATAAAGCGCAGCGTGGTCAAGTCAGGACGGTTCAGATACCCCCGGGCCAGACCGGCGCGGCCGACGTACAGCTCGCCGATGCAACCCTTGGCCACCGGGTTCAGGTCGCCGTCGAGCAAATACCAGGACAAGTCCGGAATCGGCTCGCCGATCGGGCTGCCGGCATCGCGTTGCAGGTCGGCCAGGGAGATCGGCCGGTAGGTCACGTGGACCGTGGTTTCGGTGATGCCGTACATGTTGATCAGTTGCGGGGCCCGGTCGCCGAAGCGCTCGAACCACGGCCGCAGGCTCTTGACCTCCAGCGCCTCGCCGCCGAACACCACGTAGCGCAGGGACGTTTGCGCCGCCGCGTGTGCCGGGGCACACGCCACTTGCATCAGTTGCTTGAACGCCGACGGCGTCTGGTTGAGAACCGTGATGCCTTCACGGCACAACAAGGTATAGAAATCTTCCGGCGAACGGCTGGTCTCGTATGGCACCACCACCAGTTTGCCGCCGTACAGCAGCGCACCGAAAATCTCCCAGACCGAGAAGTCGAACGCGTAGGAATGGAACAGGCTCCAGACATCCTGCGGGCCGAAATCGAACCAGGCATCGGTGGCCTTGAACAGACGCAGCACGTTGTGATGGGCGAGCAAGGTGCCTTTCGGCTGGCCGGTGGAACCGGAGGTGTAGATCACGTAAGCCAGGTTGTCCGGGCTCATGCGCACCTGCGGGTTGCTGTCGCTGTAGCGTTCGAGGCCGTCGCCTTCCTGATCGAGCATCACGCTGCGCACCGAGTCCGGCACTGGCAGACGGCCGAGCAGATGACTCTGGGTCAGCAGCAGGCTGATGCCGCTGTCACCGATCATGTAGGCCAGACGATCTTCCGGATACGTCGGGTCGAGCGGCACATAAGCACCGCCGGCCTTGAGAATCGCCAACAGCCCGACGAGCATTTCCAGGCTGCGCTCCACCGCCAGACCGACGCGCACGTCCGGCCCGACACCGCTGGCAATCAGCTTGTGGGCCAACGGGTTGGCGCGGCTGTTGAGCTCGCCATAGCTCAGAGTCTGTTCGCCATAGGTCACGGCCACCGCTTGCGGCGCACGCTCGGCCTGCGCTTCGATCAGTTGATGCAGGCACGCCTCGCTCGGGAAATCGGCCACGGCCGGGTTCCATTGCAACAGCGTGGCCTGACGTTCGGCCGCCTCATGCAATGGCAGTTCGGCGATGCGCTGGGCACAATCGGCGACGATGCCGTGCAGCAGATTCGTCCAGTGCTGCGCCAGTCGCTCCATGGTCACTGCGTCGAACAGGTCGGTGGCGTAAGTCAGTTCGGCCCAGACGTTGTCCGCCGACTCGAAGGTGTCGAGGGTCAGGTCGAACTGCGCGGTATGCGACACCCAGCTCAGGCCTTCGATCTCGATCTTCGGCAGACGCGTCGCGCCCTGCGCCTGACGGGTCTGACTCTGGTGGTTGTGCAGCACCTGGAACAGCGGACTGTGGCTCAGGCTGCGTTCCGGTTGCAGCGCATCGACCAGTTGCTCGAACGGCAGGTCCTGGTGGGCCTGGGCACCGAGTACGGTGTTCTTCACTTGCTGCAACAGGCTGCGGAAGGTCTGCTGGCTGTCGAACTCAGTCTTCAGCACCTGGGTGTTGACGAAGAAGCCGATCAGGCCTTCGGTCTCGACCCGGTTACGGTTGGCCACCGGCACACCGACGCGAATGTCGGCCTGGCCGCTGTAGCGATGCAGCAGGGTCTGGAACGACGCCAGCAGCAACGCGAACAGGGTGACGTTTTCCCGTTGTGCGACCTGTTTGAGGCCGGCGGCCAGTTCGGCGCTCAGCGGGATGTCCTGACGCGCGCCCCGGTAGCTTTGCTCCGGCGGACGCGGACGGTCGGTCGGCAGTTCCAGCAACGGCTGATCGCCGTCGCCCAGTTGCGCGGTCCAGTAACTCAGTTGACGTTCGCGCTCACCGGCGTCCATCCACTGGCGCTGCCACACCGCATAGTCGGCGTATTGCACCGGCAATCCCGGCAACTGCGCGGTCTTGCCTTCGCTGTGCGCGGCATACAACGCCACCAGCTCGTTGACCATGATCCCCATCGACCAGCCATCGGACACGATGTGGTGCAAGGTGATGATCAGCGCGTGGTCATCAGCCGCCAGACGCAGCAGTTTGACCCGCAGCAGCGGGCCTTTCTGCAAGTCGAACAGGTGCAGGGTTTCGGCAGCGACCAAGGCTTGCAACGCGGCATCATCCAGCTCGCCGTCGATGCTTTCGACCGCGATGTTCAGCGCTGCCTGAGCCTGGATCACTTGCAGGGTCTGGCCCTGCTCTTCGACAAAGCAGGTACGCAGGGATTCGTGGCGGGCAATCAGCGCATCGAAGCTGCGCTGCAACGCCGGCAGGTCCAGTTCACCGCGCAGGCGCAATGCGGCCGGCACATGGTAAGCGGTGCTGGTCGGTTCCAGCTGCCAGAGGAACCACTGACGCTCCTGAGCGTAGGACAGCGCCAGCGGTTGCTGACGCGGCAACGCAACAATCGGCGGCTCCTGCTGCGCCTGCTCGACGCCGAGGGCGGCGACGAAATCCACCAGCGTGCTGTGTTCGAACAGGGTGCGCAGCGGCACTTGCACGTTGAGCGCCTCACGCACCCGCGAAACGACCTGAGTCACCAGCAGCGAATGGCCGCCGAGCTCAAAGAAGTTGTCGCCCAGCCCCACCTGCTCCAGTTTCAACACGGTTTGCCAGATGTCGGCGACGGTGTGCTGGCTGGCGGTCTGCGGCGCAATGTAAGTCGATTGCAACTGGCTGGCGTCCGGCGCCGGCAAAGCCTTGCGGTCGACTTTGCCGTTGGGGGTCAGCGGCAGTTGCGTGAGAAACAGCAGGTGCGCCGGCACCATGTACTCCGGCAATTCAGCCTTGAGGCTGGTCTTGAGCGCAGCGCGCAACGCGGCTTCACCGCCTGCATCCAGCACCTCGCCGGACGTCGGCACCACGTAGCCCACCAGTTGCGGGCCGGTCGGGCCGTCCTGGGCGACGACCACGGTTTCGCGCACGCTGTCGAGCGCCAGCAGGCGCGCTTCGATTTCGCCCAGCTCGATCCGGAAACCACGGATTTTCACCTGATGGTCAATCCGCCCGATGTATTCGATCACGCCTTCGGCGCGGTAACGGGTCAGGTCACCGGTGCGATACAGACGCTCGCCGGTGCTTGAGAACGGGTCCGGCACAAAGCGTTCGGCGGTCAGCGCAGGACGCTGGAAATAACCCCGCGCCAGACCGTCGCCGCCGATCAGCAGCTCGCCCGGCGCGCCGAGCGGATTGAGTTCCAGATCACTGCCGAGAATGTACAGCGCGGTGTTGTCGATCGGTTTGCCGAGGAACGGACGGCTGTTGTCCACGCTCAACGGATGCAGCGCCGACCAGATCGTGGTTTCGGTCGGGCCGTAGAGGTTCCAGACCTTCGGCGAGCGCTCCAGCATGCGTTGCGCCAGCTCCTGAGGCAGCGCTTCACCGCCACACAGGAAAGTGCGGCCGTCGAGAATCCCGGCGTGTTCGTTGTCCAGCAGCATGCGCCAGGTCGAAGGCGTGGCTTGCAGCATGGTCACGCCGTGGCGGTCGATCAGTTCGAGCACTGCTTGCGGGTCCTGATGCACGTCCTTGCCGGTCAGCACCACGGCGGCGCCGGCCAGCAGCGGGCCGTAGATTTCCAGGCCGAAAATGTCGAACGAGAAGGTGGTCAGCGACAGCATGCGATCCGCCGCAGCGATGCCCGGTTGCCCGACCATGCTCGCGACGAAGTTGCTCAGGGCTGCGTGGCGGACCATCACGCCCTTAGGCTTGCCGGTCGAGCCCGAGGTGTAAATCGTGTAGGCCAGATGCTCGCCGTTCACTGCCACGTCAGGCACGGTGGTCGGGTACGCCGCCAGCCAGTCCTGCGGCTGATCCAGCAACACCGTGGCAAGACCGGCCGGGATTGGAAGCAACGTCTGCAAGTGCGCTTGGGTCAACAGCAATTCGATGCCACTGTCCTCGATCATGTAGGCCAGGCGGTCTTGCGGATACGCCGGGTCCAGCGGTACATAAGCGCCGCCGGCCTTGAGGATCGCCAGCAGGCCGACGATCATTTCGACGCTGCGCTCGACCGCAATGCCGACCAGTCGATCCGGACCGACGTCCAGTTCGATCAGCTTGTGCGCGAGCTGGTTGGCGCGGGCGTTCAACTGACCGTAAGTCAGTTGGTCTTCGCCGATGATCAACGCGGTAGCCTCAGGCGTCTGCGCGGCTTGCAGGGCAATGCGTTGCTGCACACAGGGCGCCGGCGCGGCGTGATCGACCACGCGTTTCCAGTCCTGCAACAGCACTTGATGTTCGGTGGTTTCCAGCAGCGGCAGTTCGCCGACACGCTGATTCGGCGCGGCGACGATGCCGTGCAGCAGGTTCAGCCAATGGCGCGCCAGACGCTCGATGGTTTGCGGCTTGAACAGGTCGGTGGCGTAGGTCAGTTCCGCCGCCACGCCTTCGCTGGATTCGTAGGTGCCGAGGGTCAGGTCGAACTGCGCGGTGCGGCCCTCCCAGACGATGTCCTCGACACTCAGTTGCGGCAGTTGCACCTGGCTTTGACGCTGGGTCTGGTCGTTGACCGCCTGGTGGTTGTACATCACCTGGAACACCGGGCTGTGGCTCAGGCTGCGTTCCGGTTGCAGGGCTTCAATCAGTTGCTCGAACGGCAGGTCCTGATGGGCCTGAGCGGCCATCGCCGACTGCTTGACCTGGGCCAGCAATTGATTGAACGGCAGTTGTCCGTGGACGTCCGCGCTCAGCACCTGGGTGTTGACGAAGAAGCCGATCAGGCCTTCGGTTTCCACCCGGTTGCGGTTGGCGGTCGGCACGCCGACGCGGATCTGCGATTGGCCGCTGTAGCGGTGCAGCAAGGCCTGGAACGACGCCAGCAGCACCATGAACAGACTCGCGCCTTCGCGCTGGGCCAGTTGTTTGAGGGCCTCGCCCAGTGCGGTCGGCAGGTTCAGATCGAGGCGCGCGCCACGGAACCTTTGCACCGCCGGGCGCGGGTGATCGATCGGCAATTCCAGCACCGGCTGTTCGCCGCCGAGGGTGTCGATCCAGTATTTCAGCTGCCGCTCACGCTCGCCGGCCTCCAGCCAGTGGCGCTGCCAGATCGCGTAGTCGGCGTATTGCACCTCCAGCGGCGGCAGGCTCAGGGACTGGCCGCCGGTGTCGGCGGCGTAATGCTTGATCAACTCGCCGACCAGCACTTGCATCGACCAGCCATCGGAGATGATGTGGTGCTGGATCAGCGCCAGCACATGATCATCTTCGCCGACCTTGAGCAACGACACCCGCAACAACGGCCCCTGTTGCAGGTTGAACGGGCGTGCGGTTTCGTTTTCGACGAAAGCCTTGATCGCGGTGTCAGCGTCCTGACCGGGCGCCAGCGTCTCGACCGTGATGTTCAACGGCATCTGCCCGTGAACCTTCTGACAGAAGGTTTCACCCTGCTCGACGAACGTGGTGCGCAGGCTTTCATGGCGGGCGACCACCGCGTTGAAACTGCGCTCCAGCGCCGCGACATCCAGTCGGCCCTTCAACCGCAGGGCGCTGGGAATGTGGTACGCGGTGCTGTGCGGGTCCATCTGCCACAGGAACAACTGGCGTTCCTGGGCGTAGGACAGCGGGATCGCCTCGAAGCTTGAGCGAGTTTCCGGAATCGGCAGGTTCGCCGGCGAGACGCCCTCTTCGAGCATCTTTTCCAGGTAGAGCTTACGTTTGTCCAGCGGCAGAGTGATAAAGCGCTTGGCAATCCTCAAAGCAACACTCGTGTCCATCAGAACTCCTCCATATCGTCAAGCAGGGCTTCCAGCTTGTTCAGTTTCTGTTCGTTGATTGCCCCGCCTCCTGTATCGAGTCGAGCGACAAAGTCGCCGAGGACGGGGTGCTGGAATAGCAGTTGCGGCGTCAGCGTCAGGCCCAGTTCCAGGGCGATGCGCGACACGACATTGACCGCCAGCAGCGAGTGCCCGCCGAGTTCGAAGAAGTGATCGTTCAGACCGATGCGTTCCACGGTGAGCACTTGCTGCCAGATTGCCGCGACCTGTTGCGCAAGCTCCGATTGCGGCGCGACATACGCGGCCTGCATCTGGCTGGCATCCACCGCCGGCAGCGCCTTGCGGTCGAGCTTGCCGTTGGGGGTCAGGGGCAACTGCTCAAGGAACAGCAGGTGCGCGGGAATCATGTAGTCAGGTAACGAAGACTTGAGGCCAGTCTTTAGTCCGTCACGCAGTTGTCGCTGCGCTTGCCCGTCGTACACGTCCAGTTGTGGGGCGACCACGTAAGCCACCAGTTGTGCGCCGCCCTCGGCCTCAATGGCCAGCACGGCCGCCTCGCTGATGCCCGGTTGCGCCAGCAGGCGCGCTTCGATTTCGCCGAGTTCGATCCGGAAACCACGGATTTTCACCTGATGGTCGATCCGGCCCATGTACTCCAGCTCGCCGTCCTCGCGCTGACGAATCAGGTCGCCGGTGCGGTAGAGACGCTCGCCATTACGGGCGAAAGGATTGGGCACAAACTTCTCGGCGGTCATCGCCGCTTTGCCCAGGTAACCACGCGTGACGCCGGCGCCCGACAAATACAACTCGGCCGACACGCCGTGCGGCACCGCTTGCAGATCGGCATCGAGCAAGTGGCTGGCGGAGTGAACCAGCGCCCGGCCGATCCGCGCCTGACCACCGGCGGTGCGGCGGGTCCAGGTCGAGTAAGTGGTGTCTTCCGACGGGCCATACAGATCGTAGACGTGTTCAATGTGCGGCTGCTGATACAGCGCGTCCACCAGCCCTTGCTTGAGCGGCTCGCCCGCCAGGTTGATGATCCGCACACCCGGTGGAATCTGCCCGGCGCGCTGCAATGCGTTGATCGCCGACGGCACGGTGTTGATCAGGCGCACCTGATCCCGCGCCGGCAGTTGCGGCAGTTCCAGCGCATTGCGGGCGATGATCAACGAGCCGCCGTTGGCCAACGTCACAAACAGCTCCCACACCGACAGGTCGAAGCACACCGAGGTCGAGGCCAGCACGCCTTGAATGTCTTCGCGGCGGTAGACCTTGGCCGACCAGTCGATCAGCGCCATGACGTTGCGATGCGCAATCGCCACGCCTTTCGGCTTGCCGGTGGAACCGGAGGTGTAGATCACGTAGGCGAGGTTGTCCGGCGTCACCGCCGTTTGCGGTGCCTGAGCCGGATAGCCATCCAGCGCGATCTGATCCAGCAGCAACACTTGCGTGTCGAACGGCACGCTCAGTGTTGCCGCCAGTTCTTGCTCAGTCAGCAGCACTCGCGCACGGCTGTCTTCGAGCATGTAGGCCACACGGTCGGCCGGGTAGTCCGGGTCCAGCGGTACGTAGGCGCCGCCGGCCTTGAGCACCGCCAGCAGTGCAACCAGCAACTGCTCGGAACGCGGCAACGCCACGCCCACCCGCACCTCCGGGCCGACGCCGAGTTCGATCAGTTTGTGCGCCAGGCGGTTGGCCCGGGCGTCCAGTTCAGCGTAGGTCAGCTGCGTGTCGGCGAAGGTCACGGCCAGCGCATCCGGGGTCGCGGCGACCTGAAGGGCGATGCTCTGATGGATGCACAGATCGGTGACGAAGTCGGTGGAAACCGGCGCCGTCTCGATCAGACGCAATTGGCTGAGCGAGCACTCACCCGCCTCGGTCATCTGCTCGAGCAAACGCTGCAAGTGCGCGCCCAGTTGTGCCACGCTGGCGTCGGCAAAACGGTCGCGCTGGTAGCTGAAGTGCACCGACAGCTCGGCGCCCAGATGCACCAGCAGGGTCAACGGATAGTTGGTCTGTTCGTGGTTCTGCACCGGACCGAATCGCAGGCCCTGCGGCGCGCCTTGCTCCAGCGCTTCGGCAATCGGGTAGTTCTCGAACACCATCAGGCTGTCGAACAGCGCGTCACCGCCCTGCCCGGCCCAGCGCTGGATCTGCGCCAGCGGTGTGTGCTCGAACTCGCGCAGCGCCAGGTTCTGCGCCTGTACGCCTTGCAGCCAACTGGCCAGGCTCTGCTGCGCTTGTGGCGCGGCGATCACCGGCAAGGTGTTGATGAACAGGCCGACCTGCTGCTCGGCCCCCGGCAGATCCGCCGGGCGCCCGGCAACGGTGGCGCCGAACGCCACGCACTCCTTGCCGGTGTAGCGCTGCAACAGCAGCAGCCATGCGGCTTGCATCAGGGTGTTGACGGTGACTTTCGAGGCTCGGGCAAACTCGCCCAGACGCTGGGTCAGGCTGGCATCGAGCACCTGGAAATGATCGCCATAACCGACGCTCGGCAGACCGGCACTCGGCCGCGCGATGGCATCGGCCAGACGCGTCGGCTCTTGCAGATTGCCCAGCGCCGCCAGCCAGTAGGCTTCGGCAGTCGCGGCGTCCTGACGCTGCAGCCAGGCGATGTAATCGCGGTAACGCCCGGTCGGACGCGGCACCGCTGCGCCGCTGTAATGCTGCAACACTTCGCCGAGCAACTGCGCACTGCTCCAGCCGTCCATCAGGATGTGATGGTTGGTGTAGATCAGGTGATGACGGTTTTCAGCGATGCGCACCAGCACCAGACGCAGCAACGGTGCGCAGCTCAGGTCGAGGCCTTGGGCACGTTCTTCATCGGCAAGTTTTTTCAGCGCGGCATCAACGTCGCTCTGACCGTTCCAGTCGAGTACCCGGAACGGCACTTCGAGCTGACGCTGCACCACTTGCACCGGCTGCTCCAGATCGCCCTGCCAGACGAAACCGGTGCGCAGGATGTCATGAGCATCCACCACCGCTTGCCACGCGGCGCGGAAACGCTGCGGGTCGACGCCATCGACGTCCAGACGCATCTGGTTGATGTAGTCGCCGTTGCCGTGTTCGAGCAAGGTGTGGAACAGCATGCCCTGCTGCATCGGCGACAGCGGGTAGATGTCGTCGATGGTCTGCGGCTGTGGCGCCAGTACGTCGAGTTGGGCCTGGGTCAGGGTCGCCAGCGGGAAGTCCGACGGGGTCACGCCACGGTTGGAGCTGTCGCAGCAATGGGCGATCAGCGCGGTCAGCTCTTGCAGGTAATCGTCGGCCAGACGCTGGATGGTCGCCGGCTCGAACATCTCGCGGCTGAAGGTCCAGCTCAGGTCCAGCTCGCCGTTGAACACCTTGCCGTCGAGGGCCAGCGGGCTGCCCAGCGGGCCTTGCAGGTTGACTTCTTCACCGCCGGATTCGCTGGTCGGCACGAACAGCGCTGCGTCGCCGGCCTCTAAACTGCCGTCGAACTGGCCCAGATAGTTGAAGGTCAGGCGCGGCGTCGGCAACGCCTGCAGGACGGCCCGGGCGTGGTCGTCACCCAAGTGCGCCAGCGCACCAAAACCGATGCCTTTGTTCGGAATCGCCCGCAGTTGCTCCTTGATCTGTTTCAGCGACGCGCCGAGGTCAGCGGTCGGGGTCAGTTTTGCCGGGAACAGACTGGTGAACCAGCCCACGGTGCGGGTCAGGTCGACGTGATCGAACAGGTCTTCACGACCGTGCCCTTCCAGTTGCACCAGCACATTGTCGTCACCGGTCCAGCGCACCATCACCCGCGCCAGCGCGGTCAGCAGCAGGTCGTTGACCTGGGTGCGGTAGGCCGCCGGGGCCTCTTGCAGCAGTTGGCGGGTCAGGGTTTTGTCCAGCGGCGTGCGGATCGACATGGCCTGGCAATGTTGCTGGCCACCCTGCGGGTTGTCGCACGGCAGAGTGTTCGATGCGCCTTGCAGATGCTGTTGCCAGAAGCCCAGCTCGGCTTGCAACGGCGCGCTGCCGGCGTAGTCCTGCAACGCTTCGGTCCAGGCTTTCACCGCACTGGTCTTGGCCGGCAGCTGCACGGCCGCCCCCGACTGGATTTGCCGGTAAGCGCTTTGCAGGTCTTCGAACAGAATCCGCCACGACACGCCATCCACCACCAGGTGATGGACCACCAGCAACAGACGATGGCTGCCATCGGCCAGGTCCGCCAGCACCGCACGGATCAGCGAACCGCCGCTCAGTTGCAGACTGCGCTGGGCCTGATTGCCCAGCACTTCAAGGGCCGCCAGATCGGCGACCTCGACTTGCCACAGCACGGTTTCGCCGGCCCGGGTTTCAACATCGCGGTACTGCGCCGTCCAGCCCTGCGGTTGCTCGGCAAAGTCCAGGCGCAGGCTGTCGTGATGCACGACCAGTGCATCCAGTGCCTGCTCCAGAACAGAAGCATCCAACAGCTGAGCGGTCTTGAGCATCACCGACTGGTTCCAGTGATGACGGTCGGGAATCGGCTGGGCGAAGAACCACTGATGAATCGGCAGCAACGCCGTTTCGCCGGTCACCGGTTGCTGATCGATCGGTTGCACCGGCTCGCCGGTCTGCACCACATTGGCCAGGGCCTGAATGGTCTGGTGCTGGAACAAATCTTTCGGGGTGAAGCGCAACCCGGCCTGACGGGCGCGGCTGACCACCTGGATCGAGATGATCGAATCGCCGCCCAGCTCGAAGAAGTTGTCGGTCAGGCCGACGCGTTCCAGCTTCAGCACGTCCTGCCAGATCGTCGCCAGTTGCTGCTCCAGCGCGCTTTGCGGCGCCACGTAAGACTGCTGCAATTGGCTGACGTCAGGCTTGGGCAGGTTCTTGCGATCGAGTTTGCCGTTCGGCGTCAGCGGCATGCGCTCGAGGGTCAGCACGTAGGCCGGGACCATGTGCGCTGGCAGCGTGGCCTTGAGTTGCGCCCGCAGTTGCTCGGCGAAATCCGCCTGTTGCGAATCGCCGACGACGTACGCCACCAGCCGTTTGCTGCCAGCGCTTTCCTGGGCCACGACCACCGCTTCGCGCACACCGTCGAGGGCTTGCAGACTGGCTTCGATTTCACCCAGTTCGATACGGAAACCACGGATCTTCACCTGGTTGTCGATGCGTTCCAGGTAGTCAAACGTGCCGTCGGCACGCTGGCGCACCAGATCGCCGGTGCGGTACAGCACGCCACCGCTTGCGCTGAACGGGTCCGCGACAAAGCGCTCGGCAGTCATCGCCGGGCGATTCAGGTAACCACGGGCCACGCCGCTGCCACCGAGGTACAGCTCGCCGGCCATGCCTTGCGGCAACAGATTCAGATCGGCGTCGAGCACGTACGCGCTGCGGTCGCCGATGCGGCTGCCGATTGGCGCGTAGGCGGCGCCGCACGGCACATCGCGACCAGCCTTCCAGATCAGTGGCGTGACCACGGTTTCGGTCGGGCCGTAGCCGTTGATGATGTACTCCGGGTTCAGCGCACGCTTGACCCGTTCGAAACTCGCATTCGGAACCGCATCACCGCCGAAGCAGTAGATGCGCACCTTTGGCGGATTGCCCACGCGCTCGGCGTGTTCGGCCAGTTGTTGCAGGTACACCGGCGGGAACGCGACCACGGTCACGCCGTGCTCGATCATCGCGTTGTAGGTCTGCTCCGGTGTCCACAAGCTGTCGTCGCGAATCAACAGCGAGCCGCCGTGGGTCAGGCTGGTCAGCCAGCGCTCATGGGCGCCGTCGAAGGCGAACGACATGAAGTGGAATTCGCAATCGCTGTCGCGCATTTCATAGCGCTCACCGATGGCCAGGCAGTGCATCGCCAGCGGCCCGTGGGTGACGCTGACGCCTTTCGGGTTGCCGGTGGAGCCGGAGGTGTAAATCACGTAGGCCAGATTGTCCGGATCGATCGTCACCACCGGCGCCTGCGCCGAATGGCCGCTGAGGTCGAGGCGATCCAGTTCCAGCACGCTCATGGCGTCGTCGATAGGCAGTTGCGCCGACACGCGGGAATCGCTCAGCAGCAGCGCCAGACCGCAATCCTGCATCAGGTACGCCAGACGCTCGCGCGGGTAGCTGGTGTCGAGCGGCACATAGGCGCCGCCGGCCTTGAGCACCGCCAGCAAGGCGACGATCAGACCTTCGCCGCGCGGCATCGCCACGCCGACCCGCACTTCGGCGCGCACGCCACGGGCCACCAGTTCATGGGCCAGACGGTTGGCCCGGGCATCCAGTTCGCCGTAGCTGTAATGCTTGCCATCGAAAATGACCGCCGTGCGATCAGGCTGCAGCGCCGCCAATCGGGCGTAGCGCTGGTGCACGGCGATATCGGTCGGGTACGCCTGCGGATGATTTTGCGCCTGTTGCCGCGCATGTTCGTCAGCCGTGGCCAAAGCGATTTCACCGAGACGACGCTCGGCGGATTCAGCGAACTGTTCCAGCAGATGCAGCAACTGCGCGCTCAGGCGCTCGACCGTGGCGACGCTGAAATGCGCCTGGTCGAAGCTCATGTGCAGCGCCAGGGTTTCGCCCAGCGTCACGCCGAGGGTCAGCGGATAGTGGGTCTGATCCTGGTTGGCGACTTCGCCGAACACCACGCCTTCGGCGGTGCCGTGTTGCAGCGCTTCGGAAATCGGGAAGTTCTCGAACACCAGCAGCGTGTCGAACAGCGACTCGCCGCCCTGCCCGGCCCAGCGCTGAATGCTCGCCAGCGGTGTGTGTTCGAACTCGCGCAGCGACAGGTTCTGCGCCTGCACCGCCGCCAGCCACGCGGCCACGGTCTGATCGGGACGACTGCCCGCAATCAACGGCAAGGTGTTGATGAACAGACCGACCTGCTGCTCGATGCCCACCAGTTCCGCCGGACGCCCGGCCACGGTGGTGCCGAACGCCACGCAGGCGCTGCCGGTGTAGCGCTGCAACAGCAGCAGCCACGCGGCTTGCACCAAGGTGTTGACGGTGACTTTCTGCTCCCGGGCAAACGCATTCAGACGACCGGTGCGCGACGCTTCGAGGTCGTAATGCTTGAGCAGATGACCGACCTCGCTGCGAACTTCGCCACCGCCGGCCGCAGCTTGCGCCAGCACCGTCGGCTCGTGGAAATCCGCCAGTTGTTGCAGCCAGAACGCTTCGCTGACCGCCGCGTCCTGACGTTGCAGCCACTGGATGTAATCCGAGTAACGGCTGATCGGACGCGGGGGTTGCTGGCCGGCATAACGCTGCAGGACTTCGCCGAGCATCTGCGCGCTGCTCCAGCCGTCCATCAGGATGTGGTGGTTGGTGAAGATCAGGTGATGTCGGTTATCGCTGACGCGGATCAGGGTCACGCGCAGCAGCCCGGCCTGAGTCAGGTCGAACCCTTCGGCCAGATCGGCGGCGGTGAAATCCTTGAGGGCCTGGGCGATGTCGCTGTGTTCACGCCAGTCGAGCAGCGTGTACGGCAGCGCCAGTTGGCGATGGATGATTTGCAGTTGCTCCTGCAATTCGCCCTGCCAGATGAAGCCGCTGCGCAGGATGTCGTGAGCGTCCATGGTCGCTTGCCACGCCGCACGGAAACGCTCGGGATCGAGGCCGTCGACATCGACGCACAACTGGTTGATGTAAGTGCCGGCGCCCTGTTCGTACAAGGTGTGGAACAGCATGCCCTGCTGCATCGGCGACAGCGGATAGATGTCTTCGATGCCCGCGGCCGGCACCGGGATCGCGTCCAGTTGCGCCTGATCGATGTGCGCCAGCGGGAAGTCCGACGGCGTCACGCCCATCGAATCCGCGTCGCAGCAATGGCTGATCAAGGCTTGCAGTTCGCGCTCGTAATCCTCGGCCAGACGGGCGATGGTCGCCTCGTTGAATTGCTCGCGGCTGAAGGTCCAGCGCAAGTCGAGTTCGCCGTCGTAGACCTGACCTTCGACGCCCAGCCAGTTGTCCAGCGGCGCGTCGAGGCTTTGCTCGAGCCCGGCGCTTTCACCGGCCGGGCTGAACAGTGCACCGTCCTCGGCATCGAAGCTGCCATCGAACTGGCCGAGGTAGTTGAAGGTGATGCGCGGCATCGCCAGCGCCTTGAGGCAGGCCTGGGTGGACGCCTCGCCCAGATGGCGCAGCACACCGAAACCGATGCCTTTGTTCGGAATGGCGCGCAGTTGTTCCTTGACCTGCTTGATCGCCGCCGCAACGGAATCCGCCGGTGTCAGACGTACCGGAAACAGACTGGTGAACCAGCCGACGGTGCGGGTCAGGTCGATGTCGTCGAACAGGTCTTCGCGGCCGTGGCCTTCCAGCTGAATCAGGGTGTCGGCGTGGCCGGTCCAGCGGCTGATGACTCGCGCCAGTGCGGTCAGCAGCAGATCGTTGACCTGTGTGCGGTAAGCGGCCGGGGCCTGTTGCAGCAATTGCTGGGTGAAGGTTTTGTCGAGGCGGCTGTGCAGCACCAGGGCGTGACGGCTTTGCAGGCTGCCCTGCGGGTTGTCGCAGGGCAGATCCAGTGCCGCGCCGTCGAGTTGTTGCTTCCAGAATCCCAGTTCGGCCTGCAACGACTCGGTCGCGGCATAAGCTTGCAGATGCTCGCCCCAGACCTTGTAGGCGCTGGTTTTCGCCGGCAGTTTGATTGCGTTTTTTTGCGCAGCCTGTTGATAAGCCAGTTGCAGGTCTTCCAGCAGAATCCGCCACGACACACCGTCCACCACCAGGTGATGCACCGCCAGCAGCAGACGCTGACTGCCATCGGCGACGGTCGCCAGCACCGCGCGCAGCAGCGGGCCGTTTTGCAGGTTCAGGCTTTGCTGGGCCTTGGCGTACAGCGCTTGCCGTTCGCTGTCGGCCAGCGTGTCGGCGGTCCACAACAGTTCCGGATCATAAGCCGTTGGCGCCACTTCGGCACGCCAGCCTTCGGTGCCTTCAACGAAGCGCGAACGCAGGCCGTCGTGATGGGCAAGCAATGCATTCAGCGCCTGCAACAGTGCTTCGGCGTTCAGGGCTTGGTGGCTGCGCAGCAGCACCGCCTGGTTCCAGTGGTGACGCTGGGGAATCGGGTCTTCGAAGAACACCTGCTGGATCGGCAGCAACGGCAGTTCGCCGGTCACCGGGCCCTGATCGATGCTCACGCTACCGCTGCCCTGCTGCGCCACGCTGGCCAGACCTTGTACGGTCTGATGCTGGAACAGATCGCGAGGGCTGAAATGAATCCCGGCCTGACGCGAGCGGCTGACCACCTGAATCGAGATGATCGAATCACCGCCCAGTTCGAAGAAGTTGTCGGTGAGGCCGACCCGTTCGAGCTTGAGCACGTCCTGCCAGATGCCGGCGATTTTCTGCTCCAGCTCGCTGCGCGGCGCGACGAACGCCTGCTGCATCTGGCTGGCGTCTGGCGCCGGCAAGGCCTTGCGGTCCAGTTTGCCGTTCGGGCTCAGGGGCAGTTCGGCGAGGAACAACAGCTGCGTCGGCACCATGTAATCCGGCAGGCTGTCCTTGAGCTGCGCCTTGATCGCTTCCCGCGCCGCGCCTTGTTCGTCGACCGTCGCTGCAACCACGGACGCATCTTTCGGCACCACATACGCCACCAGTTGCAGGCTGCTGCCGCCCTGCACTGCCAGCACCACGGCTTCGCTGACGTCGTTCAGTTCCAGCAGGCGCGCTTCGACTTCGCCCAGCTCGATACGGAAACCACGGATCTTCACTTGATGGTCAACCCGGCCGACGTATTCGAGCTGGCCGAGGGCGTTGTAACGCGCCAGGTCGCCGGTGCGATACAGGCGCGCCCCAGTGCTGGAAAACGGATCGGGAATGAAGCGTTCGGCAGTCAGATCGGCACGCTGGAAGTAACCGCGCGCGAGCAATTCACCCCCGATCAGCAGTTCACCGACCACACCGACCGGGGTCGGCTGGCCGTCAGCATCCAGCAGATAAGTGTGACGACCCGGCAGTGGTTGACCTATCGGCATTGTCAATTGCAACGGCTGGCGACCGAACACGTAGTCGCTGCAATCGAGGGTAGTCGCCGTAACGGTGGCCTCGGTCGGGCCGTAGGTGTTGAGCAGTTTGACGTGCTCGAGCCCGGCCTGACGCCAGGCCTGCACACCTTCCGGCGGCATCGCTTCACCGCCGCTGTGCACCTGACGCAGCGCCGCGTAGTCACGCGGGCCGGCGGCGGCGAATTCCTTGGCGATCATGTTCCAGTAAGCGGTGGTCAGGTCCATGACCGTGATGCGGTGTTCAACAATGTTCCGGTACAGGGTTTCGCTGTCCCACACTTCGTTGCCGCGCAGCACCACCGAGGCGCCACAGGTCAGCGGGCCGAACAGCTGCTCGCCGAATGCATCGAAGTTGAAGGTCGCAAATTGCAGCGCACAATCGGCAGCGCTCAGGCCGTAGTAATGCTGCGAGGCGAATGCGTGTTTGCTCAGGGCTCCGTGGCTGATGCCGACGCCTTTCGGGCGACCGGTGGAGCCGGAGGTGAACATCACGTAGGCGAGGTTGTCGGCCCACACGGTGCGTTGCGGATTGCTTTCATCGGTGTGGGCCCAGATTTCGGCCTGATCCAGACACAGGCTCTGGACGTTCTGCGGCACCGGCAAACGGTCGAGCAAATGGCTTTGAGTCAGCAGCAAGCGGCTGCCACTGTCTTCGATCATGCACAGCAGGCGATCGCGCGGGTATTGCGGATCCAGCGGCACATAAGCGCCGCCGGCCTTGAGCACGGCGAGAATCGCGACGATCAGTTCCAGTCCGCGATCCACCGCCACGCCCACCAGCACGTCCGGGCCGACACCTTGCGCCAGCAGCGTGCGCGCCAGGCGATTGGCCCGGGCGTTGAGCTGGGTGTAGGTCAGTCGCTGGCCGTCGAAAATCAGCGCGACGGCATCCGCTGTCAGTTCGGCCTGGGCTTCGAACAGTTGATGCACCGGGCGCTCGCTCGGCCATTGGGTGTCGTGACGGCCCCAGTCCTGAGTCAGTTGTTCGAGCTCGGTCGTTTCCAACAAAGCAATTTCACCGACGCGCTGCTGCGGATCGCTGACGATGCTGTGCAGCAAGTTCATCCAGTGACGCGCCATGCGCTCGATGGTTTCCGGCTCGAACAGATCCGTGGCGTAGGTGAACGCCGCGTGCAGCTGCCCGCCCTTCTCGTAGGTGTCCAGGCTCAGGTCGAACTGGGTGCTGCGGCTTTCCCACTCGATGACGCCCAGCTCCAGACCGCTGCCGACCTTGAGCGTGGTGACGTCGGCGACTTCCGGCTGGTGGTTGTACATCACCTGGAACAGCGGGTTGTAACTGAGACTGCGCTCCAGTTTCAGCGCCTCGACCAGACGCTCGAACGGCAAGTCCTGGTGGGCCTGGGCGCCGAGGGCGGTTTCCTTGAGGTCACGCAGCAGATCGGCGATGGAGGTCTGGCCGTCCAGTTCGACGCGCAGCACCTGAGTGTTGACGAAGAAACCGATCAGCCCTTCGATTTCCCGGCGGTTGCGGTTGGCAATCGGCACTCCGACGCGCAGGTCGGTCTGGCCGGTGTAACGGTGCAGCAGAATATTGAAGGTGCCGAGCAACAGCATGAACAGCGTCACGCCGTGCTGACGGGCGATGCCGCGCAATTGCTCGACCAGCGCAGCGTCCACCACGCGTTCCAGACGCCGACCCTGATTGCTCGGCAGCACCGGGCGCGGGTGATCCACCGGCAATTCCAGTACCGGATGTTCGTCGCCCATCTGCGCCAGCCAGTAGTCGAGTTGACGCTGCTGTTCGCCCGCCTCCAGCCAGCGGCGCTGCCACAGGGCGTAGTCGCTGTATTGCACCGTCAGCGGCGGCAGTTCGGCAGCGCGGCCCTGATCGTGGGCGTCATAGCAGCGGCAGAATTCGTCGATCAGCACGTTCATGGACCAGCCGTCGGAGACGATGTGGTGCAAGGTCAGCAACAGCACGTGTTCCTGCTCGGCCAGTTGCAACAGGCGCACCCGCAGCAGCGGGCCGTTGGCCAGATCGAACGGCAGCAGCGATTGCTCCTGCGCGGCGGCGGCCACACGGGCTTCACGTTCGGCGGCAGGCAAATCGCTGAGGTCGATGCGCTGGATGTCCAGCGGTTGTTGCAGCGGCACTTGCAGCAGGCTGTCGTCAGGCTGCTGCTGGAACACCGTGCGCAGGGTTTCGTGACGTTCGATCAGGCTGGCGAAGGCTTGCTCCAGCGCCGGCTGGTTCAGGCGACCGGTCAGGCGCACCGCCGCCGGCAGGTTGTAGGCGCCGCTTTGCGGGTCCAGATGCCAGAGAAACCACATGCGTTGCTGGGCATACGACAGCGCCTGCCGATCCTCGGCCTCGACGCCTGCGGGAATCGGGAACCGGGAAAAATCCACCCCTTCTTTCGCCAGGGCAGCCAGGAACATCTGGCGCTTTTCCAGGGGCAACCCGATAAACCGGCGAGCGAGTTTCAAGGAGTCTTCTGCATTCATTTCTTGGCATCCGGATCAGTAGGCACAGGCCGCACAAAGGCACGTCGTCCCTATAAAACGAATGCAGACCGGAAAAATTAGCGATTGAGAAGAAGTGTCAGGCGGGAGGTAAAGCGCGGATTTCAGTGGTAAACAAAATCCTGTGGGAGCGAGCCTGCTCGCGATGGCGGTTCGACAAACAACGCAGCATCGTCTGCAAAATAGCTATCGCGAGCAGGCTCGCTCCCACAGATCGTTTCGGTGCTCAGGCGGTTGCAGCCATGGCATGGCGACGGTGATGCACCTCCAGTTGATCCTTGATCACCTTGAGCACCCTGGCTTCGTGTTCATGAATGAAGAAGTGCCCGCCGGCCAGCATGTCCACCGAGAAGCTGCCGGAGGTTTCCTTGCTCCAGCCGATCAATTGTTCAGTGGTGGCCTTGTCGGCCTTGCCGCCCAACACATGCACCGGGCAATTGAGCAACGGGCGCTGCAACGGCTGGAATTTGCCGCAGAGCAGGAAATCCGCGCGCAGGATCGGCAGGGTCAGGCTCATCAACTCTGCGTTGGCCAGCACTTCCTCGCTAGTGCCGTTGAGCGTGCGCAGCTGGTCGATCAGTTCGGCGTCGGTCTTCGGGTCGGCAAAACCGCGGTCGTAATCGGCGCGCATGGTCGGCGCCGCAGTGCCCGAAGCGAACAGCGCCACCGGCTCCGGGCAACCCAGCGCGCGCAGTGCATGGGCGATTTCGCAGGCCATCAGCGCGCCCAGGCTATGGCCGAACAGCGCATAAGGGGTTTTGAGTGTCGGGCGCAATTCCCTGGCCAGTTGCATCGCCAGTACGCGCATGTCGGTGTGCAGCGGCTCGTCGAACCGTGCGCCGCGCCCCGGCAGTTCCACCGGTTGCAGTTGCAGCCATTGCGGCAGCTTCGGCCGCCAGCGGCTGTAGACCATGGCACTGGCGCCGGAGTACGGCAGGCACAGCAGGGTCAACTTGTTCACCACGTTTCCCTCGAAAAATGTCTCTTCATGAGGTTACGGATCAACGACCGGGCAAATTAGTCGGCGGTGACTAAATTCCCCCCACAAACCCTCGTTAACCGTTCAGGCCAAAACAACAACGAGGATTCACCGTGGACCTGCAGACCATCCTGGGCAAACTGTTCGCCAATGCCGGCGCCGTCGGCATCGAAGGCGTTTTCCAATTCGTGCTGGGTCCACAGCTGGCGTGCTGGTCCGAGGTCAAGGCCAGCACCCGCACCGAGGCCGGTCGACACCCGAGCCCGGACGTGACCATTGAGGTGACGCCCGACGATTTTGCCGGGATCATGTCCGGTACTGCCAACGTCGAAGAACTGTTCGCCAGCGGTCGGCTGAAGATCGGCGGCAACATGGGCCTGGCGACAATGCTGCCGCAGATCATCGACCACGCCCGCTACGGGGGGGCGCCGGCGCAGAAGGTCGACATGAACAAGCGCTACCCGACTCCGCCGCGCCGCAGTGAAACCATCACCGCCGCACGACCGGTGCAGACCGTCGTCGAACGCCGGCCGCGCAGCGAATTGTCACTTCAGGAGTTCAAGGAGCGCTATCTGCCCGCCGGCACGCCGGTGGTCATCAGCAATGCCTTGCACGACTGGCCGCTGTTCAAGCTCAGCCGCGAAGAGTCGCTGGTGCATTTCGCCGAACTGCAAGGCATCACCCGCCACGGCGATTACGTGAAGAAAACCTTCTCCACCGAACGGGATTTCCGTTCCACCTCGATGGCCGATTTCATCGCCTCACTGGACAGCCCGGCAGTCAAGGGCGCGGACGGCGAGCCGCCGGCGTACATGGGCAACAACATCCTGCCGGCCGCCCTGATGCAGCAGATTAAATACCCGCCCTACTTCGATGCGTCGCTGTTCATCCCGCCACGGATCTGGATCGGCCCCAAGGGCACGCTGACGCCGCTGCACCGCGACGACTCCGACAACCTGTTCGCCCAGGTCTGGGGCCAGAAGAAATTCACCCTCGCCGCGCCCCACCACCGTGAAGCGCTGGGCACCTGGTCCACTGCGCCCGAGGGTGGGCTGGACGGCTGCGATTTCAACCCGGACGCGCCGGATTATGAGCGCTTCCCCGCCGCCCGCGACGTGACATTCCTGCGCGTGACCCTGGAGGCCGGGGATCTGTTGTTCCTGCCCGAAGGCTGGTTCCATCAGGTGGAATCCGTCTCGACGTCGCTTTCCGTCAACTTCTGGGTGAACTCGGGCCGGGGCTGGTGACCGGCATTATTTGAGGTGACGAAAGCTCTGCACCGCCGAGCCCAGCACCACCGCCCCGGCGGCAATCGCCAGCCAGAAGCCGCTGCGCGCACCGAACGCATCCACCAATGCGCCGGAGCCAGCGGCGCCGATGGCCACGCCGATGCTCAAACCGGTCACCAGCCAGGTCAGGCCTTCGGTGAGTTTGGCCGGCGGCACAATGCGTTCGATCAACGCCATCGCCACGATCAGGGTCGGTGAGAAGAACAGCCCGGCGATGAACACCGCCACGGCCAACCCGAAAATGTTGCTCGCCAGCAGCAACGGCAGCGTAGTCACCGCCGTCGCAATCCCACCATACAGAAACAATCTGGGCAACGGCAGCTTCGAGCGCATCGCGCCGAAGGCGATACCGGCCAGACAGGAACCGATGGCATACACCGACAGCACAATGCTCGCCGCCGCCGGCTGGCCCTGCTGCTGAGCGAACGCGACACTGACCACATCCACCACGCCGACAATCACGCCCATGGCGAGCATCAACGCCAGCAGCCATTGCACGTCGGTCGAACGAATGATCGAGCCCTGATGCTGCGATTCGTGCGGATGCACCGGCGGCTCGGTGCTGCGCTGGGCAACAAACGCCGTCACGCCAATCGCCAGCATCAACAGCGCCGCCAGTGGCCCGGCCTCGGGAAACACGCCGACGCACAAGCCCACCGACAACGGCGGGCCGACAATGAAGCAGACTTCGTCGAGCACCGACTCCAGCGCATAGGCCGTCTGCAACTGCGGCTGGCCGCGATAGATTTCGGTCCAGCGCGCCCGCGCCATCGCCGACATGCTCGGCATGCAACCGGCCAGCGCGGCGCAGACAAACAGGGTCCAGGTCGGCGCCTGCAAACGGGTGCACAGCAGCAACATCAGCAGCGCGCCCCCGCCGATCAGCGCCGCCACCGGCAGCACCCGCCCCTGGCCAAAACGGTCCACCAGCCGTGACACCTGCGGCGCGCAAAACGCCGTGGCCAGGGCAAATGTCGCCGCCACCCCACCCGCCAGCGCGTAGCCGCCGGTCAATTGAGAGAGCATGGTGATCACGCCGATACCGGTCATGGAAATCGGCATGCGCGCGACCATCGCGGCAATGACAAAAGCCCGGGCGCCGGGGGCGTTGAACAGTTCGCGGTAAGGGTTTGCCATCGGATGCAGCCTCATCAGGGGCGGCCAAGTTGCCACAAAGCCTGACGGCCGGGGAAGCGAGGAATTGTTGGTGGAGTGTGAAGTCCCTGTGGCGTGCAGGGCCAATCGCTGCCGCATAACGCTGTCGATGATTTCATGTACGCGGATGAACTCTCGTCGCCGGCCATCAGTCAGCTAAATAAGCCCACAACCCAAGGCGCACCCCTGCATGCAGATTTCCCTCGCCCGTCAGGTGGCACTGGTCACCGGCGCCAGTTCCGGCATCGGCCACGGTGCCGCCAAGGCCCTGGCCGCCGCCGGTGCCGCCGTGGTCATCAACTACAACCGGCAGGCCGAGCCGGCCGAAGCGCTGGCCCGGCAGATCGTCGCCGACGGTGGTCAGGCCATCGCCATCGGCGCGGATGTGTCGAGGGAAGAGGACGTGGAGCGACTGTTCCAGCACACCCTCGATGCCTTCGGAACGCTGGACATTCTGGTGGCCAATTCCGGCCTGCAAAAAGACGCGGCGGCGGTGGATATGTCGCTGGCCGACTGGAACGCGGTGATTGGCGTCAACCTCACCGGCCAGTTCCTCTGCGCCCGCGCCGCGCTGCGGATCTTCAATCGCCAGGGCGTGCGCGAAGGCGTGTCCCGGGCTGCCGGCAAGATCATCCACATGAGCTCGGTGCACCAGCGCATTCCCTGGGCCGGGCACGTCAATTACGCAGCGTCCAAGGGCGGCGTCGATCAATTGATGCAGACCCTGGCCCAGGAAGTCAGCCACCAGCGAATCCGCATCAACGGCATCGCGCCAGGAGCGATCCGCACGGCCATCAATGAAGACGCCACCGAAGGCGACGCCGGGCAAGCGCTGCTCAAACTCATCCCCTACGGTCGCATCGGCGATGTCGAGGACGTGGCCAACGCGGTGGTGTTCCTCGCCTCCGATGCCTCGGACTACATCGTCGGCACCACCCTGTTCATCGACGGCGGCATGAGCCTCTATCCGGAGTTCCGCGGCAATGGCTGAGCATCCTTGCGAACGACAAAGCCCCATCGACGCCCACGGCATCATTGGCGACATGCGCAGCGCCGCGCTGGTCAATGACAAGGGCAGCGTGGATTTCTTCTGCTGGCCGGAGTTCGACAGCCCGTCGATCTTCTGCTCGCTGCTGGACACCCCCGAAGCGGGGATTTTTCAGCTCGCACCGGACCTGCCCGATGCCCGGCGCGAGCAGATTTACCTGCCGGACACCAACGTCCTGCAAACCCGCTGGCTCAGCGATCACGCCGTGGTGGAAATCACCGATCTGCTGCCCATCGGCGACAACGACGATGCACTGCCGCTGTTGATGCGCCGGGTGCGGGTGGTCAGCGGGCAGGCGACGTTTCATCTGCGCTGCGCCGTTCGGCATGACTATGCCCGTGCTGATACCCGCGCCGTCATCGATCAAAAGGATGTGCTGTTCAGCGCCAGCGGGCAGCCGACCCTGCGGCTGGCCTCGGATCAAACCTTGAGCGTCGATAACGCTGCAGCGGTCGGGCAATTCACCCTCAAGCAGGATGAAACGGCGGCGTTCATGCTCGGCGCCAGCGACGATCCGCGTTTTGCCGAAGGCGCCGCGCAGCTGTGCATCGAACGCACCCTGAAGTTCTGGCGCGACTGGATCGGCCAGTCCAACTATCGCGGTCGCTGGCGGGAAATGGTCAACCGCTCGGCCCTGGCCTTGAAGCTGCTGACCTCGCGCCAGCACGGCGCAATCCTCGCCGCCGCCACCTTCGGCCTGCCGGAAACACCCGGCGGCGAACGCAACTGGGACTATCGCTACACCTGGATCCGCGACGCCTCGTTCACTGTCTACGCCTTCATGCGCCTGGGCTTTGTCGACGAAGCCAACGCCTACATGCGCTGGCTGCGCGGTCGGGTCAGCGATTGCAGCGGCCGGCCGATGAAGCTGAACATCCTCTACGCCATCGACGGGCGCCAGGAACTGCCGGAAACCGAACTCACGCATTTGTCGGGACATGGCGGCGCAAAACCGGTGCGCATCGGCAATGGTGCCTACGACCAGATTCAACTGGATATCTTCGGCGAACTGATGGACGCCGTTTACCTGGTCAACAAATACGGCGACGCGATTTCCCACGAAGGCTGGAAACATGTGATGGAAGTGGTCGATCAGGTCTGTGAGACCTGGCAGACCAAGGACGTAGGCATTTGGGAAATGCGCGGTGAGCAACATCACTTCCTGCACTCGCGCCTGATGTGCTGGGTGGCGCTGGACCGGGCGATCCGCCTGGCCTCGAAACGCTCGCTGCCGGCGCCCTTCGCCCGCTGGGACCAGACCCGTCAGGCCATCCACGCCGACATCTGGGACAACTTCTGGAACGAAGAGCGCGGGCATTTCGTGCAATACCAGGGCGGCACCGCGCTGGATGGCTCGATGCTGCTGATGCCGTTGGTGCGCTTCGTCAGCGCCAAGGATCCGAAATGGCTGGCGACGCTGGAAGCGATCGAGAAGCATCTGGTGCGTGACGGCATGGTTTACCGCTATCGCAACGACGATGCCGGCATCGACGGTTTGTCGGGCACTGAAGGCGCTTTTGCCGCATGCTCGTTCTGGTACGTCGAGTGTCTGGCTCGGGCCGGGCAAGTGGAAAAGGCCCATCTGGAATTCGAGCAACTGCTGCGTTACGCCAATCCGCTGGGTCTGTACGCGGAGGAATTCGACAACCGTGGACGGCATCTGGGCAACACGCCTCAGGCGTTGACCCATCTGGCGCTGATCAGCGCGGCGAGTTTTCTCGATCGCAAGTTGAGCGGGGAGAAGAATTACTGGCAACCGTAGTCATCCTTCTTCGCCAGAGCCTGTAAGAAAGATCTCAACTCCAATTGCCGTTTGTAGGATGGCTACCTACGAACGGCAAACACCCCCAAGCCTTGCGGTTGAAGGGCTGGCCCACACAATCGATTCCTTTCGATACAACTTGTTGAAGGCGCGACCTGCAAAAACCTGCCAACCCCGTGTAACGCTTGGCCCTCGACTCGCACTTACACCCCGAAATACCTTGTTGCCAGCTGTTACATCCCCCCCTACCATCCACCGCAACGGGCACAGCGGAGCTGTCCAATAAAAACCCGATTCAAGGAACCAGAATGAGCCAACGCATCCACCGCCCCATCGATTCCCCGTTGAGGTCTGGCCTGACCCGCGACGAACTGTGGGAAGCCGCCGACAAGGGCCTGATCAAATGCTGGGAAATCGGCCGCCAGCGCGCCACCCGCTTCCCCGACCTCGCCCAACGCTGCAGCGCCGATGAGTTGCCGGTGCTGGGCTGGAAAGGTGGAGTCAGTCGCAGCCTGAAAAAGAATGAAAAATACGGATCACTGAAATACCTCGCCCAGTGGCAGGGGTTGCGTGGGGAAGATCTGGATATCGACCTGGGTTCCGAACGGGTCATGACCTGCTCGCGGACCAAGATGGTGGTGACGTTTACGCCGGATCGCAGCAAGTATTTCAATCAGGTGGCGGAAGCCGAAACTTGAGGAATCCCGTATGACCCAAGCCGTGATGCAGTTTTGCAAAACTGAAAGCCTGACCATCGGCTACGAGCATCACGGCCCGGAAAACGGCACGCCGGTCATCCTTCTTCACGGCTTCCCCTACTCCCCCCGCGCCTACGACGAAATCGCCTCGCCCCTCGCCGCCAAAGGTTATCGGGTGATCGTGCCGTACCTGCGCGGCTACGGGCCGACCCGTTTCAACAGCTCGGACACGTTGCGCTCCGGCCAGCAAGCGGCGCTGGCTCAGGATCTGCTGGATCTGATGGACGCACTGGGTATCGAACAAGCGACGTTGTGCGGTTACGACTGGGGCGGTCGGGCGGCGTGCATTGTGGCGGCGCTGTTCCCTGAGCGGGTGCGCGGGTTGGTGACGGGCGATGGCTACAACCTGCAGGACATTCCGAATTCGGTCCAGCCGCTGGATCCGCAGAGCGAGCATCGTTACTGGTATCAGTACTACTTCCACACACCCCGTGGCGTTGAAGGGCTGACGCAGAATCGACGGGCGCTGTGCGAGTTGCTGTGGCAATTGTGGTCACCGACCTGGGCGCGGAACGCCGAGCGTTTTCCGCTGAGCGCGCCGGCGTTCGACAACCCGGATTTCGTTGAGGTGGTGATTCACTCCTACCGCCATCGCTTCATGTATGCGCCGGGCGATCCGGCGCTGGAGTGGATGGAGCAAGCGCTGGAGAAACAACCGGCGATCGGCGTTCCGACGATTTCGCTGTGCGGTGCTGATGATGGTGTAGGCCCAGCACCGGCGGACGATGAAGATGACCATCACTTCACCGGACTTTATGAGCGGCGGGTGCTGGCCGGTGTCGGGCATAACATTCCCGAGGAAGCGCCGGGCGGAACACTCAAGGCATTACTGGATCTGCTCCAGCGCTAACCGAAAAACGCTCCCGATACGCTTGCGGCGTCACGCCCATGGCCCGCAGGAAACTGCGTCTTAACGTCTCTTCACTGCCAAACCCACAATTGGCCGCAACCCGTTTGATCGGCAATCCGGTATCGCTCAACAACCGGCGCGCGGTTTCAACGCGGATCAGTTCGATGGCCCGGGCCGGGGTCTGGCCGGTGTCGGCGCGGTAGTGGCGCACGAAGCTGCGTTCGCTCATGCCGGCCTGTTCGGCGAGGGTCGGGATGCCCAGGTCGCAGGTCAGGTGCTCGGCAATCCACGCGTGCAGATCGTCGAAGCGGTTGCCCTGTTTTTGCAGCGACAGCGTCACGCTGAATTGCGACTGCCCGCCCGGGCGTTTGAGGAACACCACCAGTTGCCGGGCGACGTCCAGGGCCATGTCGCGGCCGAGGTCGTCTTCGACCATGGCCAGCGCCAGGTCGATGCCGGCGGTAACGCCCGCCGAGGTCCAGACCGGGCCGTCGTTGATGAAGATCGGATTGGGTTCGACCTGCAAGCGCGGGTGCTGCTGCGCCAGTTGCTCACAGCGGGTCCAGTGGGTGACGACCCGGCGACCGTCGAGCCAGCCGCTGGCCGCCAGCAGAAAGGCGCCGGTGCAGACCGAAGCCACGCGTCGACAGCCGTTGGCGTGTTCACGCACCCAACTCACCAACCCGGTGTCTTCGGCAGCGGCGTAAACGCCCCAGCCGCCGGCGATGATCAGCGTATCACTGGGCTGTTTCGGCAGTGGTTCGGCCAGCATCGCCAACCCGGCGGAAGAACTCACCGCCCCGCCGCCACTGGCGATGACCGTTGGCGCATACGGCGCGGGCAAACCCTGCTGGCGGGCGATGTCGTTGGCCGAGGCGAAGACCTGCAACGGGCCGGTGACATCGAGCAGTTGCACATTGGCGAACGCGAGTACGTGGATGGTTTTCGGCATTTGGCGTAATTCGTGGGCTGATTGGCGTATGCGCCAAAACCTACGCGCCTACAGTGAAGCCGTCTACCCCCTTTTCACGGAGAAGAATCATGGCGTTGCAGATCGGTTTTCTGTTGTTTCCCCAGGTGCAGCAACTCGACCTGACCGGCCCGTACGACGTGCTGGCCTCATTGCCGGACGTGCAAGTGCATCTGGTCTGGAAAGATCTGGTGCCGGTGACTTCCAGCACCGGGCTGGTGCTGAAACCCACCACCACGTTCGAGGATTGCCCGGATCTGGACGTGATCTGCGTACCCGGCGGCGCCGGGGTCGGGCCGTTGATGGAGGATGAACAGACGCTGGCCTTTATCAAGGCGCAAGCCGCGCAGGCGCGTTACGTGACGTCGGTGTGCACCGGTTCGCTGGTGCTTGGCGCGGCGGGACTGTTGCAGGGCAAACGGGCGACCACGCACTGGGCTTATCACGATCTGCTGCCGACATTGGGCGCAATCCCGGTGAAGGATCGGGTGGTGCGCGACGGCAATCTGTTCACCGGGGGCGGCATCACGGCCGGGATCGATTTTGCCCTGACCCTGGCGCAGGAGCTGGTGGGCGTCGACACGGCGCAACTGGTGCAGTTGCAGCTGGAATATGCGCCGGCGCCGCCGTTTGATGCGGGTAGCCCGGAGACGGCGCCGGGTGCTGTTGTTGAAGAAGCCCGCAAGCGTGCAGCGCCTTCGCTGAAACTGCGCACTGAAATCACCGAGCGTGCGGCGGCGAAACTCAACCTGCGCTGACATTTCAGCCACACCCGAGAACTTGTGGGAGCTGGCTTGCCAGCGATAGCGGTGAGTCAGTTAATGAAGATGTCGACTGTGCAGACGCCATCGCTGGCAAGCCAGCTCCCACAGGTCTCTCACAGGTCTCAGTGTCAGCCACAGGTTTGCGAGTTGTCCCGGTTTCTCGCCACACCTTCACTTGTCCCCTCGCCCCCAGCCGTGTAGAAAGCCTGTCCACAAATCGTGCACAAGGACTTTCCATGACAGCTCTGCCATGGCTCTATCTCGGGCTTCTCAGCCTTGGTTACGGATTGGCGCTGAGCTTCGGCCAGCTCGGCTGGCTGGCGCTGATCTCCATTGCACTGCTGGTTTTCGCCGGTTACGCCGTGCGCCAGCAAACCGTGCCGGTGGGGCGTTTTCTCGGCCATGGCCTGTTTATCGTGCTGGCCGTGGCGCTGGCCATGCACTGGCTGCCGGGTTTCTACAACGGCCGGGCCATCCCCGCGCAACGTTTCACTGACAACGCCGTGCCGTTCTCGATGTTCGTGAATCTCGACAAACCGCTGATCGGCTTCTGGCTGTTGCTGGTTTGCCCGTGGATCGTCGCGCGGCGCTCGTTGCGCCTGACGGTCTACGCCACCGCGCTGGCACTGACGTTGAGTGTGATTCTGGCGCTGGGCGGCGCGGTGTTGCTGGGCATGATCACCTGGGCACCGAAATGGCCGGATCAGGCGTGGCTGTGGGTGCTGAACAATCTGCTGCTGGTGACGCTGGTCGAAGAGGCGCTGTTTCGCGGCTATATACAGGGTGGCCTCAGCCGGCGTTTCAAACACCTGCCCTACGGCGACAACCTCGCGCTGCTGCTCGCGTCCCTGCTGTTCGGCCTGGTGCATGTGGGCGCTGGCTGGCAATGGGTGTTGCTGGCGGGCCTGGCGGGTGTCGGCTATGGTCTGGCCTACCGATTTGGCGGGCTTGCTGCAGCGATCGCCACGCATTTTGGCCTGAACCTGCTGCATTTCGGCCTGTTCACTTATCCGATGCTCGCGGGTTGAAGCAAGGCCCGTTTTGCGACGCCGTACTGATAAATGAAAAAAAACTTCAATAAATGGCCGACCCCGCCGACAACCTTTCAAAGCCTTGCGGATTGAAAAACCATGCGTAACAACCAGCCCATTACACAACGCGAACGGACTTTCCCGGCTCAGCAACGGTTGATTTCCACAACCGACGCCAAGGGCGTGATCACCTACTGCAACGACGCTTTCGTCGAAATCAGCGGGTTCTCGCGTGAGGAACTGATCCGTGCGCCGCACAACCTGGTTCGTCACCCCGACGTCCCGGCGGCGGTGTTTTCGCATATGTGGGGCACACTGAAACAAGGCTTGCCATGGATGGGCATTGTCAAGAACCGCTGCAAATCCGGTGACCATTACTGGGTTAACGCCTATGTAACGCCGGTGTTCGATGGCAGTCAGGTGATCGGTTACGAGTCGGTGCGGGTCAAACCCACTGCCGAACAGATCCGCCGTGCCGAAGCGCTCTACCAACGCATCAACCAGGGCAAGTCGGCGATTCCTTCGAGCGACAAATGGCTGCCGATCGTGCAGGACTGGCTGCCGTTCATTCTGGTCAGCCAGTTGAGTTTCATGATCGGCGCCACCCTGAACTCGCATTGGGGCTTTGCCCTCGCCGCCGGTCTGTCGGTGCCGCTGGGTCTGTTGGGCCTGCAATGGCAGCAACGCGGGCTCAAGCGCCTGCTGCGTCTGGCCGAGCAGACCACGTCCGACCCGTTGATCGCGCAAATGTACACCGACAGCCGTGGCGCCCAGGCGCGTCTGGAAATGTCGATCCTCAGCCAGGAAGCCCGACTGAAAACCTGCCTGACCCGTCTGCAGGACACCGCCGAGCACCTGACCGATCAGGCCAAACAGTCCGACGCCCTGGCGCACAACAGTTCCAGCGGTCTGGAACGCCAGCGCGTGGAAACCGAACAGGTCGCCACCGCCGTCAACCAGATGGCCGCCACCACGCAAGAAGTGGCGAGCCACGTCCAACGCACCGCCGACGCCACCCAGGAAGCCAATCGCCTGACCGGTCGCGGCCGCGACATCGCCGGCGAAACCCGCGAAGCCATCCAGCGCCTGTCGGTGGTGGTCGGTGAAACCGGCCTGACCGTCACGCAACTGGCCAAGGACAGCGACGAAATCGGCGGCGTGGTCGACGTGATCAAAGGCATCGCCGACCAGACCAACCTGCTGGCCCTCAACGCCGCGATTGAAGCAGCACGTGCCGGTGAAATGGGCCGTGGTTTTGCGGTAGTTGCCGACGAAGTCCGCCAACTGGCACAACGCACCAGCGAATCCACCGGCCAGATCCACGCCCTGATCGCCAAGCTGCAACAGACTGCGTCCAGCGCCGTACAAACCATGGAAGCCGGCCATCGCCAGGCGGAAGAAGGCGTAGCGCGGGTGCTGGAAGCGGATCAGGCACTGGTGGGCATCAGCGAAGCGGTGGCCAACATCACGGACATGACCACCCAGATCGCCGCCGCGACCGAAGAGCAAAGTGCCGTGGCTGAAGAAATCAGCCGCAACATCAGCAACATTTCGGAACTGGCGGACCAGACCTCGGAACAGGCGCATAACTCGGCGTTGCTGAGTGAAGAGCTGACGAAGACTGCCAACACGCAATACTCGTTGGTGGAGCGGTTTAACCGCTGATTGTTCTGCAATACAAAAAAAACCGGATAGCGAGAGCTTCCGGTTTTTTTTTGCCTTGTTACTTACTCCTTTGGCACGAGGTTATCCAACGCCTGATTCACCGCCAACTCGCCCAACATCACCACTTGAGCAATGCCCAACAGGGTCTTGCGGTTCGGCCCTTCCAGCAGGCCGGCAAAGTCGCCGAGCATGACCGTGGCTGACGCGAGCGACTCGCAGGCGTTGGCCAGCAAGGACTCCGTGTCGGTTTGCGGGTTGACCATGAACATGTCGTTTGGGGTGTAGGGCGTGGCCATGATCCGGGCTGCGGGTGTCAGGTAATAGTCGAGGGCGCGTTCGGCGGCGTCGTGGAGCTTTCTTGAATCGGGAAATTCGTAGGGGGACACCGGATCTTCTACCGGTGGAATGACGGTCTTGGACATCAGCTGAAACTCCGGAAAGAGTCGCTTGAGGATTTTTATAGACGGCTGCCTGGCAGTGAGGGGACAAGCCCCTCACCGAGGCCGCAACTACCGCGAGACGTGATGGTTATTCAGCACGCGATTGACCAGCAGCTCACTCAGCATGATGACCTGCTGCAGTATCTGCATCGCCTTGCGCTGCGACGGATCGACGGTGTCGCCAATAACCCGGGCCATGTCACTGGCCGACGACAGCGTTTCGCACGCTTCGACCAGCAGCGTCTCGTCATCCACCGTTGGATTGACCAGATAAATCCTGCCCGGCTTGCGCGATGGCTTGGATGTCTTCTGCGCCCCAGGATCAAGGTAATGATTGATCGCCCGCTCGGTTGCCGTTTTTATGTTTTCGGCTTCGAGTGCGGCGTCGTAGGGGATTGAATCGGTTTCTGGTGGGTTGGGTGTGACTTTGAACATAGATGTAACTCCTATCCCAGACTTCAAGGAGCCATCACCCACGCTACCAAACGATGGGTGGCGGCCATACGCGGGTTGGTAGACCGGCTGCAATAGGAACCCGGCGCCCACGAATGAGCCCCACGCATGACCACCATAAAACCGAGCCCCAAGAAAGGGACTGCATACGGTGTTGCCACACAGCTATTACAGACGGGCTACCAAACCCGATCACTGTTTTTCAGTGACAGGGAAACGATATAGCCCACCCTATAGTCGCGTAAGCCGGCGGATTCTGGCGTACGCGTAGGCAACGACGCAAGGTGTTGTAGCCCTTATGGCGTAACGGTTCGTGTACTTTAAACGTGGTTACGCGATCGTGTTTATGCGCTGGAAATGCTGGGCTGGGGGAGCTTTCGGTTTTTGTGGTGTGTCAGTCAAACCCTCCCCCTCACCCTAGCCCTCTCCCCGTGGGAGAGGGGACTGACCGAGGTGTTTGGACGAGGTACGCCGACGTGGGATACCGAGTTGAACTCAGGTTTTGAACAGCACTTCAATCGGCCCTTAACCACTCAAAACGATGAGCGTTAGCTCGAGTACCGCTTTTGATCTTGATCCACGGGCGACGTCGGAAGGCTGAGTGGAGGGATTCATCCGGGGGGGGGGAGCGCAGCGACCGTTTGGCGAAGCCAAACACATCGAGAGGAGGTGCAGCGAAGCAAACCGTAGGCGATGCCCCCCGGATGAATCCCGGAGCGAAGGGACCCCGAGCCCCAGCGAGCGGGCCGGACGTAGGAGCAAGACCTTTTGGTTACTTTTGGGGCGTTTGCCAAAAGTGACCCGCCGTAAGGGCGGAACCCTAAGCAGCCATAACCGCAGCAACGGATATGCCCCCAAAAAAGACTCAACGAAGAAACCCGGCAACCCTCTCCGCCGCCAAAGCCAAATGCTGCTCATGCGTAAATCCGGAAACCTTGAGCGGCTTAAAATCATGATCTCCCGCCGCCAGCCAAAACACTTCAATACTCGGCGATAAGGAATACCCTTCGACAGCGTCCCGATTGCCAAGCGCATCCCGCTCCCCTGAACAATCAACGTCCGCGTCCGCAAAGCAGCCAAATGCTCAACCCGAGGTTTCTCCGGCTTCCCCACCGCATAAAACGGATACCCCAGACAAACCAACGCATCAGCGCCAAGCTCATCAGCCAGCAAACTCGCCATCCGCCCCCCCATGGACTTCCCGCCAATCGCGAGCAGACCAGCGACATGAAGTCGCACCAAACCATAAACCTCACGCCAGCACTCCTGCAATTTCCCCGCAGGATTCGGCGGTCGTTTGACCCCATCAACCCGCCGCTGCGCCATATAAGGAAACTCAAACCGCAACACGTTGATACCAAGCCCAGCAAGGCGCCCAGCCATATCGTTCATCCAGTCGCTATCCATCGGCGCCCCCGCCCCATGCGCCAAGATCAGCGTCGCCGAAGCCTCACCAACAGCCGCATCCCAAAGCCACCCGTGATCCCGCAGGCACTGCGCCCATTGATCCCCGTCAATACTGGCCTTGTGCTGTTTGTCCATGCTTGCCTCGCTTTTAGTCTGCCTATAACTCCAGGCGAAGGACGCGCTGTTGGCGCTCACTTCGGCTGAACCGTGGATGGGGAACCATGAACACTTCTATCAGTACCGCCTACAACTACAAGGTGGTCCGCCAATTCGCCATTATGACGGTGGTGTGGGGCATCGTCGGCATGGGGCTCGGGGTTTTTCTCGCGGCTCAATTGGTCTGGCCCGAACTCAACTTCAACCTGCCGTGGACCAGCTTCGGACGCCTGCGCCCGCTGCACACCAACGCGGTGATCTTCGCGTTCGGCGGCTGTGCCTTGTTCGCCAGTTCGTTCTACTCGGTACAGCGCACCTGCCAGACGCAATTGTTTGCGCCGAAAATCGCCGCGTTCTGCTTCTGGGGCTGGCAGCTTGTGATTCTATTGGCGGCCATCAGCCTGCCACTGGGTTACACCAGTTCCAAGGAATACGCCGAGCTGGAATGGCCGATCGACATCCTGATCACCATCGTCTGGGTCGCCTACGCCATCGTGTTCTTCGGCACGATCATGCAGCGCAAGACCAAGCACATTTACGTGGGCAACTGGTTCTTCGGCGCGTTCATCATCACCGTGGCGATCCTGCACATCGTCAACAACCTTGAGTTGCCGGTGAGCTTCACCAAGTCCTACTCGGTGTACGCCGGTGCAACCGACGCGATGGTGCAATGGTGGTACGGCCACAACGCCGTAGGCTTTTTCCTCACCGCCGGTTTCCTCGGGATGATGTACTACTTCGTGCCGAAACAGGCCGAACGTCCGGTGTATTCGTATCGCCTGTCGATCGTGCACTTCTGGGCGCTGATCACCCTGTACATCTGGGCCGGCCCGCACCACTTGCACTACACCGCGCTGCCGGACTGGGCGCAGTCGCTGGGCATGGTGATGTCGCTGGTACTGCTGGCGCCGAGCTGGGGCGGCATGATCAACGGCATGATGACCCTCTCGGGCGCCTGGCATAAGTTGCGCAGCGACCCGATCCTGCGCTTCCTGGTGGTGTCGCTGGCGTTCTACGGCATGTCGACCTTCGAAGGTCCGATGATGGCGATCAAGACGGTGAACGCCCTCTCCCACTACACCGACTGGACCATCGGCCACGTACACGCCGGTGCGCTCGGCTGGGTGGCGATGATTTCCATCGGCGCGCTGTACCACATGATCCCGAAAGTCTTCGGCAAAGAGCAGATGCACAGCATCGGCCTGATCAACGCGCACTTCTGGCTCGCAACCATCGGCACCGTGCTCTACATCGCCTCGATGTGGGTCAACGGCATCGCCCAGGGCCTGATGTGGCGCGCAGTCAACGAGGACGGCACGCTGACCTACTCCTTCGTCGAAACCCTGGTGGCCAGCCACCCAGGCTTCGTCGTGCGGCTGATTGGCGGGGCGATCTTCCTCAGCGGCATGTTCCTGATGGCTTACAACACCTGGCGCACCGTGCGGGCCTCGCAGCCTGCTGACGTCGTTGCTGCCGCGCAGATGGCCTGAGGAGTCCGCCATGAAACACGAAACGATTGAAAAGAACGTCGGCCTGCTGATGCTGCTGATGGTGTTCGCCGTGAGCATCGGCGGCCTGACCCAGATCGTCCCGCTGTTCTTCCAGGACGTGACCAACAAACCGGTGGAAGGCATGAAGCCCTACACCGCGCTGCAACTGGAAGGCCGCGACATCTACATCCGCGAAGGCTGCGTCGGTTGCCATTCGCAGATGATTCGTCCGTTCCGCGCCGAAACCGAACGCTACGGGCACTACTCGGTGGCCGGCGAGAGCGTGTGGGATCACCCGTTCCTGTGGGGTTCGAAACGTACCGGTCCGGACCTGGCCCGGGTCGGCGCACGTTACTCGGATGACTGGCACCGTGCGCACTTGTACAACCCGCGCAACGTCGTACCGGAATCGAAAATGCCGGCCTACCCATGGCTGGTCACGCAACCGGTCGACAGCAGCCACACCGAAACCAAGCTCAAGGCCATGCGCACCCTCGGCGTGCCGTACACCGACGACGACATCAGCGGCGCGGTGGCGAGCCTCAAGGGCAAGACCGAAATGGACGCCCTCGTCTCCTACCTGCAAGTGCTTGGCACTGCTATCAAGAGCAAGAGGTGAGAGATGGTCTTTGAAATGAGCGCGGGGCTGATTCGCGGCCTCGGCACGGTCGTGGTGTTCGTGGCCTTCGTCGGCCTGACCCTGTGGGTGTTCAACCGCAAGCGCACGCCGGAATTCGCCGAAGCGCGCCTGCTGCCGTTTGCCGACGAGCCGCAACCCGACCCAACCCAAGCATCTGAAACAAGGAGTACCCGGCCATGACCACCTTCTGGAGTACGTGGATCTGCGTACTGACCATCGGCAGCCTGATCGGCCTGACCTGGCTGCTGGTCGGCACCCGTCGGGGCGAGACCAAGGGCAGCGTCGACCAGACCATGGGCCACAGCTTCGACGGCATCGAGGAGTACGACAACCCGCTGCCGCAGTGGTGGTTCATGCTGTTCGCCGGCACGCTGGTGTTTTCCGTGGGTTATCTGATCCTTTATCCGGGCCTGGGCAACTGGAAAGGCATCCTGCCCGGCTACGAGGACGGCTGGACCGGCGTCCACGAATGGGAAAAGGAAATGAGCAAGGCTGACGCCAAATTCGGGCCGATCTTCGCCAAATTCGCCGCCATGCCGGTGGAAGAAGTGGCGAAGGATCCTCAGGCGCTGAAAATGGGCGGCCGCCTGTTTGCCTCCAACTGCTCGGTGTGCCACGGCTCGGACGCCAAGGGCGCGTTCGGTTTCCCTAACCTCGCCGACAAGGACTGGCGTTGGGGCGGCAGCGCCGAAACCATCAAGACCACCATCATGGGTGGCCGGATGGCGGCGATGCCGGCCTGGGGCGAATCCCTCGGCGAGGTTGGCGTGAAGAACGTCGCCGCCTATGTTCGTCACGAACTGGCCGGGCTGCCACTACCGACGGACAACAAGGCCGACCTGCAAGCCGGACAGCAGACGTTCAGCACCATGTGCGTAGCCTGTCATGGGGCAACCGGCCAGGGCACTGAAGCCATGGGTGCGCCGAATCTGACGCACCCGGCCGGATTTATCTATGGCACCAGCCTGACCCAGCTTGAGCAGACCATTCGCCATGGTCGTCAGGGTCACATGCCGGCTCAGAACGAGCTGCTGGGCAACGATAAAGTGCAATTGCTGGCCGCTTATGTGTACAGCTTGAGTCATGGACTGAATACAGAAAAACTTATTACTGAAGACAAAAAACAGTAATTATTGAGTACAACACTGCCGCACGTTTCCAGTGCGGCAGTTTCCAGCCTCTTTGCGACGCATTGTCGCACCCCTTCACACCCTCTCCTTTCGGTTACCCGGATTCGGGTCTACGCTTGCTCGATGCGGACTGGCCCGTGCCGGTTCCAGGTCGACCCTGAGCGAGGTGTTGAACGAATCGGCTGACTGACATGGCCGCAAAGGCCGGTAGATACCGGCTGTCGTGCCGATTACCGTCCGTCACCCGAACCGAGCGTTCGAACACACCCCGTTACATCCGACCGGAACCCCTCGCTTTTTTCGTCCGCTGCGACATTTTGCCCGAGGGCAATTTTGTCCTTACGCGGCGCATGGAAAGGCCGCAGAATCAGCGTTGGAAAGCATTGACCCAGGTCATGGCGCGTTGCATTGACCCCCTGCTTTCTACATACTTGCGGCCGATTTTAATCCTAATAAAACACCCAAACCGTGGAACCTTAGAATGAGCACAGCAATCAGTCCGACTGCTTATAACTATAAGGTAGTCCGCCAGTTCGCCATCATGACGGTGGTCTGGGGGATCCTTGGCATGGGGCTCGGTGTCTTCATTGCCTCGCAACTGGTCTGGCCGGAGTTGAACTTCGGTCTGCCGTGGACGAGCTTTGGACGCCTGCGCCCGTTGCACACAAACCTGGTGATTTTCGCCTTCGGTGGTTGTGCACTGTTTGCCACTTCCTACTATGTCGTGCAGCGAACCTGCCAGACGCGACTGATTTCCGACAGCCTCGCGGCCTTCACCTTCTGGGGCTGGCAAGCGGTGATCGTCGGCGCGATCATTACCTTGCCGCTGGGTTACACCACCACCAAGGAATACGCGGAACTGGAATGGCCTCTCGCCATTTTGCTGGCCATTGTCTGGGTCACCTACGGTCTGGTGTTCTTCGGCACCATCACCAAGCGCAAAACCAAGCACATCTATGTCGGTAACTGGTTCTACGGTGCGTTCATCGTCGTGACCGCGATGCTGCACATCGTCAACCACATGTCGCTGCCGGTCAGCCTGTTCAAGTCCTACTCGGCCTACTCGGGCGCGACCGACGCGATGATCCAGTGGTGGTACGGCCACAACGCCGTGGGCTTCTTCCTGACCACCGGCTTCCTGGGGATGATGTATTACTTCGTGCCGAAACAGGCCGAGCGTCCGATCTACTCCTATCGTCTGTCGATCGTGCACTTCTGGGCGCTGATCACTCTGTACATCTGGGCAGGTCCCCACCACCTGCACTACACCGCACTGCCGGACTGGGCGCAATCGCTGGGCATGGCGATGTCGATCATCCTGCTGGCGCCAAGCTGGGGCGGCATGATCAACGGCATGATGACCCTGTCGGGCGCCTGGCATAAGCTGCGCACCGACCCGATCCTGCGTTTCCTCGTGGTATCGCTGGCGTTCTACGGCATGTCGACCTTCGAAGGTCCGATGATGGCGATCAAGACCGTCAACTCGCTCTCGCACTACACCGACTGGACCATCGGCCACGTACACGCCGGCGCTCTGGGCTGGGTCGCGATGATCTCGATCGGCGCGATCTACCACATGATCCCGAAACTGTTCGGCCGCGCACAGATGCACAGCGTCGGTCTGATCAACGCGCACTTCTGGCTCGCGACCATCGGTACCGTGCTGTACATCGCATCGATGTGGGTCAACGGCATCACCCAAGGCCTGATGTGGCGTGCAATCAACGATGACGGCACCCTCACCTACTCGTTCGTCGAAGCGCTGCAGGCCAGCCACCCTGGCTACATCGTTCGCGCCCTGGGCGGTGCGTTCTTTGCCAGCGGCATGCTGTTGATGGCCTACAACGTGTGGCGCACCGTTCGCGCCTCGGACCCGGCTGAAGCTGAAGCCGCCGCCAAGATCGCCGTAGTTGGAGCTCACTGATGAAGCATGAAGCTGTCGAGAAGAATATTGGCCTGCTGGCTTTCTTCATGGTCATCGCCGTCAGCGTCGGTGGCCTGACCCAAATCGTTCCGCTGTTCTTCCAGGACGTCACCAACAAGCCGGTCGAAGGCATGAAGCCGCGCACTGCCCTTGAACTGGAAGGCCGCGACGTTTACATCGCCAACGGCTGTGTCGGCTGCCATTCGCAGATGATCCGTCCGTTCCGTGCCGAAACCGAACGCTACGGCCACTACTCGGTCGCCGGTGAAAGCGTCTGGGATCACCCGTTCCTGTGGGGTTCCAAGCGTACCGGCCCGGACCTGGCCCGCGTCGGCGGTCGTTACTCCGATGACTGGCAGCGTGCGCACTTGTACAACCCGCGCAACGTCGTCCCCGAGTCGAAAATGCCGGCCTACCCGTTCCTCGTAGAAAACAAGCTCGACGGCAAAGACACGGCCAAAAAAATGGAAGTGTTGCGCACGCTTGGCGTCCCTTACACCGACGAAGACATCGCCGGTGCAAGAGATGCCGTGAAGGGCAAAACCGAAATGGACGCGCTGGTGGCCTATCTGCAAGGCCTGGGCACCATCATCAAAAGCAAACGGTGATTCTTAATGGATATCGGGATGATTCGAGGCCTGGGCACCGTTGTCGTGATGGTTGCCTTCATCGGCCTGGCGTTGTGGGTGTTCAGCCCCAAGCGCAAGTCGGAGTTTGAAGACGCGACCTTGCTGCCCTTCGCGGATGATCCCGAAGCCATCAAGCACGTCGAGCAAGCTTCTAGGAGTAACAAAGAATGACTACATTCTGGAGTCTGTACGTCACAGTCCTCAGTCTCGGTACGATCTTTTCCCTGACCTGGCTGTTGCTGTCGACCCGCAAGGGCCAGCGCACCGAGCAGACCGACGAGACGGTCGGCCACTCCTTCGACGGTATCGAGGAGTACGACAACCCGCTGCCGAAATGGTGGTTCATGCTGTTCGTGGGCACCATCGTGTTTGCGCTGGGTTATCTGGTGCTGTACCCGGGCCTGGGCAACTGGAAAGGCCTGCTGCCGGGCTACAACTACCTCGATACCGAGAAGCAGACCGCGTTCGCCAACGGCCAGACCGGCTGGACCGGCGTTCACGAGTGGGAAAAGGAAATGGCGCGCTCGGACGCCAAGTTCGGTCCGATCTTCGCCAAGTTCGCCGCCATGCCGATTGAAGAAGTGGCGAAGGATCCGCAAGCCCTGAAGATGGGTGGCCGTCTGTTTGCCTCCAACTGCTCGGTCTGCCACGGTTCCGACGCCAAGGGCGCTTATGGTTTCCCGAACCTGACCGACGCCGACTGGCGCTGGGGCGGCGAGCCGGAAACCATCAAGACCACCATCATGGGCGGTCGTCACGCGGTGATGCCGGCCTGGGCTGAAGTGATCGGTGAGCAAGGCGTGGCCGACGTGGCCGCGTTCGTGCTGACCAATCTGGATGGCCGCAAGCTGCCGGAAGACACCAAGGCGGATCCGGCCAACGGCCAGAAGCTGTTCGCTGCCAACTGCGTGGCCTGCCACGGTCCGGAAGGTAAAGGTACGCCAGCCATGGGCGCCCCCAACCTGACCCACCCGGCCGCGTTCATCTACGGTTCGAGCTTCGCGCAACTGCAGCAGACCATTCGTTACGGCCGTCAGGGCCAGATGCCTGCCCAGGAACAATTGCAAGGCAACGACAAGGTTCACCTGCTGGCGGCTTATGTTTACAGCCTGTCTCACGGTGAAAAAGCACCGGAAGCAGAGGCTCAGTAAGGCCGACGCTTGAAGCGAAAAAAGGCCCCGCCCGTGAGAACTGGCGGGGCCTTTTTGTTTCCTCTCTATTGATTCAAAGAATATTGCCTGCGCCAAGACTGTCCAGGCCCGAAGGTTTGTGTTGTCTGGCCGGCTCCTTCGTCTGCTCTGCAGCGTCGGCCGACTCAAGCGCTGCCAGCGCCGCTTGCAAGTGCGCGGCGGCAACGGAGACGCCCGGAATGGCGCTATTGAGAACGACGTTCAGTGCATCAATTGCTTCCTGAGTAACGCCAAGTGCCTTGAGAGTGCTTTCGTTCATACATTGTCATCCCTGAATAAAGTCCGGTGCTCCGGATAAAACCAATGAAGGCGGTGAACCGGACATTACTCAGGCCGATTGGCCCAGATGGACTTCACCGGAACCGAGTGCACGAAACGCGGGTTTTTCCAGTCATTGTTCTCGATCAGGTTGACCTGCAACTGCTTGCGATCACCTGAGAAGCTGGCGGTCAGGTACGTCTGCTGGGACGTTGCGCCGCTGAGAAACATCGGCACCTGACCCATCCAGCGCTTGCCACCCCCTCGCCTATGGTAATGACCTGCAAAGATGGCGGTGACTTGATACTTTTCGACCATGTCCAGAAAGCGTTGCTCCTGTTGCCAGTCTCCCTGCCAGTCATCCCACTTGTGCATGTTGATGATGATCGCGTAACCCTGGGCTCTCGCCACCCTCAAATCGTTTTCCAGCCAGTCCAGTGCGCTGGTGATATTGAAGGTTGTCGGATTCAATGCATGAGCGATCTTCGTGGTGTAGGTGGGTTCATTATTAAGCTGCACAAGGTGAACTTCGCCGATGCTTTTCGAGTAGGCGAGACTGCCCGAATAGCGAACACCCAGAAAAGCACCCGTCACCTTGAGATCAAAGTTATCCACCTTCCCTTTATGATGTTCATTGAACTCGACAACACTGCCCGCCGCACAACTATTGCTGAAACAGTCGTCCACGTTATTCTCGTAATCATGATTACCCAAACCATACAGATAATCGTCCTTGAAGTACTTTTGCAGGGCCGACTTCATATACGAGCGCTGCCAACCGTGACCGAAAGCGGTCATGTCACCATTGATCATCAACGGGACTGCCGCCTGCCCCCCGTGGGCATTTCGAAACTCGGCAATACTGCCCAACTGGCTGTCCACCAGCCACTTGGCGCGTTTTTCGAAGTCCGCATCGGATTCCGGCTCTCCGCTGTCAGTCTTGTCGGTCCATGGATATTGCGTATCGGACGCGAACACCATATGCCGTGGCATGCCCTCAACGGCATGAGCCAAAGTAACAGAAGAAAACAAACAGACACCCAGCAGAAACCTTACAACTCCATTTAAAGCCATAACCTTGAAACTCCATTTAACTCGAATACGAACTGGCAACTGAATATCGCCAGCCGCAAACATATTCGATTAAACGAAACCTTTCAAAGCACACAACACAGACAATTAAATAAACTTGTTTCAGACATGCAACTAACAGAAACCAGAACTTCTTACTTCATCCCTGTTTCTCGAAGTCTGGACAACCGGACAGCAACGAGCCTATTTTCAGCCACGCAGATCACCAGGCAGCGCAACGGCGACGGATCGCCTAGACTCAGTCATAGCCGGGCAAAAAAGGGTAATCCCTTACAAGTCAATTGATTCAAGTCATTACACCATCAATTGATTTTGCCCAACGCGACCAAAGGTCGCACCCGTTCGTCGGCATCACAGGCGTATCATTGCGCCACCGCAACACCCTTTCTGACCCCGGCCGGCACGTATCGACCGAGGCATTTTTCCACTGCCGTGGGATGCAATGATGAGCAACCAGATTCCGGTACACGACGTCACGCCACCCAGCAAGAACGCGAACAACAGCGTCGACCTTTACGCCTCTCGAGAAAAAATCTACACCCGTGCTTTCACCGGCCTGTTCCGCAATCTGCGGATGATGGGTGGAACGGCGCTGTTCCTGTTGTACTTCGGTACGGTGTGGTTGAACTGGGGCGGCCACCAGGCCGTGTGGTGGAACCTGCCGGAGCGCAAGTTCTTCATCTTCGGCGCCACGTTCTGGCCGCAGGATTTCATTCTGCTTTCGGGCCTGCTGATCATTGCCGCGTTCGGCCTGTTCTTCATCACGGTGTACGCCGGCCGGGTCTGGTGCGGCTATACCTGTCCGCAAAGCGTGTGGACATGGATTTTCATGTGGTGCGAAAAGGTCACCGAAGGCGACCGCAACCAGCGCATCAAGCTCGACAAGGCACCCATGAGTGCCAACAAGTTCCTGCGCAAGTTCGCCAAGCACGCCATGTGGCTGCTGATCGGTTTCGTCACCGGCATGACCTTCGTCGGCTATTTCTCGCCGATCCGCGAACTGGTGTTCGACTTCTTCACAGGGCAAGCCGATGGCTGGTCGTATTTCTGGGTCGGCTTCTTCACCCTCGCCACCTACGGCAACGCCGGCTGGCTGCGTGAGCAGGTGTGCATCTACATGTGCCCGTATGCGCGCTTCCAGAGCGTGATGTTCGACAAGGACACCCTGATCGTCTCCTACGACCCGCGTCGCGGCGAAAGCCGTGGCCCGCGCAAGAAAGGCGTCGACTACAAGGCCCAGGGCCTGGGCGATTGCATCGATTGCACCATGTGCGTCCAGGTCTGCCCGACCGGCATCGACATCCGCGACGGCCTGCAGATCGAGTGCATTGGCTGCGCCGCGTGCATCGATGCCTGCGACAGCATCATGGACAAGATGGACTACCCGCGCGGGCTGATCAGCTACACCACCGAACACAACCTGTCCGGGCAGAAAACCCATAAACTGCGTCCGCGCCTGATCGGTTATGCCGTGGTGCTGCTGGCGATGATCAGCTTGCTGGTGACAGCATTCTTCATGCGTTCGCTGGTCGGTTTCGACGTCAGCAAGGACCGCGTGCTGTACCGCGAAAACGCCGAAGGCCGGATCGAAAACGTCTATAGCCTGAAGATCATGAACAAGGATCAGCGCGACCACACGTATGTGCTGGAAGCCGCCGGATTGCCGGATCTGCGCCTGCAAGGCAAGCGCGAGATCAAAGTGCCGGCCGGGGAAATCTTCAGCATGCCGGTCGAACTGTCGAGCGCGCCCGAACAACTGCCGTCGAGCACCAACGAGGTGAAATTCATCCTCAAGGATGCCGATGACGACAGCGTCCACGTAGAAGCCAAGAGCCGGTTCATCGGCCCACAGAATCGTTGAGAGAACTGAACATGCCCGCAGCAAACGCCGCAAGCCCCTGGTACAAGCATCTCTGGCCGTGGATCATCATCGGGATTCTGGCCTGCTCGGTGACCCTGACCCTGTCCATGGTGACCATCGCGGTGAACAACCCGGACAACCTGGTCAACGACAACTACTACGAGGCCGGCAAGGGCATCAACCGTTCGCTGGACCGTGAACTGCTGGCGCAGACCCTGAAGATGCGCGCTGCCGTGCACCTGGATGACGTCACCGGCGAAGTCGACCTGCGCCTGAGCGGCGACAGCCAGCCGAAAACCCTGGAACTGAACCTGATCTCGCCGACCCAGCCGGACAAGGATCGCAAGATCGTCCTGGCTCGCAGCGAGACTGAAACCGGTCGGTACATCGGCCAGTTGAGCGACAAGATCGAAGGCCGACGTTTTGTTGAGTTGCTGGGTACTCAGGACGATCACGTGTGGCGGATGTTCGAGGAAGAGCTGGTCAGTCATGACAAGGATTTGTTATTGGGCGACGAGCCGCTGCAGGGTGCTGAAGACCTGAAGAAGTAAGCAGCCTGCAAGTGCCCCCTCCCCCCCTGGAGAGGGAACTGATCTCGGGTGTTTGCAGACTTGATATTCGCCAGTGACGATTGCGCTGACTGAACCCATTTTTCCGGCTCACATCAATCGGCCCCCTCTCCCTCCGGGAGAGGGCTGGGGTGAGGGCAAGCGGACCACTCGATTCCAAGGGTTTATCCCCTCGACAATGCCATGACCACCCCCATCCCCTGCTACCACTGCGCCCTGCCCGTCCCGTCCGGCAGCCGCTTCACCGCCGTCGTGCTCGGGGAGTCCCGCGAGTTCTGCTGCCCCGGCTGTCAGGCCGTGGCCGAAGCCATCGTCGCCGGTGGACTGGAAAGCTATTACCAACACCGCAGCGAAGCCTCGGCCAACCCCGAGACGCTGCCGGTGCAACTGGTGGACGAGCTGGCGCTGTACGACCGCGCCGACGTGCAGCAACCTTTCGTGCGCCACGAAGGTGAGCTGGCGGAAACCACGCTGCTGATGGAAGGCATCAGTTGCGCCGCCTGCGGCTGGCTGATCGAGAAACACCTGCGCACCCTGCCCGCCGTGGCCGAGGCGCGGCTGAACCTGTCCAATCATCGCCTGCATGTGCGCTGGGCTGACGCTCAGTTGCCGCTGAGCCAGATCCTCGGCGAACTGCGCCACATCGGCTACGTCGCGCACCCGTATCAGGCCGACCGCGCCAGCGAACAACTGGCCAGTGAAAACCGCCTGGCCCTGCGTCAGCTCGGTGTTGCCGGGCTATTGTGGTTCCAGGCGATGATGGCGACCATGGCGACCTGGCCGGAATTCAACATCGACCTCAGCCCGGAGCTGCACACGATCCTGCGCTGGGTCGCGCTGTTCCTCACCACGCCGATTGTGTTCTACAGCTGCGCGCCGTTTTTCAAAGGGGCCATGCGCGATCTGCGCACTCGTCATCTGACCATGGACGTTTCGGTCTCGCTGGCGATCGGCGCGGCTTATATCGCCGGGATCTGGACCTCGATCACCGGGGTCGGCGAGCTGTATTTCGACGCAGTCGGGATGTTCGCGCTTTTCCTGCTCGCCGGACGCTACCTCGAACGCCGCGCCCGGGAACGCACCGCCGCTGCCACCGCGCAACTGGTCAATCTGTTGCCCGCCTCGTGCCTGCGCCTCGACGACACCGGCCACAGTGAACGCATCCTGCTCAGCGAGCTGCGTCTTGGCGACCGCGTACTCGTGCAGCCCGGCTCGGTGCTGCCGGCGGACGGCAAGATCCTCGACGGTCAGTCGAGCATCGATGAATCGCTGCTGACCGGCGAATACCTGCCGCAACCGCGCACACCGGGCGATGCCGTCACCGCCGGCACGCTGAACGTAGAAGGTGCGCTGACTGTTCAAGTGCAGGCGCTCGGCCAGGACACGCGGCTGTCGGCCATCGTGCGTTTGCTGGATCGCGCTCAGGCAGAGAAACCACGCCTGGCGGAAATCGCCGACCGCGCCGCTCAATGGTTTCTGTTGCTGTCGTTGATCGCGGCGGCCGCCATCGGCCTGCTGTGGTGGGAACTGGATTCTTCGCGAGCGTTCTGGATCGTTCTGGCGATGCTGGTTGCCACTTGCCCATGCGCATTGTCACTGGCAACGCCGACCGCACTCACCGCCGCCACCGGCACCCTGCACAAACTCGGCCTGCTGTTGACACGCGGCCATGTGCTGGAAGGCCTGAACCAGATCGACACGGTGATTTTCGACAAGACCGGCACCCTCACTGAGGGCCGACTGGTGCTGCGTTCGATCCGCCCGCTCGGCGCCCTCGACAGTGATCGGTGCCTGAGCCTGGCCGCTGCGCTGGAGAACCGTTCGGAACACCCGATTGCCCGGGCCTTCGGCCGGGCGCCGCTGGCCGCCGAAGAGGTTCACAGCACACCGGGGCTCGGGCTTGAAGGCCTGGTCGCAGAACAGCGTTTGCGCATTGGGCAGGCTGATTTTGTCTGTGATCTCAGCGGCGCGCCCGTACCATCAATGCCCGACGAACCGGGCCAATGGTTGTTGCTCGGTGACGCTCAGGGACCGTTGGCCTGGTTCGTCCTCGATGATCGTCTGCGCGCCGACGCCCCCGCGCTGCTCGCCGCGTGCAAGGCCCGCGGCTGGCACACGCTGCTGCTGTCGGGTGACAGTTCGCCGATGGTTGCCAGTGTCGCTGCCGAACTGGGCATCGATGAGGCCCGGGGCGGTTTGCGTCCGGACGACAAGCTGCAAGTGCTGCAACAACTGCACAAGGCCGGCCGCAAGGTGTTGATGCTCGGCGACGGGGTCAACGACGTGCCGGTATTGGCTGCCGCGGACATCAGCGTGGCCATGGGCTCGGCCACCGATCTGGCGAAAACCAGTGCCGATGCGGTGCTGCTGTCCAACCGGCTCGACGCGCTGGTACAGGCCTTCACGCTGGCCCGCCGCACCCGTCGGGTGATCATCGAGAACCTGTTGTGGGCCGCGCTGTACAATGGCCTCATGTTGCCGTTCGCCGCCCTCGGCTGGATCACGCCAGTGTGGGCCGCTGTCGGCATGTCGATCAGTTCGCTGACCGTGGTGCTCAACGCCCTGCGCCTGACTCGCCTGCCGAGTGCGCCGGCCGTCAACACCACGTCAGAAACCCGCCCGCTGCCGGCCTGAGCCGCACGGGCATGGAGTACAGATGCCAGCTCTCTACGTGATGATCCCGGCCGCGCTGCTGATCGTGGCCATCGCCGTCTACATCTTCTTCTGGGCGGTGGACAGCGGCCAGTACGATGACCTCGACGGTCCGGCCCACAGCATCCTGTTCGACGACCAGGACCCGAACCACACCGCCGCTGTGGACGAAGCCAACCCCGCCAAACCGGACGACAAGGCGCCACCCCATGCTTGAACTGGCGCCGCTGCTGGTGTCTGCGTTGATTCTCGGCCTGCTCGGTGGCGGCCATTGCCTGGGCATGTGCGGCGGCTTGATGGGCGCGCTGACCCTGGCGATTCCCAAGGAACAACGCAGCCGACGCTTTCGATTGCTGCTGGCCTACAACCTCGGACGAATCCTCAGCTATGCCACGGCCGGTCTGCTGATCGGGCTGGCCGGCTGGGCGGTGGCCAACAGTCCCGCCGCGCTGTTCATGCGGGTTTTGGCCGGGTTGCTGCTGATCGCCATGGGCCTGTATCTGGCGGGCTGGTGGAGCGGTCTGACCCGCATCGAAAGCCTGGGTCGCGGACTATGGCGTTACATTCAGCCTGTCGCCAATCGTCTGCTGCCGGTGTCGAGCCTGCCCCGCGCCCTGCTGCTTGGCGCACTGTGGGGCTGGCTGCCCTGCGGTCTGGTTTACAGCACATTGCTGTGGTCGGCCAGCCAGGGCAATGCGGTCGACAGCGCATTGTTGATGCTCGCCTTCGGGCTCGGTACCTGGCCGGTGTTGCTCGCCACCGGGCTGGCAGCCGAGCGGGTCACGGCGCTGTTGCGCAAACGCAGCGTGCGCATGGCCGGCGGTCTGCTGGTGATCCTGTTCGGCATCTGGACCCTGCCGGGGCCGCACCAGCACTGGTTGATGGGCCATTAAATCGGCGGTGCGACCTTCGCGAGCAGGCTCGCTCCCACATTGATCGAGTGAGCACCAGAAATCCCCCGTGGGAGCGAGCCTGCTCGCGATGGGGCCGCATGACTTATACAAATCCTCCCCGTTGATGCAAATCAAGATGCCTTTTCGCGCTCCCCCCTAGACTCGGCACACTGCCAGCCTATCCGGGGGAATGCCCGCATGCTCGACGCCATTCGTTGGGACACCGATTTGATCCGCCGCTACGACCTGGCGGGGCCGCGCTACACCTCGTACCCGACGGCCGTGCAATTTCACAGTCAGGTCGGCACCTTCGACCTGTTTCACGCCCTGCGCGACAGCCGCAAGGCCCTGCGCCCGCTGTCGCTGTACGTGCACGTGCCGTTCTGCGCGAACATTTGCTACTACTGCGCCTGCAACAAGGTCATCACCAAGGATCGCGGCCGAGCGTTGCCGTATCTGCAACGGCTCGAGCAGGAAATCCAGCTGATCGCCTGCCACCTCGACCCGGCGCAGAAAGTCGAGCAACTGCACTTCGGTGGCGGCACGCCGACCTTTCTCAGCCACGATGAATTGCGGCAACTGATGGCGCACCTGCGCAAGCATTTCAATCTGCTGGATGACGACTCCGGCGATTACGGCATCGAGATCGACCCGCGCGAAGCCGACTGGTCGACCATGGGCCTGCTGCGTGAGCTGGGCTTCAACCGGGTCAGCATCGGCCTGCAGGATCTCGACCCGGCGGTACAGCGGGCGGTCAATCGCCTGCAAAGCCTGGAAGAAACCCGCGCGGTGATCGACGCGGCGCGTACCCTGCAATTTCGCTCGATCAACATCGACCTGATCTACGGTTTGCCCAAACAGACGCCGGACAACTTCGCCCGCACCGTCGAGGAAGTCATCAGCCTGCAACCGGACCGGCTCTCGGTGTTCAACTACGCGCACCTGCCGGAACGCTTCATGCCGCAGCGGCGGATCAACGGCAACGAACTGCCGAGCCCGGCGCAAAAGCTGGAAATGCTGCAACGCACCATCGAACAACTGACTGCTGCCGGCTACCGCTACATCGGCATGGACCACTTCGCCCTGCCCGACGATGAGCTGGCGATTGCCCAGGAAGAATCGACCCTGCAACGCAACTTCCAGGGCTACACCACCCACGGTCATTGCGACCTGATCGGTCTTGGCGTGTCGGCGATCAGTCAGATCGGCGACCTGTACTGCCAGAACAGCAGCGATCTCAATCACTACCAGAACACCCTCGCGGGCGCACAACTGGCCACCAGTCGTGGCCTGGTGTGCAATGCCGACGACCGCCTGCGCCGCGCAGTGATTCAGCAACTGATCTGCAACTTCAGCCTGGATTTCGCCGAGATCGAGCGCAGTTTCAACATCGATTTTCAGGGTTACTTCGGCGCGCTCTGGCCGCAGTTGCAGGGCATGGCGCAGGACGGGCTGATCGAACTGGATCGCGAGCGCATCACCGTGCTGCCGGCCGGCCGATTGCTGGTGCGTTCGGTGTGTATGGTGTTCGATGCGTACCTGGAACAGCAGAACCGTCAGCGGTTCTCGCGGGTGATTTAACCTTTCATCAGCAAGGCGTTGGTTTTCAGGTTCTGGTCCGAGGTCAGACCCGACTGGCCGATGACCTTGGCCAGGGACAGGTTGGCGGTGATCAGGCCGTTGTTGAGGGCAGAGATGACGCCTTTGAGAGCTGAGATTTTGGCGAATCGCTCTTCGCTGGAGAGGGTCTTGCTGGCCATCAGCGCGTTGATCTGGGCGTTCTTCTCGGCGATCTGCTGGCGTAACTTGCGAATCATCTTCAGCAATTGCTGAACGTTTTCCGGCAAACCGCTTTCTTCGATATCACGGTTTTTCCCGCCGGCACCGGCGGATTTTTCAATGGCGGCACCGGACAGCGACACTTTGACGCCCTCGACCAAGGTCGGGGTTCCCAATGATGCTTCATCTGTGCCGGCCTTATGGCCGAGGGCGGTCTCTGCACTTTCCGGCAACGACGCAACGCCGTTGTTACCGGGGGGCAGCGTACCAATAGCAGTCATCGAAGCGGTTCCTTGCAAGCCGTCAGATACCTGTTTATCGGCCGTCGTCCCTGCAGCTTTATGCCGTGCAGGCAATCGCTGGCCTGAATGTCCTCCGCTGGGTTACCCTTACGCCTTATGTGTGTTTTCCCACAAGGATTTAAGAAATGTCCGAGCCAGTTAAACTGCGCGCTCATAACCAGGCTAATTGCAAGGATTGCAGCCTGGCCCCTCTCTGCCTGCCACTTTCGCTGAATCTGGAAGACATGGATGCGCTGGACGAAATCGTTAAACGTGGCCGCCCGTTGAAAAAGGGTGAGTTCCTGTTCCGCCAGGGCGACACCTTCGATTCCGTTTATGCAGTACGCTCCGGCGCCCTGAAGACCTTCAGCCTGAGCGACACCGGCGAAGAGCAACTGACCGGCTTCCACCTGCCGAGCGAACTGGTCGGCCTGTCCGGCATGGACACCGAGAAACACCCGGTTTCCGCCCAGGCGCTGGAAACCACTTCGGTTTGTGAAATTCCGTTCGAACGCCTCGACGAACTGGCCCTGCAATTGCCGCAACTGCGCCGTCAGTTGATGCGCGTAATGAGCCGGGAAATCCGCGATGATCAGCAAATGATGTTGCTGCTGTCGAAGAAAACCGCCGACGAGCGCATCGCCACGTTCCTGGTCAACCTGTCTGCACGCTTCCGCGCTCGCGGGTTCTCGGCCAACCAGTTCCGCCTGAGCATGTCGCGCAATGAAATCGGCAACTACCTGGGGCTGGCGGTGGAAACCGTGTCCCGGGTCTTCACCCGCTTCCAGCAGAACGAACTGATCGCCGCCGAGGGCAAGGAAATCCATATCCTCGACCCGATCCAGCTCTGCGCCCTGGCCGGCGGCTCGCTCGAAGTCTGATCTCGTCCCGCGGCCGAGCGTATCGTTTCAGCCGCGGGTATACTGCGCCGTTTGCAGCCCTGCCAGGACACCTCGACGATGGTCTTCGACTCCTTCGACATCAAATCCCTGATCCGCCCTGTGATCGATTTCCCGAAACCGGGCGTGATCTTTCGCGACATCACCCCGCTGTTCCAGTCGCCCAAGGCTTTGCGCCTGGTGATGGACAGTTTCGCCCACCGGTACGTGGAAGCCGACTTCACCCACATCGGCGCGATGGATGCGCGTGGTTTTCTGATCGGTTCGGTGCTGGCCTATCAGTTGAACAAGCCGCTGGTGCTGTTCCGCAAGCAAGGCAAGCTGCCGGCGGACGTGCTGGCCGAAGGTTACGCGACCGAGTACGGCGAAGCGTTTCTGGAAGTGCACGCCGACAGCCTGTGCGAAGGCGATTCGGTGGTGATGTTCGATGATCTGATCGCCACCGGCGGCACGCTGCTCGCAGCGGCCAACCTGATCCGTCGCATGGGCGCCCGCGTTCATGAAGCGGCGGCGATCATCGATCTGCCAGAGCTGGGTGGTTCGCAGCGTCTGGAGGACATGGGGATTCCTACTTTCTGCCTGACGCAGTTTGCGTTGACTGATAAATAAGTAGCGCCCTTTCGAACGCGATCGCTAGCAGGCTAGCTCCCACAAGGGAATGCATTCCAAATGTGGGAGCTAGCCTGCTAGCGATGGGGCCTCGATCCTCACAACAGATCAAAGTCCCATCTGCTTGCTGATGATCTCGTTCATCACTTCCCGCGTCCCGCCGCCAATCGACAGGATGCGGTTATCCCGATACAGCCGCTCCACCAGACTTTCGCGCATATAACCCAACCCGCCAAGAATCTGCACCGCTTCGGTGGTGATGCGGTCCGAGGTGTCCGTGGCGAAGTTTTTGGCCATGGAGATTTCCTTGATCACGCTCTGCCCCGCCGCCATCTTCGCCGCCTGCCGGTAGGTGAACTCCCGTGAGACCTCCAGCGCCGTGGCCATTTCCGCGAGGCGATGCTTGATCACCTGGAACTTGCCGATGGGTTTGCCGAACGCCTCACGCTCCTTCGCCCACTTCAAACTCTCTTCCAGTGCCAGTTGCGCGGTCATGTTGGCCATCAGCGCCAAGGCCAGACGCTCGCTCTGGAAGTTGCCCATGATGCACGCGAATCCCATGTTTTCAGCTCCGATCAGGTTTCCTACAGGCACCCGGCAATCGTCGAAGAACAATTCAGCCGTGTCCGACGCCCACCAGCCCATTTTCTTCAGCTGCCGGCCGACGGCGAAACCGGGTGTGCCCTTCTCGATCAACAACAGGCTGATGCCGCCAAAACCGGGCGCGCCGGTACGCACCGCGACGGTGTAGAAGTCGGCGCGCACGCCGCTGGTGATGAAGGTTTTGCTGCCGCTGACCCGGTAATGATCGCCATCGCGTACGGCGCGGGTCTGCAAGTTGGCGACATCGGAACCGCCGCCCGGCTCGGTCACCGCCAGGGCGCTGATCTTCTCGCCACTGAGTACCAGAGGCACGACGCGGTCACGCACTTCGGGCCGGGCCCATTTGACGATCGGCGGCAAACCGATGTCGAGCGAGCCGAGTCCGGCCACCAGCCCGCCGGAGCCACAGCGCATCAGTTCTTCGCTGGCGGCGATCTTGGCGAACAGGTCACCCTCGTGACTGCCGCCCAGTGCTTCGGGATAACCGATGCCGAGGATGCCGGCTGCACCGGCCTTTAGATACAGCTCACGGGGGAAGCTCTCGGCTTCCTCCCACGCATCGATGTCCGGCAGGATCTCGCGCTCGACGAAACGTCTGACGCTGTCGCGGACCATTTGGTGGCTGAGGTCGAAGTATTCCTGGAAGGCGGGCATCGGCGAACTCCATGGAAGGGTTCGCCGAACTTAACCGAGCGCTTGCTTGGTTTTCAACAGGATTGTGGGGTTCAGAGGGAAATCGGCTTGCGCCCGGCAAACGAGTGGGCCAGCGTGCCGCCGTCCACCAGCTCCAGTTCACCGCCCAGCGGCACGCCGTGAGCGATGCGCGAGGCGATCAAACCTTTGTTGTTGAGCAACTGGGCAATGTAGTGCGCAGTGGCTTCACCTTCCACGGTCGGGTTGGTGGCGAGGATGACTTCGGTAAAAGTGCCCGCCTCTTCGATCCGTGCCATCAACTGCGGAATACCGATGGCCTCCGGGCCGAGCCCGTCCAGCGGAGACAGATGCCCCTTGAGCACGAAGTAACGGCCACGGAATCCGGTCTGCTCGACCGCGTAGACATCCATCGGCCCTTCCACCACGCACAACAGCGTGTCGTCACGGCGCGTATCGGCGCATTGCGGGCACAGATCGTCTTCGGTCAGCGTACGGCACTGGCGGCAGTGTCCGACCCCTTCCATGGCCTGACTCAAGGCCTGGGCCAGGCGCGTGCCGCCGCTGCGGTCACGTTCGAGCAACTGCAACGCCATACGCTGGGCAGTTTTCTGACCCACGCCCGGCAGAATTCGCAGGGCGTCGATCAGTTGGCGAATCAAAGGGCTGAAGCTCATGGGGAAAAAGTCCGACAAAACAACGAGACGCGGTTTATACCCGCGCCTCCGGCCAGCGTCAAATCCTCAGTCCTGGGCGACCTTCACCACCAGTTTGCCGAAGTTGCGCCCCTCCAGCAGTCCGATAAACGCTTGCGGCGCCTGCTCCAGGCCCTCGACCACGTCTTCGCGGAATTTCACCTTGCCATCGCGCACCCACGGCACCATGGCGCTGATGAATTCCGGCTGACGGTCGCCGTAATCGTCGAACACAATAAAGCCCTGAATCCGTACGCGCTTGGTCAGCAAGGTGCGCTGCAAGGCAGGCAGGCGATCCGGGCCATTCGGCGCTTCCGTTGCGTTGTAACCGGCAATCAGGCCACACAGAGGGATCCGCGCCTTGGGATTGAGCAGCGGGACGACGGCATCGAAGACATGCCCGCCGACGTTTTCATAGTAGATATCGATGCCTTTCGGGCAGGCTTTGGCCAACTGCTCGGCGAAGTCCGGCGCCTTGTGATCGATACAGGCGTCGAAGCCCAGTTCCTCGACCACGTACTTGCATTTCTCGGCTCCACCGGCCACGCCAACGGCGCGCAGGCCTTTGATCTTCGCCACCTGGCCTACCACTGAACCCACCGCGCCGGACGCAGCGGCAACCACCAGGGTTTCCCCTTCTTTTGGCTGGCCGATGTCCATCAGTCCCATGTACGCGGTCATGCCGGGCATGCCCAGCACACCGAGCGCCATCGACGGGCTCGGCAGGCCGGACGGGATCGGGATGATGTTGCGGCCGTCGCTGATGCTGTGGCTTTGCCAGCCGGTGGCACCGACGACCAGATCGCCGGGGTGGAATTTCGGATGACGCGACTGTTCGACCCGGCTGACAGCCCCGCCGGTCATGACCTCGCCGATTTGTACCGGCGCCGCGTAGGACGGCGCGTCACTCATGCGTCCGCGCATGTAGGGATCGAGCGACAGGTACAGGGTCTTGAGCAACACCTGGCCGTCTTCAAGGTCAGGCAGCGCCTCACGCTCCAGACGGAAGTTCTCGGGCGTCGGCGCGCCCACCGGCCGCGAGGCCAGCACGAAGCGTTGATTGAGGGTCAGAGGGTCGGACATGTCAGCGTCTCCTGTGAAGGGTGAATTCGAGGGTATAGGAAGCAGACCCTTGGGGCGGTGGGGTGTTCGATGTTTATTCCGGCAAATCGTGTTGACGCTTTCGCGAGCAAGCCCGCTCCCACATTTGAAATGCAATCCCATGTGGGAGCGGGCTTGCTCGCGAAGGCGTCATTACAGCCAACACATCTCTACCGGCCGGAAACAAAAATGCCAGGCGCGATGCCTGGCATTTTTGTAGCTCATCCAACCCGCCAAGGCGAATCAGAACGGCAGTTTCATACCGGCCGGCAGGTTCATGCCAGCGGTCATGCTGCCCATTTTCGCCTGGCTGTTGGCTTCGATCTGACGCACGGCGGCGTTGACGGCAGCGGCCACCAGATCCTCGACCACTTCGCGGTCGTCTTCATCCAGGCCCGGCAGTACGCTCGGGTCGATGCTGACTTTCTTCACGTCATGACGACCGGTCATGACCACGGTGACCAGATCGCCACCGGCTTTGCCGGTGACTTCGGCGTTGGCCAGCTCTTCCTGCATCTTGGCCATTTTTTCCTGCATCTGCTGCGCCTGCTTCATCAGGCCGGCCATGCCACCTTTCATCATGGGAATCACCTCAAAAGTACTTGGATCAAAACAGCGCCCGGCCACACAGGCCGGACGCTCTCAGTTATTAGCCCTGACTGACCAGGGCGTCGACAGGTTCAATAGTATCGTGTCGCACGACCGCACCGAACTGCTGCACCATCTGCTGGATGAACGGATCGCCGTGGATCGATTCCTCCGCCTCGCGCTGACGGTTGGCACGGCGCCGGGACGCGGCCTGGGCCGGGGTTTCCTGCTCGGGCTTGATCAGCTCGATGGTCAGGGTCAGCGTGCGCCCGTGGAACTGGTTCAGCGCATCGTTCAGACGACGCTGCTGGGTGGCGTTGAACAAGGCGCTGTGGGCCGGGTCCAGGTGCATCAGCCAGTTGTCGCCATCGACCGCGATCAGCGTGCAGTTGGCGGCGATGCTGCCGGTCATGCCGGAGATCGGCAGTTGCGGGAACAGCTCCAGCCATTGCAGCGCCAGACCGGTGGCCGGCGCGGCGGCAGGTTCCGGCTCGGGCTCCGGCACCGGATCGGCCGCGTGTTCGCTGGCCAGATCGTCGAGGTAACTGTAGGCCGAATCCATGTCCGGCTCGATGTAGTCCTCGTCCAGCGGCGGCTCGTCATCCATGTCCATGCCCGGCGTGGCGGCATCGACGTCGGCTACCGATGGCTCGGGGATCGGCGCGGCGGCCCACTCCGGTGCGTCCGGCACGACGCTGTCCGGGGTCGGCAGCGGCATTGGCGGCAGGTCCGGCTGCTCGGCGGTGGTTTCCAGCACCGGCTCGACCGCTGGCTGCTGCACAGGCGCCGGCTCTACCGGGTCGTTCCACGGCAGATCGACGACTTCTTCGACGGCGACCGGCTCGGGCTCGGGCTCAGGAACGGGTTCAGGCGCAAGCACCGGGGCAACCGGTGCAGGCTCAGGAGCCGGCGCAGGTGCAACCACCGGCGCTGGCGCCGGCGCAACAGCCGCAGCAACTACCGGCGCAGGTTTAGGCGCGGCAGCCACTGAGTTTGCGGAATCAACTGTGGCCTGGCTGATCCCCACTGGCTTTAGCGGTTGCCTCGGGGCGTCCGCCGTATCTGCGGGTCGGAAGGCCAGCATCCGCAGCAGCACCATTTCGAAACCGCCTCGCGGGTCCGGCGCCAGCGGCAAGTCACGGCGACCGATCAGGCCCATCTGGTAGTAGAACTGCACGTCTTCGGCCGGCAGGGCCTGGGCCAGTGCCAGCACCCGGTCACGATCGCCGTGGCCATTGTCGACACCTTCCGGCAACGCCTGGGCGATGGCGACACGGTGCAGCACATTGAGAATTTCCGAGAGCACGCCGTTCCAGTCCGGCCCCTGTTCGGCCAGATGACGCACGGCTTCGAGCAACGCCCTGGCGTCACCCTCGATCAAGGAATGCAGTACGTCATAGACCTGACCATGGTCCAGCGTGCCGAGCATCGCCCGTACGTCGGTGGCCAGAACCTTGCCCTCACCGAAGGCGATGGCCTGGTCGGTCAGGCTCATGGCGTCGCGCATCGAACCATCGGCCGCGCGGCCGAGCAGCCACAGGGCGTCGTCTTCGAACGGTACGTTTTCGGCGGTCAGGACATGCGTCAAATGCTCGACCACACGCTCGGGCGTCATGTTCTTCAAGGAGAACTGCAGGCATCGCGACAAAATCGTTGCCGGAAGTTTCTGCGGGTCGGTGGTCGCCAGGATGAACTTGACGTAGGGCGGCGGCTCTTCGAGGGTTTTGAGCAGCGCATTGAAGGAATGGCTGGAGAGCATGTGCACTTCGTCGATCAGGTAGACCTTGAAGCGCCCGCGGCTCGGGGCGTACTGCACGTTGTCGAGCAGCTCGCGGGTGTCCTCGACCTTGGTCCGGCTCGCGGCGTCGATCTCGATCAGGTCGACGAAGCGGCCTTCATCGATCTCGCGGCACACCGAACACTCGCCGCAGGGGCTTGAAGTGATACCTGTTTCACAGTTCAGGCATTTGGCGATGATCCGCGCAATCGTGGTCTTGCCGACGCCCCGCGTCCCGGTGAACAGGTAGGCGTGGTGCAGACGCTGGCTGTCCAAGGCATTGATCAGAGCCTTGAGCACATGGGTCTGGCCGACCATTTCGCGGAACGAGCGCGGACGCCATTTACGTGCAAGAACCTGATAACTCATCGAAAACCGTCGCGGCAAAGGAAGCAGAAGCGGCTAATGCTAGCGGAGCAAGGGCAAAATTGCATCCGGTGTGCTCGTCTATTCTGGCTAAGCTGCATGGGCGAGGGCTTTTGTCGGCTCGGGATCGGGAATTACCGGAGCGTTTATGCGGTGGGCCGTGGGGGCATTACTGGGATTGAGCCTGAGCGCGATGGCGTCGCAACCGCCGCTGCGCTTCGTCGTTGCCGACAGCTGGGCGATGCCGATGGTGCAAATCGAACGCGGCCGTCCGACCCAGGGCATCCTCTACGACATGATGCTCAGCCTGGCGACCCAGGTCGGCGTGCCGGCGCAATTTCACGTCCTGCCCCGCGCCCGGGTGCAGAACGCCATGGAACACGGCGAAGTCGACGTGCGCTGCTATGCCGCACAATCCTGGTTGCCGAACCTGTCCGGCGATTACATCTGGAGCATCCCGCTGTTCTTCCAGCGCGACCTGCTGATCAGTCGTCAGGGATTGCCGACCCAGTCCGACCCGGCCGACCTTCCCCGTCAGTCGATCGGCACCGTGCTCGGTTACAGCTACCCCACGCTTCAGCCACTGTTCGACGCCGACCGGTTATGGCGCGAAGATGCGCGCAATCAGGAACAGGTCCTGGACAAACTGCTGGCTGGCCGTTACCGCTACGCCGTAAGCAATCAATGGACCCTGGACTGGTTCAACCAGCGCCTGCTGCCGGGGCAGCAACTGCAAGCGGTGGCGGTATTGCAGGAGCAGCAGGTCGGCTGCTATGTGCGCAATGATCCGAATGTGCCGGTGCAGCGGATATTGAGGACATTGCTGCGGATGAAAATGTCGGGGGAGATTGATGACATTATTCGGTTGTATACCGGCAGCGCGGGTGGCGAACCGTGAGCCAGACCATCAATGCCCCGCCGTATCGCGGAATTTCTGGTATTCGTGATACTCGACCCACGCAACCACATCGTACGGCACATAGAGCTTCAGCCTGGCGCGGGAGATGGCGATGTAAACGGCGCAGATCCGCTGATCGAACGCGTAGGCATCCTTGAATTTCTCGTTTGTCAGCAGGCCGGGAGTCAGCAGCACTTTGTCGAACTCCATGCCACCCGCCTCCTCCGCCAGCATCAGCAGGCAACTGTTGCCGGCGTTGTCGATCATTCGGTTCAGGCGCGTCAGATCGGCAATCATGAAGCCGTTTTCCAGCTTGGCCTTGACCCGCAAAAACGACTCGTCGAACTGATTGGCGTCGCACACGGCTTGCCAGTCGGGCAGGTCGCTGAAGTACGGGTGCACGCCATTTTCGCTGAATTCGGAGCGGTAGAACTCCGGCTTGAACCGTTCGATGGCCGTGGCCATGAAATGTTTCAGATCATCCTGAGTTCGCTTGTCGGAGAATCTGAACTTGCAATTGGAATCGTGCAGGTGGATGGCCCAGATCATGGTGTCCCAGGGCGATGCCGTCAGCACGACGCTACCTTCGGATGGCACGAAACCTTCCGGATATTCCTTGATGACGACGTCAGCATCACTGGCGCCTTCGAACGGAATCTTGCCCTTCTGCGAGTGCCGGGCGATCAGCGGATTGACCAGCCGTTCGACGTTGCGGCCCGAGCGCACGGAATAGCTGATATCGCTTTGGCGAACCTCACGCTGGCGTTTGACCGGCACGCCGCTGGCCTGTTGGTACTCGTCGCCGAGGGTGATCAACACTTGGCGGCCACGTTCGATGATCTGTAACAGTGACCCGGGAATGTCCTGACTCTCGTCGATCAGCACGTGCGTGTAGCGTGATGACACCGCGCAGCCGGCAATGCAGGCCCGCTTGATCATCAGTAGCGCTTCGAACCCGGTCTGACTGCCCCATGCCGGATTGAGCTCAAGGTAGCCCCACACCCGGCTCGAATACTCCAACAGAACCTGAGCATCCACGCTCGAGAGCGGCTGGTTGAAATGCGGTAGATGCTTAGCGGAAAAAGTGTGGTCGCGGAAACGGCAGTAGCGCTCGATCACTTTGAGGCAGAGCTCAAGGGTCGCCTGCCCGTCGTAGTGGCGAAAACCGTAGATGTTCAGTTCCTGTGCCAGTGCCTGCCGACTCGGGACTCGAGCTGCCCCCTCGGCCTGAGGCCTGCGACCGAGCATCAGCGACTGTGCAAATGCCAGAAAGGTTTTGCCGGCCTTCTTCTCGCTTGACCCCACCATGCGCTGGCGAAGGACTTCCAGCTTGGCCGGAGTGCGCGCCAGCAACAGGGTCTTTTCCGGGCGAAGATGTTCCAGCAGCGCCACCAGCAGATGGCTTTTGCCGATTCCTGCATAGCCTTGAACGTGCAGGTCTTCATCCAGGTTGGCGCGAAAGGTCCTGACCAGTTTGTCCTGGGCCGGGCTCAACCAGCGCTCACGGTGCCGGGGCGTCACTATCGGCTGGCTGAACGGGTCATGACGGCGATGGCGCCGAACCTTGTATTCGAAATCCCATTGACCATCGGGCAACAAATAATCGCGTGCGGACACTTCTTCGCAAAGCAGAAAACGCAGGTTCAGAGGTTTGAGAACCTTCAGGCCGAAATACAGTTTGCGCGGGTCGAACAGTCGCTGCGCCTCGGACAGCAGACCGGCAGTCGATGACTGACGTTTTTCGACAGCCCAGGACAAGAGCTTGGCCAGAATCTTCTCAGCCGCAGCTGCACCGAGATCCTGCTCTGACGTCTGCACCAGATTCTGGATGACCAGCACTGCCGCCAACTCGGGATCGGTCAGGGCTTCGAGGGCTTTGGTGCCACTCGCCTGCAACAGGTTCGCGCAGGTTTCATCCGTGACGGGCAAGAACACAGGGCTGGATAGATCGGAATGTTCCGGGAGCATAAAACCTCGCGGCCAGGGCGCAGACCTTGCTGGGTCGATCCTGGCCAGACTCTTCATTTATTTCGGTGGCTGCGAGTATGCGCGATTGAAGAGCAAATGATTACCCCGTGTCGGCGCCCTCACGAGCAGGGGGTTGGGTACGAACCGCCAAATCGCAGGCATAAAAAAACCGCAGTGGGCGAAACCCATGCAGTTCGGTGTCGATTCGTTCGATGTTCGTTAAGGTGGTAACCCTACCAGCCACACCCCGGCACACAATGTTCCCGCTGTGGCTGCTGCCTTCCGGCTCTGACCAGGTTCACGGGTAATCGTTGCGGGGGGACCGATAGGGTCACCATAACGACACTCACCTGTCGGCGAGCCGCGCCATTGTACCTATCTGAGACGAAGTTACAACCGCTGGTTGCAGATTAAAAATATGAAGGGCTTCAAGCACTTGCTATTGCGCCTGAAGCACCTCGTCCGCGCGGCCGCCCTCCTGCTGGATCACCAGATGAATGAAGTGCAGCTTGGCGATCGCCGCCGGCGGCAGGACGAAGGGATAGAAATCCGGCTGGCCCATGCTGCGCGACAGTTCGTTGAGCATGCCCGCCAGTTCGATCCACGCGTTGACGAACGACAGGAACGCCGTGCCGCCGGGATGTTCGGGGTCGTACAGCGTACTCGACGGAAACGGCTGGTAATCCAGGTCCATCTCCCGGGCGCTCATGCCGAAACCCAGCGCCGTGTCTACCGCGTCCATCATGTGCAGGTAATGCGCCCAGGTTTCCGCCCAGTCTTCCCACGGGTGCATGGTGGCGTAGGCGCTGACGTAATGCTGCGACCAGTCCGCCGGCGCGCCCTGTTGATAATGCCGCTCCAGCGCCTCGGCATAACTGGCGCGTTCATCGCCGAACAGGTTGCGGAACGAACCCAGCCACGGGCCGTTGTCGATCAGTCGATCCCAGTAGTAATGCCCGACCTCATGGCGAAAGTGCCCGAGCAACGTGCGATAAGGCTCGTGCATCTGCGCCCGGACCCGCTCGCGGTGGGCGTCGTCGGCTTCTGCGATGTCGAGGGTGATCAGGCCGTTGGCATGGCCGGTGATGGGCGCGTTGCCTTGCAGATCGACGCCGATGAAATCGAACGCCAGACCAGTGTCTTCATCGACGGTTTTCGGGATGACCTGCAGGCCGAGGCTGATCAGTTGCGCCACCAGTCGGCGTTTGGCGATTTCCACCTTGCGCCAGCGTTCGGGGTTTTCCGGGACGGAAAGATCGGGGATGGTGCGGTTCAGAGCGCAGGCCGCGCACAGTGTGTCGTGATCGTTGGCGGGCAGCAGCCAGTTGCAGGCCGCCGGGGTATCGAGGTTGGCGCAGCGCCGGAACAGCCCGGCCTCGGGATCGACGTCCAGCGTCCAGGTGCCTTCCTGTGGCCCCGGTTGCAGCGACGTCAGCCGACTGTGTTCCGGTTGATAACCCAGCGCCGCGTTGCAGGCCAGGCACTGGCTGTTGCGAAAGAACAGCGACTGGCCGCAACGACACGGCCAGACCTTGCTGTTGCGCGAGGATTCGCCCATGAACGGCGCGACAATGCGGGAACTGAGCTGCTCGAAAAAGCGGTACATGGCGATCTCTCCCTTGGGCTTGCCAAGACTAGATCATTCCCGCGAGTTGATCGTTCCCGCGCGTTGCGTCAGGCGGAAATACCGTGCCCTTTCAGGAACGCGATAAACGCCTCTTCATCCATCACTTTCACGCCCAGTTCGTTGGCCTTGGTCAGTTTCGACCCGGCACCCGGCCCGGCCACCACACAGTGGGTCTTGGCCGACACGGAGCCGGCGACCTTGGCGCCGAGGCTTTCCAGGTGTTCCTTGGCGACGTCGCGGCTCATCAGCTCGACCTTGCCGGTCAACACCCAGGTTTCCCCGGCCAGCGGCAGGCCTTCGACGACTTTCTTTTCGCTCTTCCAGTGCATGCCAAAAGCGCGCAGTTGCTTCTCGGCGTCTTCAGCCAGTTGACGATGCTCGGGCAAGGCGAAAAACTCGCGAACCGAGTTGGCCTGCTTCTCCGGCAATGCCTGGCGCATGTCCAGCCAGTCAGCGTTCATCACCCCTTCCAGCGACTCGAACTTGTCCGCCAGCTTCTGCGCCCCGCCCGGCCCGACCGAAGGAATGTGCAGCTTGTCGAGGAAGCCGCCCAGGGTGGTGCTGGCGGCAAACTCGGCGCCCAGCTCACCCTGATCCTGAATCTGCAAACCGTGACCCAGCAACTCGGTGATCACCTGCTGGTTGTGCGCATCCTCAAAGAAGCTGTGAATCTCGTGGGCCACTTCCAGGCCGATGTCCGGCAGGTACGTCAGCACTTGCGGCAAGGCTTGCTGAACACGCTCCAGCGACCCCAGCGAACGCGCCAGCACCTTGGCCGTCTCCTCGCCGACATCCGGAATGCCCAGCGCATAAATGAAGCGCGCCAACCCCGGTTTCTTGCTGTCTTCGATGGCGGCCAGCAACTTGTTGCTCGACACCTCTGCAAAGCCTTCCAGGTCGACGATGTCGTCGAACTTCAGGGCGTAGAGATCGGCCGGCGAACTGACCAGACCTTCGTCGACCAGTTGCTCGACACTCTTGTCGCCAAGTCCTTCGATGTCCATCGCCCGACGGGAGACGAAGTGAATGATCGCCTGCTTGAGTTGCGCACCGCAGGCCAGTCGGCCGACGCAGCGATACACCGCACCTTCGCTGATGGTTTCCTTGCCCTTGCTGCGCTTGACCAGTTGCGTGCGCTCGACGTGAGATCCGCACACCGGGCAGCTCTCGGGAATCTGCACCGGCCGCGCATCTTCGGGACGACGCTCGGTCACCACCTGTACCACTTGCGGAATCACGTCACCGGCGCGGCGAATGATCACTGTGTCGCCAATCATCAGTCCCAGCCGGGCGACTTCGTCCATGTTGTGCAGCGTGGCATTGGCCACGGTGACGCCGGCCACCTTGACCGGTTTCAACCGCGCCACAGGCGTGACAGCACCGGTACGACCGACCTGGAATTCCACGTCGAGCAATTCGGTGAGTTCTTCCATCGCCGGGAATTTGTGCGCAATGGCCCAGCGCGGTTCACGTGCGCGAAAGCCCAGTTCGCGCTGGTCGGCAATGCTGTTGACCTTGAACACCACGCCATCGATTTCATAAGCCAGCGCGTTCCGGCGCTCACCGATATCGCGGTAATAATCCAGGCATTCGCCGATGCCCTTGGCCAGTTTCAATTCGTGGCTGATCGGCAGGCCCCAGGCTTGCAGTTGCTTGAGGTTGCCGATGTGAGTGTCGGAAATATCGTGGGACACCTGTCCGATGCCGTAACAGCAGAATTCCAGCGGGCGGTTGGCGGTGATCTTCGAATCCAGCTGACGCAGGCTGCCGGCGGCAGCATTGCGCGGGTTGGCGAAGGTCTTGCCGCCGACTTCCAGTTGCGAGGCGTTGAGGCGTTCGAAACCGGCCTTGGACATGAACACTTCGCCGCGCACTTCCAGGGTCGCCGGCCAGCCTGTGCCGTGCAGCTTCAGAGGGATGTTGCGCACGGTGCGGACGTTGACGCTGATGTCTTCGCCGGTGGTGCCGTCGCCGCGGGTGGCGCCGCGCACCAGCAAGCCGTCCTGATACAACAGGCTGACCGCCAGGCCATCGAGCTTCGGCTCGCAGCTGTATTCCACCGCCGCGCCACCGCCGAACAGGTCGCCGGCCGGCAAGTCCAGACCTTCGGTCACCCGGCGATCGAACTCACGCATGTCGGTTTCTTCGAAGGCGTTGCCGAGGCTGAGCATCGGTACTTCGTGACGCACCTGGGTGAACGCGGTCAACGCCACGCTGCCGACGCGCTGGGTCGGCGAGTCGCTGGTGATCAGTTCCGGGTTGGCCGCTTCCAGCGCCTTGAGCTCGTGGAACAACCGGTCGTACTCGGCATCCGGAATGCTCGGTTCATCGAGGACGTGGTAACGGTAGTTGTGCTGATCGAGTTCAGCGCGCAGCTCTAGAATGCGGTCTTTGGCGGCAGTCATGGGTGTTCTCTCATAAAGCAAAAGAGCAGCCGAGGCTGCTCAATCTATTTTGCCGATTGCCTCTTTATCGCGAGGCAACCTTTTCAATCAACGCTTCTGGGTCAGGGCGCGACGTTCGAATTCGACGATGCGCTGACGGTAGTGCTCGATGGTCTGCGCGGTCAGGACGCTGCGCTGGTCATCTTTCAATTCGCCGTTCAGTTCCTGGGACAGCTTGCGCGCTGCCGCGACCATCACGTCGAAGGCCTGCTTCGGATGACGCGGGCCTGGCAGGCCGAGGAAGAAGCTCACCGCCGGAGTGCTGAAATGGTCGATGTCGTCCAGATCGAAGATACCCGGCTTGACCGCGTTGGCCATGGAGAACAGGACTTCACCGTTGCCGGCCATGCTTTCGTGACGGTGGAAAATGTCCATCTCGCCGAAACGCAGACCGCTTTCCAGAATGTTCTGCAGCAGTGCCGGGCCTTTGAAGCCGGCCGGATCGCGGCAGATCACGCTGATCACCAGCACTTCTTCGGCTTGCGGCTGATCTTTATCGGCCACTGCCGGCGACGCCTTGGCGGCAGGCTCGACGAAATCATCGTCGCGGCTGCTGAAGCTAGGGCCGCCGTCCAGATCCAGATCAAGGTTCAGGTCGCCCTGGGCCGGACCATTGCCGCCCCGCTTGCCGCGCTTGGAACCGGATTCGCGAGGCTCGCGTGGTTCGCGGGCCGGCATGCTTACCGATGGCAGGTCGTGTTCGTCCAGTTGCGGCTCTTTATGGGTATCCAGCACGCGGGCCGGGCCCAACAGCTCAGCGCTGGTGTCCTCGTCCGGCAGGTTGGACAGACTTCGGTCAAGACGGAATTTCAGTTTTCCCTTGCCGCCGCGCATACGGCGCCAGCCATCGAAAAGAATACCGGCTATCACAATGATGCCGATGACGATCAGCCACTCGCGCAGACCGATTTCCATGTAATCCCGTGCCTCTATAAAAAATGCTGAAAAATAAGGGGTTTACATTGTGCAAACCGCTTTAAAACGTGGCGCCAACTCTATGTTCTGACAGGCGTTTTGCCCACGTATACGAAAAATTGACATTAAACTAGCACGACCAAAGACAACTTTACACCGTCTGTCTCATTGGCTTGCGCGATTATGTCGATTGGCCAGCAAGTCGAAGCCGGTAAATATGTCCTACAGACTACAAATACCTTTTCCGACAGCGCCGGCTCAGGCATCCACCATTGCCATCGCCTCCTCGACATCCACGGCTACCAGTCGCGAACAACCCGGCTCGTGCATCGTCACGCCCATCAACTGGTCAGCCATTTCCATGGCGATCTTGTTGTGGGTGATATAGATGAACTGCACGGTCTGCGACATCTCTTTGACCAATCGTGCGTAGCGTCCAACGTTAGCGTCATCCAGTGGTGCGTCAACTTCATCGAGCATGCAGAACGGTGCCGGATTCAACTTGAAGATCGCAAAAACCAGCGCCAGTGCGGTCAGGGCTTTTTCGCCGCCGGACAGCAAATGGATGGTGCTGTTCTTCTTTCCGGGCGGCTGCGCCATGATCGTCACCCCTGTATCGAGTAGATCTTCGCCCGTCAGTTCCAAATAGGCGCGCCCTCCACCGAAAACTTTCGGGAAAAGAGCCTGTAAACCGCCATTGATCTGATCAAAGGTATCTTTGAAACGGTTACGGGTTTCCTTGTCGATCTTGCGGATGACGTTTTCCAGAGTCTCCAGCGCCTCGACCAGATCGGCGTCCTGAGCATCCAGATAACGTTTACGCTCGGATTGTTGCGTGTATTCGTCGATCGCCGCGAGGTTGATCGCGCCCAGGCGCTGAATGCGTGCGGCGATGCGTTCCAGTTCTTCTTCGGCCTCCTTCTCACTGGCCTCGGCGCTCAAGGTATTGAGCACGCCATGCAAATCGTAGCCGTCTTCCAGCAGTTGATCCTGCAGCGCCTTGCGGCGCACGGTCAGGGCCTGCCATTCCATGCGTTGCTGTTCGAGCTGGCCACGGATCAATTGCGATTGCTGCTCGGCCTGGGTCCGGCGCTTTTCCGCGTCGCGCAGTTCACGGTCGGCGTCTTCCAGGGCGATTTGAGCAGTCTTGAGTTCATCGTCGACGCTCATGCGCTTGTCGAGCAACTCTTCGAGTTTCAGGCGCAGCTCTTCCAGCGGTGCCTCGCCCTCCTCCAGATTAAGACTGAGCTGTTCACGTTTTTCAGTGAGGCGCTCGGCCTGCATTTCCAGACGTTCAAGGGCCTGACGGGTCGAATCATGCTGCGCCCGCAGCGAGCCGAGACGCACGGCCAATTGATGGGCGTGGTCCTTGTGCTGACGGGCTTCCTGACGCACGCGATCCAGCCGCTCGCGCAGGCTGTCGCGCTGGGCCAGCAGCAATTCGCGCTGCTCGGTGTCGAGGGCCATGGCGTCGAGGGCGTCCTGCAACTGGATCCGCGCTTCGCCGATGCTTTCGTGCTCCAGCGCACGCTGTTCAGCGAGTTCGACCAGTTCCTCATCGAGACGGGTGCGGCGCAGGTTCAACTGTTCGGCCTTGGCTTTGCCGGCGGACAGCTGGGCTTTCAATTCGCCTTGTTGGCGGGCCTCGTCTTGCAGCAAACGACGCAGATGTTCGCGGCCGTTTTCCTGCTGACGCTGTTGCGCGCGCAGGGTCTGCAAACGGGTTTCCATGGCCTCGACCGTGGCTTCGCGTTCTTCGCGTTCCAGATGCAGCGCTTCGATTTCCTGACCGCGCGCGAGCATGCCGCTTTCGGCCTCGCTGGCGCGGCGTACCCGCAGGAAGTGCCGGCCGACCCAATAACCGTCGCGACTGATCAGGCTCTGCCCGGCGGCCAATTGGCTGCGCAGGGCCAGCGCCTGTTCAAGGCTGTCGACCGGTTTGACCTGAGCGAGCCAGGGCGACAAATCGACCTGCGCCTCGACCTTGTCCAGCAGGCTGCCCGGCATGCGCACGCCGTCATTGCCGGGACTGAGCAAACGCAGATCGCCCTGGGCAAAACCGGACAGATCGAAACCATCGAAATCATCCACCAGCACCGCTTGCAGGTCGGCGCCGAGCACGGTTTCCACCGCCAGCTCCCAACCAGCCTCGACCTTGAGGCCTTCGGCCAGACGCGGACGCTCGGCGAGGTTGTGTTCCTTCAGCCATTCGGCGGTGCCGGTACCCGGATCGAGCGCGGCCTGCTGCAAGGCTTCCAACGATGCGAGGCGACCATTGAGGCGCTGCAAATCGCCCTGCGCCTGCTGCTGCGCAGTCAGTGCCTGCTGCAATTCCTGTCGCAGCTGCTCAAGCTTTTCGACCTGGGCTTCTTCGCTGGTCTGCAGATCTTCAAGGGTGGCCTCGGACTCGGCGAGCTGTTCGCTGAGTTCCATGATTGCCGCGTCTTCCGGATCGGCCGACAGCAGCGCCCGCTCTTCGCCCAGACGCTTTTGCCGATCAGCCAGACGCTCCATGCTGGTTTCCAGCTGCTGGATGCGCGACTGCTGTACTTCGGCCTGACGACGGGGTTCGGCGGCGGTCAGGTTGAAGGCGTCCCACTGCTCCTGCCAGCCGTGCATGACGGTTTCGGAATCTTCCAGCGCAGCGGCGGCTTCTTCGGCGGCGGCGTTGGTGATTTCCTGCTCGGGGGTCAGTTGATCGAGCTCTTCGCCGAGGGTCAGCAGCAACGTGCGGTCGTGGCCCAGGTGCGATTCGGTTTCGAGGCGCGCGCGTTCGGCTTCCTTCAAGTCGTCCTGCAACTGACGCAGACGCTGCTGACCGTGCTGGATGCTCTGCTCGACCCGGGCGATGTCGCCGCCGACCGAATAGAAGCGCCCCTGCACCAGATTGAAGCGCTCGGACAGGTCATGGTGACCGTCGCGCAGGCGTTCAATCGCCGCATCGGCGTTGCGTTGTTCTGCGACCAGCGCTTCGAAGCTGATTTCCTGGTTGCCGATGATCGATTCGCGCTGGCCCACCTGATCGTTCAGATCCTGCCAGCGCAAGGCCGACAGTTGCGCCTTGAGCTGGCGCTCTTCGGCCTTGAATTCCTGATACTTCCTGGCGGCCTCGGCCTGACGGTGCAAGCGTTCGAGCTGGCGTTCGAGTTCTTCGCGCAGGTCGGTCAGACGGGCAAGGTTTTCGTGGGTGCGGCGGATGCGGTTTTCGGTCTCGCGCCGGCGCTCCTTGTACTTGGAGATGCCGGCGGCTTCTTCGATGAAGTTACGCAGATCTTCGGGCTTGGACTCGATCAGCTTGGAGATCATCCCCTGCTCGATGATCGAGTAACTGCGCGGGCCGAGGCCGGTGCCAAGGAAGATGTCGGTGATGTCGCGACGACGGCATTTGGCGCCGTTGAGGTAATAAGTGGTCTGGCTGTCGCGGGTCACTTTGCGGCGGATCGAAATTTCCGCGTACGCCGCCCACTCGCCCAGCAGCGTGCCGTCGGAGTTGTCGAACACCAGTTCGATGCTCGCCTGGCTCACCGGTTTGCGGCTGGTCGAGCCGTTGAAGATGACGTCGGTCATCGACTCGCCGCGCAGGTTTTTCGCCGAACTTTCGCCCATCACCCAGCGTACGGCGTCGATGATGTTCGACTTGCCGCAACCGTTCGGCCCGACGACTGCCGCCATGTTGCTGGGGAAGTTCACCGTGGTCGGGTCGACGAAGGATTTGAACCCCGCCAGCTTGATGCACTTGAGGCGCAAGGTCAGGCAACCGTCAGGGCGGACACCACCAGATCGCAGCTGCGCTGGGCGTAAGCCGTCAGCACGATGCGGATCTGCGGCAGGTCACGGGCAAGGACGGCGGCCAGCAAGCGTTCGAACAGTTCGAGGAACTCGCTCATCTCGGCCTTGCGCTGCTCCAGCGCGAGGAAGTACGCACGGCTCATGGCCGGTTGCAGGTTTTCGACGGTTTCCTGCAGGTACGGGTTGTTGGCGAACGGATACGCGGCGCGCATCACGTTGAAGCTGTCGTCGACGAAGGTGCGGATGTCCTGACGCTCGTAGCTGGCGGTCAGGCGTTGCTGGATCTGCACGAACGGCGCCATGTCGGCCTGGACTTGCCAGCCATTGGCCACTGCATTGCCGAGCAGGATGTACAGCTCGCTCATCAACGTGCACAGGCTCTGCACCTTGTGCGCCGTCAGCTCTGTGACGTGGGCGCCGCGGCGCGGCAGGATCGCGATCAGGTGACGGCGCTCGAGGATCAGCAAGGCTTCGCGGACCGAGCCGCGGCTGACGTTCAGCGCCAGCGTGACCTTCTGTTCCTGGATACGCTCTCCCGGCTTCATTTCGCCGCGAATGATCCGTTCGGCGAGGTGGTGAGCGATTTGCTCGGCGAGGCTGTCCGGCGCCTTGAACGTCATGGTTGTCCTTCAAACTCTTCGATCTGCACAAGCGGCGCAGTGTAGCGCAATGCGCGGTCATGGCGGAGTGCCCGCACAGCGGTTTTTGGCACGAATCCCGCAAAAAAGCGCTTGATCCAATGAGGGTCAATACTGAAGAGACACGTGGTTGAGCGACAAAACGGCTTTTCCTGACCTTTAAGTCAGAAAACAATTGACCGAAAAGTCAGACCTGCTAAATTCGGCTCAAGTCGCTCAACAACAATAATGAGTCTGCGAGGCCTTCCGTGATCCAGTTTTTACTTAACCAGGAACTCCGTAGCGAGCACGCCCTGGACCCGAACCTGACTGTGCTCAACTACCTGCGCGAACATGTGGGTAAATCCGGCACCAAAGAAGGCTGCGCCAGCGGTGACTGCGGCGCCTGTACGGTGGTGGTCGGCGAGTTGCAGACGGATGACGATGGCCGCGAGCACATTCGCTATCGCAGCCTCAATTCGTGCCTGACGTTCGTTTCGTCGCTGCACGGCAAACAATTGATCAGTGTCGAAGACCTCAAGCACAAGGGCGAACTGCACAGCGTGCAGAAAGCCATGGTCGAGTGCCACGGTTCGCAATGCGGTTTCTGCACCCCCGGTTTCGTGATGTCACTGTTCGCCCTGCAAAAGAACAGCGATGCACCGGATCAGGCCAAGGCCCACGAAGCGCTGGCTGGCAACCTCTGCCGGTGCACCGGCTACCGGCCGATCCTGGCCGCTGCCGAACAATCCTGCTGCGGCAAGCAACCGGACCAGTTCGACGCCCGTGAAGCGCAAACCATCGCCCGCCTCAAAGCCATTGCCCCGACATCGATCGGCGAACTCAACAGCGGCGACAAACGCTGCCTGGTGCCGCTGACCGTGGCCGACCTGGCCGATCTCTACGACGCTTATCCACAGGCTCGGCTGCTGGCCGGCGGTACCGATCTGGCGCTGGAAGTCACGCAGTTCCACCGCACCCTGCCGGTGATGATCTACGTCGGCAACGTCGCCGAAATGAAGCGCATCGAGCACTTCGAGGATCGCATTGAAATCGGCGCCGCCACCGCCCTCTCCGACTGCTACGAAGCGTTGAACGCCGAGTACGCGGACTTCGGCGAGCTGCTGCACCGCTTTGCCTCCCTGCAAATCCGCAACCAGGGCACGTTGGGCGGCAACATCGGCAACGCTTCGCCGATCGGTGACTCGCCACCCCTGCTGATCGCCCTCGGCGCGCAGATCGTGCTGTGCAAGGGTGAGACCCGCCGCACGCTGGCCCTTGAGGATTACTTCATCGATTACCGGGTCACCGCGCGTCAGGAAAGCGAGTTCATCGAGAAAATCATCGTCCCTCGCGCCACGACTGAGCAGCGCTTCCGCGCCTACAAAGTCTCCAAACGTCTGGACGACGACATCTCTGCCGTCTGCGCCGCGTTCAACCTGCGGGTCGAGAACGGCGTGATCACCGACGCCCGCGTCGCCTTCGGCGGCATGGCCGCGATCCCGAAACGCGCCGCGCACTGTGAAGCCGTGCTGCTCGGCCAGCCGTTCAACAACGCTGTCATCGAGCGCGCCTGCACCGCGCTGGGCGAGGATTTCACCCCGCTCTCGGACTTCCGCGCCAGCAAGGAATACCGCCTGCTCAGCGCGCAGAACCTGCTGCGCAAATACTTCATCGAACTGCAAACACCGCACATCGAGACTCGGGTGACCGCTTATGTCTAACCATCACGGCGTAGAGAAAACGCAAGCTGAACTGGCTGAACTGTTCGCCAAAGACCTGACCACCGGCGTCGGCCGCAGCGTCAAGCACGACAGCGCCGCCAAGCATGTGTCCGGTGAAGCGCAGTACATCGATGACCGGCTCGAATTCCCGAATCAGTTGCACGTTTACGCACGGTTGTCGGATCGCGCCCACGCGAAAATCATCAGCATCGACACCAAACCCTGCTACGCCTTCGAAGGCGTGCGCATCGCCATCACCCACGAAGACGTACCGGGCCTGAAAGACATCGGCCCGCTGCTGCCAGGCGATCCGCTGCTGGCCATCGATGATGTGCAGTTCGTCGGTCAACCGGTGCTGGCCGTGGCCGCCAAGGATCTGGAAACCGCACGCAAGGCCGCCATGGCCGCGATCATCGAATACGAAGATCTGGAACCGGTGCTGGACGTGGTCGAAGCCCTGCGCAAACGCCACTTCGTGCTCGACAGCCACACCCATCAGCGCGGCGATTCGGCCAACGCGTTGGCCACGGCTGAACATCGCATCCAGGGCACGCTGCACATCGGCGGCCAGGAACACTTCTATCTGGAGACGCAGATCTCCTCGGTGATGCCGACCGAAGATGGCGGCATGATCGTCTACTGCTCGACCCAGAACCCCACCGAAGTGCAGAAACTGGTGGCCGAAGTCCTCGACGTGTCGATGAATAAAATCGTGGTCGACATGCGCCGCATGGGCGGTGGTTTCGGCGGCAAGGAAACCCAGGCTGCGAGCCCGGCTTGCCTGTGTGCGGTAATCGCGCACCTCACCGGCCAGCCGACCAAGATGCGCCTGCCACGGGTTGAAGACATGCTGATGACCGGCAAGCGCCACCCGTTCTACGTCGAGTATGACGTCGGCTTCGACGGCACCGGGCGCCTGCACGGGATCGCGATGGATCTGGCCGGCAACTGCGGCTGCTCGCCTGATCTGTCGGCCTCAATCGTTGACCGTGCGATGTTCCACTCGGACAACTCGTACTACCTGGGCGATGCCACCATCAATGGTCACCGCTGCAAGACCAACACTGCGTCGAACACCGCCTACCGTGGTTTCGGCGGCCCGCAAGGGATGGTCGCGATCGAAGAAGTGATGGACGCCATCGCCCGTCACTTGAACCTCGATCCGCTGGCCGTGCGCAAGGCCAACTACTACGGCAAGACCGAGCGCAACGTCACCCATTATTACCAGACCGTCGAGCACAACATGCTCGAAGAGATGACCGCCGAACTTGAAGAAAGCAGCCAGTACGCCGAGCGCCGCGAAGCGATCCGTCGCTACAACGCCAACAGCCCGATCCTGAAAAAAGGCCTGGCGCTGACCCCGGTGAAATTCGGCATTTCCTTCACCGCCAGCTTCCTCAATCAGGCCGGTGCCTTGGTGCACGTCTACACCGACGGCAGCATCCACTTGAACCACGGCGGCACGGAAATGGGCCAGGGCCTGAACACCAAGGTTGCGCAGGTCGTGGCCGAAGTGTTCCAGGTGGAAATGGACCGGGTACAGATCACTGCAACCAACACTGACAAGGTGCCGAACACCTCGCCAACCGCAGCGTCCAGCGGTGCTGACCTGAACGGTAAAGCGGCGCAGAACGCAGCAGAAATCATCAAGCAGCGACTCGTCGAATTCGCCGCGCGGCACTACAAAGTCAGCGAAGAGGACGTGGAATTCCACAACGGCCACGTACGGGTGCGTGACCACATCATGACCTTCGAGGCGCTGATCCAGTTGGCGTATTTCAATCAGGTGTCGCTGTCGAGCACCGGGTTCTACAAGACCCCAAAAATCTACTACGACCGCAGCCAGGCTCGTGGCCGACCGTTCTACTACTTCGCCTTCGGCGCGGCGTGCTGCGAAGTAATCGTCGACACCCTGACCGGCGAGTACAAGATGCTCCGTACCGATATCCTCCACGACGTCGGCGCCTCGCTGAACCCGGCCATCGACATCGGTCAGGTCGAGGGCGGCTTCGTCCAGGGCATGGGCTGGCTGACCATGGAAGAACTGGTCTGGAACAATAAAGGCAAGCTGATGACCAACGGCCCGGCCAGCTACAAGATCCCGGCCGTGGCGGACATGCCGCTGGACCTGCGGGTGAAACTGGTGGAAAACCGCAAGAACCCGGAAGACACCGTGTTCCACTCCAAGGCTGTGGGTGAGCCGCCGTTCATGCTCGGCATCGCCGCGTGGTGCGCAATCAAGGATGCGGTGGCCAGTCTGGGCGACTACAAGTATCAGCCGAAGATCGACGCGCCGGCGACCCCGGAGCGGGTGTTGTGGGGTTGCGAGCAGATGCGTCAGCTCAAGGCAGTGAAAGCCGTCGAAGCTGAAACCGAGCTGGCTCCGCTCTAGGACCGAGGCGCGGCCATCGCGGGCAAGCCCGCTCCCACAGGGATATGTGCTGACTGTTGGACTTGTGCAAATCCAATGTGGGAGCGGGCTTGCTCGCGAAGAGGCCCGAACAGACAACGATGTTGTAGGGGTGAACTATGTACAACTGGATCGACGCCCTCGCCGACCTGCAGAACCAGGGCGAACCCTGCGTTCTGGTGACGATCATCGAAGAGCTCGGCTCGACGCCGCGCAATGCCGGCTCGAAAATGGTCGTCAGCGCTCGCCAGACGTTCGACACCATCGGTGGCGGGCACCTGGAATACAAAGCCATGCAGATCGCCCGCGAGATGCTCGCCAGCGGCAAGCAAGACACCCATCTGGAGCGCTTCAGCCTCGGCGCCAGCCTCGGTCAGTGCTGCGGCGGCGCTACGGTGCTGTTGTTCGAACCGATGGGCCAGGTGCAGGCGCAGATCGCTGTGTTCGGCGCCGGTCATGTGGGTCGCGCACTGGTTCCCTTGCTCGCCAGCCTGCCCTGCCGGGTGCGCTGGATCGACTCCCGGGAAGAGGAATTCCCCGAGCAGATTCCCCACGGCGTGCGCAAAATCGTCGCCGAAGAGCCTGTGGATGAAATCGACGACCTGCCGGCGGGCAGCTACTGCATCGTCATGACCCACAACCATCAGCTGGATCTGGAACTCACCGCCGCGATTCTCAAGCGCAACGATTTCACCTGGTTCGGCCTGATCGGCTCGAAAACCAAACGGGCCAAGTTCGAACACCGCTTGCGTGACCGTGGCTTCGACGCCAGTGTCGTGCAACGCATGCGCTGCCCGATGGGCATCAGCGAAGTCAAAGGCAAATTGCCTGTGGAAATCGCCATCTCCATCGCCGGCGAAATCATCGCCACCTATAACGCCAATTTCGGCCAGCACACCGCCAGCGCCGAACCGATTGCCAAACTGCTGCCGGTTTCGCGCCGCAGTCAGGCCGCCACACTCAAAGCCTCAAACTGATTAGAGAACCCTCATGCCTCTGACTCGCAAAGCCTACCGCGCCGCCATCCTGCACAGCATCGCCGACCCTGCCGAGGTCGGCACCGAAGCCTCCTACGAGTATTTCGAGGACGGCCTGCTGGTGGTCGATGGCGGCAAGATCAGCGCCCTCGGCCACGCCAGCGAGCTGCTGCCGACGCTGCCGGCGGATATCGAGATCACGCATCACCAGGATGCGCTGATCACCCCGGGCTTCATCGACACCCACATCCACCTGCCGCAGACCGGCATGGTCGGCGCCTACGGCGAACAGCTGCTGGACTGGCTGAACACCTACACCTTCCCGTGCGAAAGCCAGTTCGCCGACAAGGCCCACGCCGATGAGGTCGCGGACATCTTCATCAAGGAACTGCTGCGCAACGGCACCACCACGGCCCTGGTGTTCGGCAGCGTGCACCCGCAGTCGGTGAACTCGTTCTTCGAAGCGGCCGAGAAGCTCGACCTGCGAATGATCGCCGGCAAGGTGATGATGGACCGCAACGCGCCGGACTACCTGACTGACACCGCTGAATCCAGCTACACCGAGAGCAAGGCGCTGATCGAGCGCTGGCACGGCAAGGGTCGCCTGCATTACGCCGTGACCCCGCGCTTCGCCCCGACCAGCACTCCGGAACAACTGACCCTCGCCGGGCAGTTGCTGACTGAATACCCGGATCTGTACATGCAGACCCACATCAGCGAGAACCTCAAGGAAATCGAGTGGGTCAAGGCGCTGTTCCCGGAGCGCAAAGGCTATCTGGACGTCTACGATCACTATCAGTTGCTCGGCGAGCGCTCGGTGTTCGCCCACGGCGTGCACCTGTGCGACGAAGAATGCGCGCGCCTGGCGCAAACCGGTTCGGCGATCTCGTTCTGCCCGACGTCGAACTTCTTCCTTGGCAGCGGCCTGTTCAACCTGCCGATGGCCGAGAAGCACAAGCTGAACGTCGGGCTCGGCACTGACGTCGGCGGTGGCACCAGTTTCTCGCTGCTGCAGACCCTGAACGAAGCCTACAAAGTGATGCAGCTGCAAGGTGCGCGCCTGAGCCCGTTCAAGTCGCTGTACCTCGCCACCCTCGGCGGCGCGCGAGCCCTGCGCCTGGAAGACAGGATCGGCAACCTGCAACCGGGCTCCGACGCCGACTTCCTGGTGCTGGACTACAACGCCACGCCGCTGCTGAGCTATCGCTTGAAGCAGTCAAACAACATTGCCGAGACGTTGTTCGTGCTGATGACGCTGGGCGATGACCGCACTGTGGCCCAGACCTATGCGGCGGGTGCGCTGGTACACCAGCGCTAGTTTTTCCAAGGTATAAAAAATCCCCCGACAGCGTTCAGCTCCGGGGGATTTTTATTGCCTGTCAGGACGCCTTCGCGACTCGGTGCCGGTCAGAGCTTGGCCGCCGGACGCCCCGGCTTCCTGGTCTGCAACAGATGCGAGAACACCGCATGCAGATCGTCCGAAGCACTTTCCTCGTCGAGGTTGAGTTTGCTGTCGATGTGATCCATGTGATGCATCATCAAATCTACGGCGAGCTCACCGTTGCGCGCTTCGATGGCGTCGATCAACTGAGTGTGCTCGTCGTAGGAACAGTGCGAACGGTTGCCGCTTTCATATTGCGCAATGATCAGCGACGTCTGTGAAACCAGGCTGCGCTGAAAGCTGATCAACGGCGCATTTTTCGCCGCTTCGGCCAGTTTCAGGTGGAATTCGCCGGAGAGACGGATACCCGCGCCGCGGTCGCCACGGGAGAAGCTGTCGCGTTCGTCGTTGACCATCTGGCGCAGTTCGGCGATCTGCTCGGCGGTGGCGTGCTGCACCGCCAGCTCGGTGATTGCGCGCTCCACCAGACGCCGGGCGAGGAACACCTGACGCGCTTCTTCAACGCTCGGGCTCGCCACCACCGCGCCACGGTTCGGCCGCAACAGCACCACGCCTTCATGGGCCAGACGCGAGAGCGCGCGGCGAATGATGGTGCGGCTGACCCCGAAAATTTCCCCCAGCGCTTCTTCGCTCAACTTTGTACCGGGCGCCAGGCGTTGTTCGAGGATGGCCTCGAAGATATGCGCATAGACGATATCGTCCTGGGTTCCGCTGCGGCCGGCTTTGCCTGCTCGCGGTTGTTTCTTGAGGGGTTGCAACTGTTCGTTCATGGGCACTCGAGTCGGGAAGAACGGCGGCGAATTGACCGTGACTGTAATACGGCACAGTGGGTCGCTGGCAAGTATCGCGTAAAAAACAGCGCGATTGTACACAATGGAAGGTGGCAACACGACTGTACGGCTGTTTGTGACTTCGGCTGTATTGCAACGCATCGTTACGTTTGAGTTTAGGCTTAAACCCGAAATCCGTGGCTTGAACAAGGAACGCCGCTGTCATGAACGAAATCACCCACACCCGACTGCGCCCCTTTGCGGACACATCGCCCTCTGCCATCGTCGCCGGATTCATCGCGATGATGACCGGCTACACCAGTTCGTTGGTGCTGATGTTCCAGGCCGGGCAGGCCGCGGGCCTGAGCAGCGGGCAGATTTCCTCGTGGATCTGGGCGATCTCCATCGGCATGGCGGTGTGTTCGATCGGCCTGTCGCTGCGCTATCGCACGCCGATCACCATCGCCTGGTCGACACCCGGCGCAGCCCTTCTGATCACCAGCCTCGGCGGCGTCACCTACGGCGAAGCCATCGGCGCCTACATCACCTGCGCGGTGCTGGTGACGATCTGCGGTCTGACCGGCAGCTTCGAACGCCTGGTGAAAAAAATCCCCGCCTCCCTTGCCGCCGCATTGCTGGCGGGGATTCTGTTCAAGATCGGCAGCGAAATCTTCGTCGCTGCGCAGCACCGTACCGGCCTGGTGCTGGGGATGTTCTTCACTTATCTGGTGGTCAAGCGCCTGACGCCGCGTTATGCGGTACTCGCTGCGCTGCTGATCGGCACCGCGCTGTCGGGCTTCATGGGGCTGCTGGATTTCAGCGGCTTTCATCTGGAAGTGGCAACGCCGGTCTGGACCACGCCGCACTTTTCTCTCGCCGCGACCATCAGCATCGGCATTCCGTTGTTTGTCGTAGCGATGACCTCGCAGAACATGCCCGGCGTCGCCGTGCTGCGCGCCGACGGCTATAACGTCCCGGCCTCGCCGTTGATCACCACCACAGGCATTGCCTCGCTGCTGCTGGCGCCATTCGGTTCTCATGGCATCAACCTGGCGGCCATCAGCGCGGCGATCTGCACCGGGCCCCATGCCCATGAGGATCGCAACAAGCGTTACACCGCGGCGGTGTGGTGCGGGATTTTCTACGGGATTGCCGGGGTGTTCGGCGCCACGCTGGCGGCGTTGTTTGCCGCGCTGCCCAAGGAACTGGTGCTGTCGATTGCCGCGCTGGCGCTGTTCGGTTCGATCATCAACGGCTTGAGCATTGCCATGACCGAAGTGAAGGAACGGGAAGCGGCGCTGATCACTTTCATGGTCACGGCGTCGGGGCTGACGCTGTTTTCCATCGGTTCGGCCTTCTGGGGGATTGTCGCGGGAGTGTTGACCTTGCTGATCCTCAACTGGCGCAAGGCCTGATGCCTGATTAAAAAGCAGGCATAAAAAAACGGCGACCCCAGGGTCGCCGTTTTTTTGCATCACTTGGCCGCGTTGATCGGCTTTTCCGGATACCAGACGTCCAGCAGCGGACTGATTTCAGTAGTGGTCAGCTCGGAGCGGGTTTTCAGCCAGGCTTCAACGGCAGCGCGCTGCTCTTCGGAAACCGAGCCACGCTTCTGCAGGCAAACCAGACCGAAGTCTTCGCCGCCGACATAGCCCAGACCGTTGGCTTCCATGGCTTCTTTGATGAATGCTTCGAGGAAAGCGTCAATGGCTTCTTCGGACAGGTCTTCTTTGAAGCCCAGGTTCAGTTCGAAACCCAGCTCTTGAAATTCATCGACGCACAGTTTTTTGCGCAGACGCTGGGAACGGTTAGTCGCCATTGGAACAATCCTCTTAAGTAATAACGGCCGGCACTTTACCAGTTTAAGGCGGCGATTGCCCGCCTATCCGGGACGTGCGTACGACCGCCCGTAAAAAAATAACCCATCGGGCCCCTTAGGAAAGGCACAAGCTGTTACACCTTGGGGCATAATGCCGACACTTTCATGACCACTGAGGGCCTTTTCATCCATGTCCTCGTCTTTTTCCCCTCGGCTGTAGGGTTTTATTTCATATGATCAAATCGTTGCGTCCTCTGCTCCTGGCCGGCCTTTTTCTCCCCCTGGCCCTGCCGGTCTGCGCTGCCACCATCAACACGTCCCTGACACCCAACGTCGAAAAAGCCCTCAAGGCCAGCAAGCTGCAGCCAAGCGCCCTGTCGCTGGTGATGGTACCGCTGGAGGGTCCGGGCACGCCGACCGTGTACAACGCCGACGTGTCGGTCAACCCGGCCTCGACCATGAAACTGGTGACCACCTACGCCGCACTGGAAATGCTCGGCCCCAACCACCAGTGGAAAACCGAGTTCTACACCGACGGCGACCTGAGCGGCGGCATCCTCAACGGCAACCTCTACCTCAAGGGTGGCGGCGATCCAAAGCTGAACATGGAAAAACTCTGGCTGCTGATGCGCGACCTGCGCGCCAACGGCGTGACCCAGGTTACCGGCGACCTGGTGCTGGACCGCAGCTTCTTCATACAACCGCAGCTACCGGAATTCAATGATGACGGCAATGACGAGAACAAGCCGTTCCTGGTCAAGCCGGACTCGTTGCTGGTCAACCTCAAGGCCCTGCGTTTCGTGGCCCGCAATGACGGCGGCCGGGTGCTGGTTTCAGTAGAACCGCCGATTGCCAGCATCAAGATCGAGAACACCGTCAAGGCCCTCAACTCCAAGCAATGCACCGGTGGCGTGCGCTACAACCCGGTGACACAGGCCGATGGCAGCGTGACCGTGACCGTTGCCGGTCAGTTGGGTGAAGGCTGCAGCTCGCAGACTTATCTGTCGCTGCTCGACCACGCGACCTACACCGCCGGTGCCGTGCGGGCGATCTGGAAGGAACTGGGCGGCAGCATCCAGGGCAAGGATCGTCTGGCGCCGACGCCAAGCAGCGCCAAAGTGCTGGCCCGCGCCTTCTCGCCGGATCTGGCGGAAATCATCCGCGACATCAACAAATACAGTAACAACACCATGGCTCAGCAGCTGTTCCTGAGCCTGGGCCAGAAATTCCGCAACGAAGCCGATGGCGATGATGCCAAGGCCGGGCAACGGGTGGTGCGCCAGTGGCTCGCGAGAAAAGGCATCACCGCGCCGCATCTGGTCATGGAGAACGGTTCCGGCCTGTCCCGTGCCGAGCGGGTCAGCGCCCGGGAAATGGCCGCGATGCTGCAGGCTGCGTGGCACAGCCCTTACGCTGCCGAGTACATCAGCTCGCTGCCGATTGCCGGCATGGACGGCACCATGCGTAAACGCCTGAAGACCACCGCCGTGCGCGGTGAAGCCCACGTCAAGACCGGCACCCTGAATACTGTGCGCGCAATCGCCGGTTTCAGCCGCGACGTCAATGGCAACACATGGGCCGTGGTGGCGATCCTCAACGACAAGGCGCCTTTCGGTGCATCGTCGGTGCTGGATCAGGTGCTGCTGGATCTCTACAAACAGCCGCGAGCGACGCAAACCGCTTCGGTCTTGTAAGCACACCACAAAACACTGTGGGAGCCAGCCTGCTGGCGATGGCGGAGTGTCAGTCACTGGATCATTGACTGAACTGAAGCGATCGCCAGCAGGCTGGCTCCCACACGTTTAGTGCCTAGTTCATCTGCCGCTCGACCCGATCCCGCCCGCCCTGCTTCGCCGCATAAACCCCTGAATCCGCCCGCAACAACAGCGAATCAGCGCCCTCCCCCGGCCGCCAGCTGGCAATCCCGAAACTCGCCGTTACCACACCGACCACATCCACCGGCGCCCCGCGCAGGCCTTGCCACAACTCCACGGCCAGCATGTACGCATGATCACCGTCGATGTCCGGGCACAGCACCATGAACTCTTCGCCGCCCAAGCGACAGAACACGTCGGTACGCCGCAGCCGATGGCCGATGCGCTCGCACACCGCCTGTAACACCCGGTCGCCGACTGCATGGCCGTACTGATCGTTGATCCGTTTGAAATGATCGATATCGAGCATGATCACCGACAGTTCGCCACCTCCACGCTCGACCCGGGCCATTTCGGTCGTCAGACGTTCCTGGAAATAGCGCCGGTTGTGGATGCCGGTCAGTGAATCGGTCACCGACAGTGCGCGCAGTTCTTCCTCCACGCGCTTCAGGTCGGAGATGTCCGAGATGTAGCCATGCCAGAGCACGCCACCGCCCGGCAGTTCCTCCGGGGTCGCTTCGCCGCGCACCCAGCGCAGGCCACGCTCTGGCAATTGCACGCGGTACTCCTCGCGCCACGGGCTGAGGTTATCCGCCGAGGCACGGATCGACTTGCGCACGCGGCTGACATCCTGCGGATGAATCCGGGTAAAGATGGATTCGGCATTGAGCAGCAGCACGTCAGGTTCCAGCTCGTAGATCTCACGGATGCCCTCGCTGGCGTAGATCACGCTGAAGCTCCCGTCGAATTCCATCTTGAACTGATAGATGCCGCCGGGAACGTGAGCACTGAGTTTCTTCAACAGCAGGTCCCGCGCCGCCAGCGCTTCGTGTACGCGCTTGCGTTCGGTGATGTCGATGCAGATCGCCAGGTGCCCGACCCACAGCCCCTGCTCGTCCAGGACTGGGGTGGCCAGCATGTTCACCGGCAGATGACTGCCATCCTTGCGCACCAGCGTCCACTCGCGCGCCTCATGCCCGCCGACTTCGCCGCCCTCCACCAGCATCGCCTGGCAGGTCGGGATGGCCTTGCCATAGCGGGCGCTCAGCTCCGCCGCACGGGTGACCAGCTCCCGGGGGAAATGCAGGTTTTCCAGCGTCATGTGGCCGATGACCTCGGCGCTGCCGTAGCCCAGCATCTGCTCCGCACCGGGATTGAATGTGTTGATTACACCGCGCAGGTCGGTGGCGATGATCGCCACTTGCGTCGCCGCGTTAAGCACCCCGCGCAGCTGGCCGTGGGTGCCCCGCAGTTCCTGCTCGCGCTCATGCAGCTCCTGAGTGCGCAACTCGACCATGCGCAAGGCCCGCTGACGCTGACTGACCAGCACATACAGCAGCGCACTGAGCAGCAGACTGAGCAAGCCACCCAGAATGACCACACTGCCGACCGACGAATGGTTAGCCTGCAAAAAAGCCTCGCTGGGCGAGATATCGACCTGATAGTCATGGTCGGCCATGCGCACCAGCCGCGTGGTCGACAGATCGCTGGGCGCCGGATCATTGGTCGACTCGAACAGCACCTCATGCTGGTCGTTGGTGGACAGATCGAGGATGCGCACCGAAAGGTAGTCATGAGGGGGATCCGGCAAACCGTCCGCCAGCAGCTGACGCATACTGATGACGGCCATCACGTAGCCGTATGATCTGGGTTCGCCTTCGCGCAGCACCGGCGCCACCAACAATACGCCGCGGGCGTAAGCCGGCTCGATACCCACCAGATGCATTGGCTGCGACACTGCCAGGCCGCGAAGCTGGTCGGCGCGCTCCAGAGTGGTGCGGCGCAACGGTTGTGCCAGCAGGTCGTAACCCAACGGCGAGCCGAGCCGGCTCTGGGTCTGGCTGTACAACACCACCACGTATTCATCCCGGGCCGCGGCCAGTTGCAGCTCGCCGCGGGCATTGAGTTCGCGCACGCTGAAGGTGCTCAGGCCTTCGTCACGCACCCGCTGCTCGAACGCGGCGCGCTCGGCACCGCTCACCCGCAAGGCGAACGAATAGGCCTGGGTGCGCAGCAATAAAGGATGGGTGTAGCCGTCGAATTCGGCGCGGGACACCGATTCAGAGTTGGCGAAGAACCGGCGCAGGCCGTCGAGGCGTTGCTCCTGATCCTGAAAACGTTCTTCGATGCGGCTGTAGCGCTCATTGGCCAGCAATTGAAAACGCTGGCGCAACTGGCTGTGAAACTGATTGAGGGTGGCCCAGGCCAGCAGCCCCGTGAGAATCCCGCCGGCGAGCAATACCAGCAGCGCGACCAGCCAGGCCGAGACTTCTTCGCTGATGAAACCCAGGATCTTTGGGCGCACGGGGTGCAACGACATATGGGCCACTCACTACGCCAGTACTTGCGGGATAACCCCGTTGGCCGTGAGTGAGTTATAGCTATTAGCCACTAATTTGGCTAGCTCTGATGGGATCCAAGAGCCTTAAAAATCAAGGCTCTGTGGATCCAACTGCTCAGAGTGTCAACGGGCCGTGATTTTCCAGGCGCGGTGGATCTTGCCGTTGCGGGCGAAATCCGGGTCGATGGTGCTGGCGGTGATTTCCTCGACCGCATAACGTTCGGCCAGGTTGTCTTCCAGCTGGAACTTGCGGAAGTTGTTGGAGAAGTACAACACGCCGCCGCTGGCCAGTCGGGCCATGGCCAGGTCGATCAGTTGTACCTGGTCACGCTGCACGTCGAAGATCCCTTCCATGCGCTTGGAGTTGGAGAAGGTCGGCGGATCGATGAAGATCAGGTCGTACTCTTCCCGGCAGTTTTCCAGCCACGCCATCACATCGCCCTGCTCCAGACGGTTCTTGTCGGAGAAGCCATTGAGCGACAGGTTGCGGCGCGCCCAGTCGAGGTAGGTTTTCGACAAGTCGACACTGGTGGTGCTGCGCGCGCCGCCCTTGGCTGCGTGCACACTGGCGGTCGCGGTGTAGCAGAACAGGTTGAGGAAGCGCTTGCCGGCGGCCTCTTTCTGAATCCGCATGCGCATCGGCCGGTGATCGAGGAACAGCCCGGTGTCGAGGTAGTCGGTGAGGTTGACCAGCAACTTCACGCCACCCTCGGTCACTTCATTGAATTTGCCTTGGGCAGCCTGACGCTCGTACTGCTTGGTGCCGCTCTGCCGCTCGCGGCGCTTGACCACCACGCGGCTTTTGTCGATGTTCAGCGCCTGCGGAATGGCCGCCAGGGCGTCGAACATGCGGATCGAGGCTTTTTCCGGGTCGATCGACTTCGGCGCGGCGTATTCCTGGACGTGCACCCAGTCGTGATAGAGGTCGATGGCCATGGCGTATTCCGGCATGTCCGCATCGTAGACGCGGTAGCAGTCGATGCCTTCGCGCTTGACCCACTTGCCCATCGCCTTGAGATTCTTCTGCAGGCGGTTGGCAAACATCTGCCCGCCTTCACTCAGGCGCGGCTGCTCGATCACAGGCGCCGGGGCCGGCGTCGGTTTGATCGGGTTGCCGTTCTTGTTGAACTTGCGCTCTTGCGGCTCGTTCGGCGCCTGATCATAAGCGGCTTGCTCGCGTTCGGCCTGACGTTGCTCCGGGGTACGACGCTCGCCGGTGACGAACTGGTCCGGCAGCACTTTGATCAACAGCAGCTTGCATGGCAGCGCGCCGTTCCAGAACGAATACTGTTTGTGGCTGCGGATACCCATGCGCTTGCCCAGGTCCGGCGCGCCGGTAAACACCGCCGCTTCCCAGTTCAGGCAGGCCTGACGCAGACGCTCGCCGAGGTTCTGGTAGAGGTACAACAGACTGGCTTCATCACCCAGACGCTCGCCGTACGGCGGGTTGCAGATGACCAGACCTTTCTGGTTCTGGTCCGGGCGCGGTTCGAAGGTGGCGACTTCGCCCTGATAGATCTTGATCCATTCGCTCAGGCCGGCGCGCTCGACGTTGTTGCGGCCCGGCTGAATCAGCCGTGGGTCGGCTTCATAACCACGGATCCACAGCGGCGGCTTGGCCAGACCGGCGGCGGCGCGTTCGACGGCTTCTTCATGCAGTTTTTTCCACAGCGCCGGTACGTGACCGAGCCAGGCGGTGAAGCCCCACTGTTCGCGACGCAGGTTCGGCGCCATGTCGGCGGCGATCATGCCGGCTTCGACCAGGAACGTGCCGACACCGCACATCGGGTCAGCCAGCGCGCCACCTTCGGCGGCAATGCGTGGCCAGCCGGAACGGATCAGGATCGCGGCCGCGAGGTTTTCCTTCAGCGGCGCAGCGCCCTGCTGCAAGCGATAACCGCGCTGGTGCAGGCTGTGACCGGAGAGGTCGAGGGACAGAATCGCTTCGCCGCGATCCAGGCGCAGATGAATGCGCAGGTCCGGGTTGAGCTTGTCGATGCTTGGACGGTCGCCCTGCGGGGTGCGCAGCTTGTCGACGATGGCGTCCTTGACCTTCAAGGCGCCGAAGTGGGTGTTGTCGATGCCCGAACCATGGCCGCTGAATTCCACGGCCAGGGTACCGTCGGCCAGCATGTGATCCTGCCAGTCGACGTCGAGTACGCCGTGGTACAGGTCTTCGGCGTCTTTCATCGGGAAGCGTTTGAGCACCAGCAGCACCCGGTTGGCCAGACGCGACCAGAGGCACAGGCGATAAGCGGTTTCCATGGTCGCCATGCCACGCACGGCGGAAGTGTGCTCGCGAGCTTCTTCAAGGCCAAGCCCGACGGCTTCCTCGATGAGCAGGCCTTCAAGGCCTTTGGGGCAAGTGAGGAAGAGTTCGAAACGGTCGGACATGGTTTTTCCAGAGCCTTTGGCTGATGAACCGGCAACGCATTGCCGATCCGGTTTTCAATCAGGCGCTTTTCTACAAGAGCGCCCGCGTGGCACGAAGGTGTGCCGTTCCATCCCCGCTGCTCGGGTTAAAAGAGCTTAGATGCCGGGACAGATAAAAAAGTTGATGCAACAAAATGACTCAAAGCAACCCTTCGTCGAATAGTACCCCAGCGTAAACGTGGGTCATTCTCACTAAAGGATTAACCTCATCATCTAGCGCGGGGCCGATCATACCGGGGTTTGGCCAATGAACACTGGATAAATACGCGGTTACTTATGGCAATAGCATCTTTTTCGTTACGTCCTTATGACAAAACGGTCATTCCATCGATGTGACTCATTGGTTAGAACTGGACACAGGTTGACGTCGCAACGGCGTCAACACCTTGGCTCGCCACGCCGGCAGCGAGCCGCCAACGGCAGAGTTTTTCTGCCAGACCTCAATTGAGGTCGACGCGACAAAAACAGTCAACAAGTGAGGGAAACACCCTATGAGAAGACTTAAGCGTGATCCGTTGGAAAGAGCATTTTTGCGCGGATATCAATATGGCGTTGGTGGCAAATCCCGTGAGCTTTGCCCATTTACTCTACCGTCGGTACGTCAAGCCTGGATCAACGGCTGGCGAGAAGGACGCGGCGACAACTGGGACGGTATGACCGGCACTGCGGGAATCCACAGACTCAACGAACTTCACGCCGTCGGCTGACACAGGGCACTTATTGCGACACGACAATCTGATTTCGTAACAACCTGATCACCATGCACGTCCTTCCCGGACGGCGGGCTACGGCCCAGGGGCTCCTTCGAGGAGCCCTTTTTTATGCCTGCCTTTCATGTCCGCCGATCAGCGTTTGGCGGCGATGGCGTCCACGGATTCGCGGATCAGCGCCGGGCCCTTGTAGATGAAGCCCGAGTAGATCTGCACCAGACTCGCGCCAGCAGCGATCTTCTCGGCCGCATGCTTGCCTTCGGTGATACCGCCCGCCGCGATGATCGGCAGTTTGCCACCCAGCTCGGACGCCAGCACTTTCACGGTGTGGGTGCTCTTTTCACGCACCGGCGCGCCGGAAAGGCCACCCGCCTCGTCGCCGTGTTCCATGCCTTCGACGCCCACGCGGCTGAGGGTGGTGTTGGTGGCGATCACCGCGTCCATCCCGGTTTCGATCAGCGCCTGGGCGACTTGCGCGGTTTCCTCGTCGGTCATGTCCGGCGCGATCTTGATCGCCAGTGGTACATGTTTGCCGTGACGCAGGGCCAGTTCGGCGCGGCGCGTGGCCAGGTCCGCCAGCAATTGCTTGAGCGAATCGCCGAATTGCAGGCTGCGCAGGCCCGGGGTGTTCGGCGAGCTGACGTTGACCGTGACGTAGCTGGCGTGGGCGTAGACCTTGTCCAGGCAGATCAGGTAGTCATCCACCGCGCGCTCGACCGGGGTGTCGAAGTTCTTGCCGATGTTGATCCCCAGCACGCCTTTGTATTTGGCCGCCGCCACCCGCGCCAGCAGGTTATCCACACCGAGGTTGTTGAAACCCATGCGGTTGATGATCGCCTCGGCTTCCGGCAGGCGGAAAATCCGTGGTTTCGGGTTGCCCGGCTGCGGACGCGGGGTCACGGTGCCGATTTCGACAAAACCGAACCCCAGCTGGGCGAAGCCGTCGATGGCCGCGCCGTTCTTGTCCAGACCGGCCGCCAGACCCACAGGATTCGGGAACTGCAGGCCCATGACAGTCACCGGCAGCGACGCCGGCGCCTTGCACAGCAAGCCGTTGAGGCCCAAACGCCCGCCCGCGCCGATCAGATCCAGCGACAGATCGTGGGAGGTTTCCGGGGAAAGTTTGAACAACAGCTGACGGGCCAGGGTGTACATGGACGGCTATGACTCGGGCGGCGAAAAGAGGCGGCGATTATAGCCGGGCATCGCCCCGCCGCGCGAGGCGCACGGGTAAATCGGTGCGCATGGCATATGCCTTGCACCTTCCTCGGCATCAGCCTGCAGGCCAATGGTGGCGTGCAGGCAAGGACAATGGCGTCGTCTCTCGGTTTTGCGCGGGCAAAGCCTGGGACGGCGTTTTTTTTGAGGGTGGCTTTCATGACTCAAACCTCCGCCGGGCCGCTGGCCTGGGTCAACGGCAGCGATGCCCCGGAAAAAAGCGCGATCAACCTGGGCTTCATGGCCCTGAGCGACTGCGCCTCGCTGGTGGTCGCCGCCACCCAGGGCTTTGCCCAGCCTTACGGCCTGACCCTGAACCTCAAGCGCCAGAGTTCCTGGGCCAACCTGCGGGACAATCTGGTCAGCGGCGAACTCGATGCCGCCCACAGCCTCTACGGCCTGATCTACGCGGTGCACCTGGGCATCGGCGGCGTCGCGCCGACCGACATGGCGGTGCTGATGGGCCTGAACCAGAACGGTCAGAGTCTCAACCTGTCCCACGGTTTGCAGGGCCTGGGCGTGACCGGTCCTGAAGCGCTGCACCACCATGTGCACCAAACCCGCGCAAAACTGACCTTCGCCCAGACCTTTCCGACCGGCACCCATGCCATGTGGCTGTATTACTGGCTGGCGAGCCAGGGCATTCATCCGTTGCAGGATGTCGACAGCGTGGTCGTGCCGCCGCCACAAATGGTTGCGCACCTGCAGGCCGGTCGCATCGACGGTTTCTGCGTCGGCGAGCCGTGGGCCGCCAGCGCCGTGCAACAGAATCTTGGCTTCACACTGGCCACCAGCCAGACCATCTGGCCCGATCACCCGGAAAAAGTTCTCGGCTGCACCCGCGCCTTCGTCGAGCAATACCCCAACACCGCCCGCGCGCTGGTGATGGCGATCCTCGAAGCCAGCCGTTTCATCGAAGAGAGCCCGGAAAACCGCCGCAGCACCGCCCAGTTGCTGAGCGCAGCGGAATACCTCGACGCCCCGGTGTCCTGCATCGAACCGCGCTTTCTCGGCGACTACGACGACGGCCTGGGCAATCGCTGGCAGGACCCGCACGCCCTGCGCTTTCATGGCGATGGCGCGGTAAACCTGCCTTACCTGTCGGACGGCATGTGGTTCATGACCCAGTTCCGCCGCTGGGGTTTGCTGCGCGATGACCCGGATTACCTCGCCGTCGCCCGGCAGGTGCAACAACTGGAGATCTATCGCGACGCGGCGACTGCCGTGGGCGTCGCGGCCTGGGGCAAAGACATGCGCAGCAGCCAGTTGATCGACGGCAAGATCTGGGACGGCAGCGATCCGGCCGCCTATGCCCGGAGCTTCAAGCTCCACGCGCTGAGCGACAGCGCGCCCCTTCTCGCCCAGCGCTGACAGGAGACCGCGAACATGCTGCGCATTCTGCTGATCAACGACACCGCGAAAAAAGTCGGGCGCCTGAAAGCCGCGCTGACCGAGGCCGGTTTCGAGGTGATCGACGAGTCGGGCCTGACCATCGACCTGCCGGCGCGCGTCGAAACGGTGCGTCCGGACGTGATCCTGATCGATACCGAGTCACCGAGCCGCGATGTGATGGAACAAGTGGTGCTGGTCAGCCGCGACCAGCCCCGGCCGATCGTGATGTTCACCGACGAGCACGACCCCGGCGTGATGCGTCAGGCGATCAAGTCCGGGGTCAGTGCCTACATCGTCGAGGGCATTCACGCACAACGCCTGCAGCCGATTCTCGACGTGGCCATGGCCCGTTTCGAGAGCGATCAGGCCTTGCGCGCCCAGCTTCAGGCCCGCGACCAGCAACTGGCCGAACGCAAGCGCATCGAACTGGCCAAGGGGTTGCTGATGAAAATGAAGGATTGCAACGAAGAAGAGGCCTACACCCTGATGCGCCGCCAGGCCATGAGCCGCCAGCAGAAACTGATCCAGGTCGCCGAACAGATCATCGCGATGAGCGAATTGCTTGGCTGAGCTGGCACAGATCTCGCTAAGCAATCGCTACAGGTAACCAACGGCGGTTGCCCCACCCACGACAAAGACGTCGCTCACCTTCTTCGCCCCTTTCGGCGATCCGGGTAGCGGCGTTTTTGCGTTTTGGCCCCATTGACCGGGGCCGGTGGTGCGGCCGTGGCGGCGCCCCACTGTGCTGGTTCTGATTCCTTCCCGAGATTCTCTACCGCTGAGGTGCGCGATGAATAAAAGCTTCTGGAAATCCGGCCACACCCCGACCCTGTTCGCGGCCTTCCTGTATTTCGATCTGAGTTTCATGGTCTGGTACCTGCTCGGCCCTCTGGCGGTACAAATCGCCGCTGACCTGCACCTGACCACCCAACAACGCGGCCTCGTGGTGGCCACGCCGATTCTGGCCGGCGCCGCGCTGCGCTTTGCGATGGGCATGCTTGCCGATCGCCTGTCGCCGAAAACCGCCGGGCTGATCGGCCAGGTGATCGTGATCTGCGCGCTGTTCGGCGCCTGGAAACTCGGCATCCACAGTTACGAACAAGCCTTGTTGCTTGGCCTGTTCCTCGGCATGGCCGGCGCTTCATTCGCCGTGGCGCTGCCGCTGGCCTCGCAGTGGTATCCGCCGGAGCATCAGGGCAAGGCGATGGGCATCGCCGGCGCCGGCAACTCCGGCACCGTATTCGCGGCGCTGATCGCCCCGGTACTGGCAGCGGCGTTCGGCTGGAGCAACGTGTTCGGTTTCGCCCTGATTCCGCTGATCCTGACCCTGGTACTGTTTGCCTGGCTGGCGAAAAACGCGCCGGAGCGGCCAAAGGCCAAATCCATGGCTGACTACTTCAAAGCTCTGGGCGACCGCGACAGTTGGTGGTTCATGTTTTTCTACAGCGTCACCTTCGGCGGTTTCATCGGCCTGGCCAGCGCCCTGCCCGGTTACTTCAACGATCAATACGGCCTGAGCCCGGTCACCGCCGGTTACTACACCGCCGCCTGCGTGTTCGGTGGCAGCCTGATGCGACCGCTGGGCGGCGCGCTGGCTGACCGTTTCGGCGGGATTCGCACCTTGCTGGCGATGTACACGGTGGCGGCGGTCTGCATTGCAGCGGTCGGATTCAACCTGCCCAGTTCCTACGCGGCGCTGGCGCTTTTCGTCTGCACCATGCTCGGTCTTGGCGCGGGTAACGGCGCGGTGTTCCAACTGGTGCCACAGCGCTTTCGCCGGGAGATCGGCGTGATGACCGGGCTGATCGGCATGGCCGGCGGCATCGGCGGTTTTGCTTTGGCGGCGGGCATGGGCGCGATCAAACAGAGCACCGGCAGCTATCAACTGGCGCTGTGGTTGTTCGCCAGCCTTGGCGTTTTGGCGTGGTTCGGCCTGCATGGGGTCAAACGTCGCTGGAGAACCACCTGGGGTTCGGCGGCCGTGACCGCCGCCCGGGTCTGAGGCCCGCATGGCACTGCGACTGAGCTTCGCTGAAGCCAGCGCCACCGGCCCCCGCGCGGAGAATCAGGACGCCTTGCGCCTGGTCACTCCGGCCCCGGCGCTGGCCGCCAGCAAGGGTTTCCTGTTCGCCATCGCCGACGGCGTCAGCCAGTGCGCCGATGGCGGTCTGGCTGCGCGCTCGACCTTGCAGGCGTTGGCGCTGGACTACTACGCCACCCCGCAGACCTGGAGCGTGGCCCAGGCGCTGGATCGCCTGTTGCTCGCGCAAAATCGCTGGTTGCAAGCCAATGGCGGTGGCCAGCCGTTGCTCACCACCGTCAGCGCGCTGGTCCTGCGCGGCAGGCGCTTCACGCTGGCGCATGTGGGGGATTGCCGGGTCTATCGCTGGCATGCCGACACCCTCCAGCGCATCACCGAGGATCACGTCTGGGAACAACCGGGCATGCAGCACGTGCTCAAGCGCGCACTGGGGCTGGATCAGCATCTGGTGCTGGACTTTCTCGACGGCGAACTGCGTGAAGGCGAAAGCTTCGTGCTGCTCAGCGACGGTGTCTGGGCCGCGCTCGGCGACACGGCCATCGCCGGGATCCTGCGTGATCAACCGGATCTGCACAGTGCGGCACAAACGCTGGTCAACGCCGCGCATCTGGCCGGCGCCCAGGACAACGCCAGTGCCTTGCTGGTGCGGGTGGATGCCGTGGGGGAAGCGAGCATCGGCGATGCGCTGATTCAGTTGCAGCAATGGCCGCTGCCCCCGACGCTCAAACCGGGTCAGACCTTCGAGGGCTGGCAGGTGCAAGGCATCGTCGGCCAAAGCCAGCAATCGTTGCTGTATCGCGTCCTCGATGGCCAAGGACAGGCGTGGCTGTTGAAGACCTTGCCCCCACGGCTGGCGGACGATACCCACGCAGGTCAGGCACTGTTGGCGGAGGAATGGTTTCTCAAACGCGTGGCCGGGCGACATTTCCCTGAAGTCCATAGCGCCAGTCAGCGTCAGCATTTGTACTACGTGATGCGTGAATATTCGGGGATCACCCTCGCGCAGTTGTTCGAGCGAGCCGGCCCACTACCCCTGGCTCAGTGGCAGGACGTGGCCGAACGCCTGTTGCGGGCCGTCGGCCTTCTGCATCGGCGGCAGATTCTGCACCGCGACATCAAACCGGAGAACCTGCTGCTGGGGGACGACGGCGAGTTGCGTTTGCTGGATTTCGGTCTGGCGTATTGCCCCGGTCTTTCGCAGGACACGCCGTCGACGCTGCCGGGAACCCCGAGCTATATCGCACCGGAGTCCTTTCGAGGGGATGCGCCCCAGGCTCGTCAGGATCTGTATGCGGTGGGCGTAACCTTGTATTTCCTGCTCACCGGGCATTTTCCCTACGGAGAAGTCGAAGCCTTCCAGCGTCCGCGTTTCGGGCTGCCGGTGAGTGCGGCTCGTTATCGGCCGGATCTGCCGGAATGGCTGGCGCAGTGTCTGGAACGTGGTGTCTCGACTGACCCGCTGCAACGCTATGAAACCGCTGAAGAATGGCTGCTCACGCTGGAACAGGGTGAACGCCGCAGCCTGAATGTACGTCCTCGTCCCTTGCTCGAGCGGGAGCCGCTGAAGGTCTGGCGGACACTGGCGCTGCTGGCGCTACTGGGCAATCTGGTGCTGCTGTTTCTGTTGTTTCATGGCTGATCCGACGCTCCATTAGCGAGCAGACTGCTTCCATTCAGTGCAAAAACCACAATGAACATCTGGCCAATTCCAGCCCCACCCCAATGAATTCGTGTCTGAGCGCGAATTGGCACAACCACTGCATTAACGTTTCCAACTGACATAAAGCCCGACCTTCAACGACGAAGGCCAGGCTTCCCGAGAGAACGGGACAAGGACAAAGGCGTCCTCGCTAGGTAACTGGCGGGACGCCTTTTTTGTTTGCGCCATTTTGTCGAGCAAGGCCTGACTGCCCACAAGAGGCAAGCCCGATGCTCCCGGAGAACCTGATGAAAAAACTCAAACTGGTGATGATCGGCAACGGCATGGCCGGGGTCCGCACCCTGGAAGAACTGCTGAAACTGAGCAACGAGCTGTACGACATCACGGTCTTCGGCGCCGAACCGCACACCAACTACAACCGCATCCTGCTGTCGCCGGTGCTGGCCGGCGAACAGACCTTCGAAGAGATCGTGCTCAACGACCTCGACTGGTACCTGGAAAACGGCATCAAACTGCTGCTCAACCGCAAAGTGGTGGAGATCGACCGGGTCAAACGCCGTGTGATCGCCGAAGACGGCACCGAGGCTGAATACGATCGCTTGCTGATCGCCACCGGCTCGACCCCGTTCATTCTGCCGATCCCCGGCAACACCTTGCAGGGCGTGATCGGCTACCGCGACATCGCCGACACCCAGGCGATGATCGACACCGCCAAGACCCACAAGCACGCCGTGGTGATCGGCGGTGGCCTGCTGGGCCTCGAAGCGGCCAACGGCCTCATGCTGCGCGGCATGCACGTCACCGTGGTGCACCTGGGTGAATGGCTGCTGGAGCGGCAACTGGACAAGACCAGCGGCCAGCTCCTGCAAACCGCCCTCGAATCCCGCGGCCTGCACTTTCGCCTGTGCGAACAGACCCAGGCCCTGCACGACGCCGGCAACGGTCGCGTCGGCTCGGTGCAATTCAAGAACGGCGACATTATTCCTGCCGATCTGGTGGTCATGGCCGCTGGCATTCGCCCCAATACCGAACTCGCGGAAAAGGCCGGCATCCCGTGCAATCGCGGGATTCTGGTCAACGACACCCTGCAAACCTACGACCCGCGCATCTATGCCATCGGCGAATGCGCCAGCCATCGCGGCATCGCCTACGGCCTGGTCGCGCCGCTGTTCGAACAGGCCAAGGTCTGCGCCAACCACTTGGCGCAACTGGGTTTCGCCCGCTATCAGGGCTCGGTGACCTCGACCAAATTGAAGGTCACCGGCATCGACCTGTTTTCCGCCGGCGACTTCATGGGCGGCGAAGGCACCGAGACCATCACCCTCTCCGATCCGATCGGCGGGGTGTACAAAAAACTGGTGATCAAGGATGACGTGCTGGTCGGCGCCTGTCTGTACGGCGATACGGCGGATGGTGGTTGGTATTTCCGGCAGATTCGTGAGAATCACGACATTCGGCAGATCCGCGATCACCTGATGTTCGGCGGCTCTTCTTCTATGGAGCATGCTTTAGGCGATGTAGGACATCAGGGCCAGGACAAAGCCATGAGCATGGCCGACAACGCCGAAGTCTGCGGCTGCAACGGCGTGTGCAAGGGCACCATCGTCAAGGCGATTCAGGAACACGGCCTGTTCAGCGTCGACGAAGTGAAGAAACACACCAAGGCCGCCAGCTCCTGCGGCTCCTGCGCCGGGCTGGTCGAGCAGATCCTGATCAACACCGTCGGCGGCGCGGCGGACGTCAAACCGAAAAGCGAAAAAGCCATCTGCGGATGCAGCGACCTCAACCACGGCCAGATCCGCCAGGCCATTCGCGAACAGCATTTGCTGACCATCGCCGGCACCATGAGCTACCTCAACTGGCGCACCCCGAACGGTTGCGCCACTTGCCGCCCGGCGCTCAACTATTACCTGATTTCCACCTGGCCCGGCGAAGCCAAGGACGATCCACAGTCACGTCTGATCAACGAACGGGCCCACGCCAACATTCAGAAGGACGGCACCTATTCAGTGGTGCCACGGATGTGGGGCGGCGTGACCAACCCGTCGGAACTGCGGCGGATCGCCGACGTGGCGGACAAATATCAGGTGCCGATGGTCAAGGTCACCGGCGGCCAGCGCATCGACCTGTTGGGAATCAAGAAGCAGGACCTGCCGGGGGTCTGGAAGGACCTCGACATGCCGTCCGGCCACGCCTACGGCAAATCGATCCGCACCGTGAAAACCTGCGTCGGCAGCGAGTTCTGCCGCTTCGGCACGCAGAATTCGACCCAGTTGGGCATCGATCTTGAACATGACCTGTTCAACATGTGGTCGCCGCACAAAGTGAAGTTGGCGGTCTCCGGATGCCCACGCAACTGCTCGGAAGCGGGGATCAAGGACGTAGGCATCATCGGCGTCGATTCCGGCTGGGAGATGTACATCGGTGGCAACGGCGGGATCAAGACCGAAGTCGCCGAATTCTTCGTCAAGCTCAAGACCGCCGAAGAAGTGCGCGAATACAACGGCGCGTTCCTGCAGCTGTACCGCGAGGAAGCCTTCTACCTCGAACGCACCGTGCACTACCTGCAGCGGGTCGGCATGGAGCACATCAAGAAAGCCGTGCTGGAAGATCCCGAACGCCGCAAGGCCCTGAACGAGCGCCTGCAATTCTCCCTGTCGTTCGAACAGGACCCGTGGAAAGAGCGCCTTGCCCAGCCGCAACTGAAGAAAGAATTCGACGTGATCCCCGTGAAAAATCTGGAGGTGCCGGCATGAACTGGCTCGATATCTGTGCCTTGGAAGAAATCAACGCCCTCGGTTCGCGGATCATCGCCGGCCCCAAAGGTGACATTGCGATCTTTCGCACAAGCGACGACGAAGTTTTCGCACTCGATGACCGCTGCCCGCACAAGGGCGGTCCGCTGTCCCAAGGCCTGATCTACGGCAAACGCGTGGCCTGCCCGCTGCACAACTGGCAGATCGACCTGCAATCCGGCGAAGCCCAGGCGCCGGACGTCGGCTGCGCGCACCATCACCCGGCCCGTGTGGAAAACGGCCGTGTGCAACTGGCCCTGCGGGACGCCGTCTGATGAACCGCCAGACGACCGCCTCGACCTGCTGCTATTGCGGGGTCGGCTGCGGCGTGCTGATCGAGCATGACGGCGAGCGCATTCTCGGCGTCAGCGGCGATCCGGCGCATCCGGCCAACTTCGGCAAACTGTGTAGCAAAGGCTCAACCCTGCACCTGACCGGTGACCTCGCGGCCCGGGCGTTGTACCCGGAATTGCGCCTGGGCAAAGGCTTGGCGCGCAGTCGTTGCGACTGGGACACCGCGCAGGATCACGCCGCCAATGTGTTCGCCGACACCATCGCTAAACACGGCCCGGACAGCGTGGCGTTTTACATCTCCGGGCAGTTGCTGACCGAGGATTACTACGCGTTCAACAAACTGGCGCGGGCGCTGGTCGGCACCAATAACATCGATAGCAATTCGCGGTTGTGCATGTCTTCGGCGGTGGTTGGCTACAAGCGCAGCCTTGGTGCCGACGCACCACCGTGCAGCTATGAAGACCTGGAGCTGAGCGATTGCGTGATGATCGTCGGCAGTAACATGGCCTACGCCCATCCGGTACTGTTTCGCCGCCTCGAAGAGGCCAAATCCCGCCGTCCGCAGATGAAAGTCATCGTCATCGACCCTCGGCGCACCGACACTTGCGACCTCGCCGACCTGCATCTGGCGATTCTGCCGGGCACCGATGTCGCGTTGTTCCATGGGATTTTGCATCTGCTGTTGTGGGAAGACTGGATCGACCGCGACTTCATCAAGGCGCACACCGACGGGCTCGCCGAGCTGAAAAGCCTGGTGCGCGATTACACCCCGGCCATGGTTTCGCAGCTGTGCGGGATCAGTGTCGAGCAGTTGCAGCAATGCGCCGAATGGATCGGCACCGCGCCGAGTTTTCTGTCGTTGTGGTGCATGGGCCTGAACCAGTCCACCGCCGGCAGTGCGAAGAACAGCGCGCTGATCAATCTGCACCTGGCCACCGGGCAAATCGGTCGGCCAGGTGCAGGACCTTTCTCCCTGACCGGTCAACCGAATGCCATGGGCGGGCGGGAAACCGGCAGCCTTTCCAACCTGTTGCCCGGCCATCGTGAAGTAGCCAATCCAGAGCACCGCGCAGAAGTCGCGGCGTATTGGGGTGTGGATAAGCTGCCGGAAAACACCGGCCTCAGCGCCATCGAACTGTTCGAACAGGTGCGCAGTGGCCAGATCAAGGCGCTGTGGATTGCCTGCACCAACCCCGCGCAATCGATGCCGGACCAGAACGCCGTCCGCGCGGCGCTGGAAGCCTGTCCGTTCGTGGTGTTGCAGGAGGCGTTTCGCACCACCGAAACCGCGGCGTTTGCCGATCTACTGTTACCGGCGGCCAGTTGGGGCGAGAAAGAAGGCTCTGTGACCAACTCCGAGCGGCGGATTTCCCACGTCCGCCAGGCGATTGCCGCACCGGGGGAAGCGCGTCCGGACTGGGCGATCACCGTAGATTTCGCACAGCGCCTGGAGAAACGTCTGCGCCCGCAACAGCCGGGTCTGTTTGCTTTCGAGCAACCGGCGCAGTTGTTTGACGAGTACAAACAACTGACCCGGGGGCGCGATCTGGATCTATCGGGGATCAGCCATGGGTTGATTGATGAGCTGGGGCCACAGCAATGGCCCTTCCCCGCTGGCGCCCGCCAAGGTACAGCCCGGCTGTATGACGACGGGATCTTTCCTACAGCGAACGGGCGGGCGCAGTTCGTTGCCGATCCCTATCGCGCCGCCAAGGAACAACGCGACGCACGTTTTCCCCTGACCCTGATCACCGGCCGCCTGCGTGATCAATGGCACGGTATGAGCCGCACCGGCACGGCGGCGCAGTTGTTCGGGCATGTCAGCGAAGCCGTGCTGAGCCTGCACCCGGACGAGTTGCGCCGGCACCGTTTGCAACCGGGGGATCTGGTGAGCCTGAAAAGTCGTCGTGGCGCAGTGGTCGTGGCGGTCGGCAGCGATGACAGCGTGCGTCCTGGTCAGGCATTTCTGCCGATGCATTGGGGTGATCGTTTTCTCAAGGGCGGCGTGAACTGCCTGACGCTGCCCGCCTTCGATCCCCTGTCGAAACAACCTGAACTCAAGCACAGCGGAGTACGCCTGGAACCGGTGAATCTGCCCTGGCAACTTTTCGCACTGATCGAGGGTGATGTTCAGCGGCATTTTGAGGCACTTCGCCCGCTGTGTGAGGCGTTTTCCTACGTCAGCCTCAGTCTGGTCGGTCGCGAGCGGCCGGCGCTGCTGATACGCACTGCCAGCGCCGCCGCACCCGATCCGCAATTGCTGCGCGAAATCGACCAGTGCCTGGCTCTGATCGACGGCCCGGTACTGGCCTATGACGATCCGCGCCGGGCGATCGGCAAACGGGTACGCATCGAAAACGGGCGAATCACCGCGATCCGCCTCGCCGGCGAAACCCTTGCCCGACACTGGTTGCAAGGCCTGTGGCTGGAGGGCCGCGCAGACGAACAACTGCGGCGCTGGCTGCTGGCGCCAATGAGTGCGCCGCCGGGCAATGCCGGTGTGCAGAGCGTTGCCGACAAGACCCTGTGCAATTGCAAAAACGTCAGCCACAGCGCGGTCTGCGCCGGCATTCGAGAAGGTCTGGATCTGCAGGGTTTGAAAAACACACTGGGCTGCGGCACGCAATGTGGTTCCTGCGTCCCGGAAATCAAGCGTTTGCTGGCCGCCGAAACGCGGCCGGTCGCCGTCATCTGAAGAGGAAAACACCATGAACGCAAAAGTCTGGCTGGTGGGCGCAGGTCCTGGCGATCCTGAATTGCTGACGCTCAAAGCCGTACGTGCCTTGCGCGAAGCGGATGTGGTGCTGATCGACGATCTGGTCAACGACGCAGTGCTGGAACACTGCCCCGCCGCACGGATCATTCCGGTCGGCAAACGCGGCGGCTGTCGCTCGACGCCACAGGCGTTCATTCATCGGCTGATGCTGCGTTATGCGCGCCAGGGCAAATGCGTGGTGCGCCTCAAGGGCGGCGATCCCTGCATCTTCGGCCGTGGCGGCGAGGAAGCGCAGTGGCTGCGTGAGCGCGGGGTTGAAGTGGAGCTGGTCAATGGCATCACCGCCGGGCTGGCCGGGGCGACGCAGTGTGACATTCCGCTGACGTTACGCGGCGTAGCGCGGGGGGTGACGCTGGTCACCGCGCACACTCAGGATGACAGTCAGGTGAACTGGCAGGCCCTGGCGCAGAGCGGCACGACGCTGGTGATCTACATGGGGGTGGCCAAGCTCAGCGAAATTCGTGAGCAGTTGCTGGCAGGCGGAATGGCGATGGAGACGCCGGTGGCGATGATCGAGAACGCATCCCTGCCACAACAACGTGAATGCCGGAGCGATCTGACGGGGATGGAGGAAGCAGCCTGCAGGTTCCAGCTCAAGAGCCCGGCCATTCTGGTGATTGGTGCGGTGGCGGCTTCTGCGGACCGATCCGGTTTGCTCGCCTGGCCCGCCAATCAGTCAGCCTGACCCTCTGGTTTTACCAAATCGCAGACAAAGAAAAGCCCGGCCTGAGCCGGGCTTTCCTCAAAGCAGCGAGCTAATTACTTAGCTTGAGCTTCAACCTGAGCTTCTACGCGACGGTTAACGGCGCGGCCAGCTTCGGTTTTGTTGTCAGCAACTGGACGGGTTTCGCCGTAGCCAATCGACTGAACGCGGGACGATTCAACACCGTACTGGTTAACCAGAACTTGCTTAACGGCGTTTGCACGACGCTCGGACAGTTTCTGGTTGTAAGCGTCAGGACCGACGGAGTCAGTGTGACCTTCAACAGTGGTGTGAGTCGATGGGTACTGCTTCATGAAGTCAGCCAGGTTCTTGATGTCAGCGTAGCTGTTTGGCTTGACGACCGACTTGTCGAAGTCGAACTTCACGTCCAGCTCTACACGAACAACTTCAGCAACTGCCGGGCAGCCATCAGCGTCAACAGTTACGTTGGCTGGGGTGTTCGGGCACTTGTCAACGTTGTCGCAAACGCCATCGTTGTCGCTGTCGGAGCAGACTTCAGCTGGTGCTGGAACTGGAGCAGCGGCAGGCTTGTTGCCGCCACCGAAGTTCACGCCCAGACCGATTACTGGAGCGTAGTTCCAGCGACCGTTGTCCAGCTTGTAGTCAGCGTCTACACCAGCACGGGCGTAGAAGTTTTCAGCGAAGTAGTACTTGACGCCAGCGCCAGCAGTCAGGTAGGTCGACTGATCGCGACCGGTGTGGCCGTCAGCAGCTACGTTGGTCAGGCTGCCGTGCTTAACACCACCGGAAACGTAAGGACGCAGAGCGTCGCCAGCGTTGTTGAAGTGGTACTGAGCGTTCAGACCGAAGTTGTCGCCGTGCAGTTTCTGGCTGCCGGTGCCGTCGTTCGAACGGGTGTGGTTGTTCTTGTCGTAGGTCAAGTTCAACGATACGTCGTCGGTCAAGAAGTAACCGATAGAGGCGCCTGGGTTGAAGCCGTCTTCGACATGGTTAACGCTGTCGTTGTACTGCTTCTTGTAGAACAGTTCGCCTTCAACTGCGCCTTGGCCTTGTGCCAGTGCGCCGAACGAAGTAGCGGCAATCAAAGAACCAATGGCCAAGCCCAAGGTGTTTTTCAGTTTCATCCGTTAAATCCCCATCTGGTGATTGTGAAGCAGTCCCGCAAACCGGGGGACAACTCGGCGGCAAGTCTATCAGAACTTGCCTACACGTAAGAGATATTTGCGCTGAACTAAGTTTCAGCAATGCCTGCAAATTTCTCACGCAATTTATCTAGAGCACGTTTGTACCGCATTTTTGTCGCACTCAAACCCATGTGCATGATGTCTGCGATCTCCTGAAATTCCAGCTCTGCGACAAAACGTAGCACCAGAATTTCACGGTCAATCGGGTTCACATACACCAGCCAGCGATCGAGTCCGCCCTTCTCCTCGGGTTTCGGCGCCTTTTCTTCGGACGCTTCCTCGAGGGGGTCAAGACTCAGTGCGTCCATCAAGCGACGCTTTCGCCGTTCCTTCCGATACTGTGTGATGCATTCGTTGTAGGTGATGCTATACAGCCACGTCTTGAACTTCGATTTGCCCTCGAAGTTCTTCAGGCCATACAGCACCTTCAACATCACTTCCTGACAGACATCGTCTGCGTCGCGATCGTTCCCAAGATATCGTGCACAGACGTTAAATAATGTCCGCTGGTAACGCCGCATCAGTTCTTCATAGGCGCGCGTCACGTGAAACAGCTCGGTATGCGAGCGCGCGACCAACTCCTCGTCAGAGAGCTCGCGGGGGTCGTAGCGCGTGGATAGCGTTTGGGCTTTATTCAAAACAAGTCGTGCCGACAGTCAGGTCAATGTCCACCGCTGCCAGCATCAGCTGGCATTTTGCGGCGGCATACATTAGCAGGGTTTGCCGGGTTAGCGGCTACTCACATGCTGTTCCAGCAGGATCCGATTGGAGAGAGAGACTAGCTCACCCTCATCGGTCAGCAATGTGGTTTTAACCGTGCCGATCTCTTCGATCTGGCCTTCGACCTCGCCAACACGCACTTGTTGCCCAACCTGATACAACTCACGCACATAGATTCCCGCAAGAATCTGACCGGCAATTTCCCGGCTTCCCAGGCCCATGGCCAGCGCAACCGCCAGACCAACGGTAATCAATACGATGACGATCACATGGTTCAGCAGGTCGGTCTTGACCTCAAGCTGACTGATCGCGACCGAGATACTGATGATGATCACCAGGCCCTGGGCAATTCGCCCAAGTCCTGAAGCGTAGTCCAGTCCTACGCCTTCTGCCGCACCGCGCACCAGTCCGTTGGCCAGTTGCGCCAGCAATACACCCACCAGCAGCACCAGCGCAGCGCCGAAAACTTTTGGCACATACAGCGCCAACATGTCCAGCGTAGCTGAAACTCGCTCAAGTCCAAGGGATTCTGCCGCAGAAACCAGGAAAATCAGCAGAACAAACCAATAGACGATTTTTCCGATCAGGGTCGAGATCGGCACTTGCAGTCCCGCACGGGACATCAGTTTGGTCAGGCCGGTGCCGCCCATCAAGCGGTCGAGGCCGAGTTTGGCGAGCAGCTTGGACAGCAATGTGTCCAGCAACTTGGCCACCACGAAGCCCAACAGCAGCACCACCAGTGCGCCGAACAGGTTCGGGATGAAATTAGCGACTTTGGTCCACAACGCTGTCATTGCCGTGACGAGGCTCTGAGTCCAGAGATCAAGTTCCATATTCAATCAGCCTTATCAGCAGTGCGAGCGGTAGGTTTACGGAGACGGGAAACCGGCGCGACATGAGCCGAGCCGTTGTTCAGGGCGATCATCAGCGCAGGCAGCCAGCGGCCCAGCAGGCTGAACAGATCACCGGCGCCGACCTGGCGGTTGGCGGTTTTGAGTACGCGGCCCAGGCAGGCATCGTCGTCGCGGCCGGACGGCGAGGCGTTGAGCATGTCGCGCAAAGACTGTTCAAACGGATCGTGCATACGCACCTCTCGTGATGTCTGTGAAAGACGCGGGCAAATTTGGTCGGGTCACATGACCCATCGTCAAACCCAGCGCAATCGGCGGAACAACCACCATTGTCCGAGCGCCACCAGGACCATCAGCAGGCATGCCACCAGGAAGCCGTAAGGGCTTCCGGAAAGTGGAATTCCGCCGACATTGATCCCCAGCAGGCCGGTGAGAAAACTCATCGGCAAGAAGATCCCGGTGATGATCCCGAAGCGGTACATGGTGCGATTCATGCGCACGCTCAAACGCCGGTCTTCGGTGTCCAGCACAAGCCCCACGCGCTCTCGGGTCAATTCGAGCTCTTCGAGGTAGCGGGTCAGGCTGTTGTTCAATTCATTCCAATAGTCCGCGTCGTCATCGACGAACCATGGCAGTTTTATTCGCGTCAGCTGTCCGAAAATATCGCGCTGCGGTGCGAGAAAACGCTTCAGTCCGGCGGCTCGACGACGGATGTGCAAAACCGCTCCGTGCTCGGGGGTATACCGTTCGTCGGCGTCCAGCTTTTCTTCCTCTTCATCGACCACTTCCGAGAGGCAAGTGACCAGATCCTGCACCTTGTTGGTGAGATATTGCGCAAGATAAAGAATGAGTTCGGACGACGTTTTCGGGCCCTTGCCCTCCCCCAGCATCGCCAGCAGTTCATCCGTGGCGCGCAATGGGCGCAAACGCAGGGAAATCACACGCTGGGCCGAAGCGAAAATCCGTACCGAGACCATGTCTTCCGGCTCGGCCCCAGGATTGAGGTTGACCCCGCGCAAAAACAGCAGCAACTCGGAATCGGGCAGCGGCAACAGCCGTGGACGGGTGTTCTCTTCCAGCAGCAGATCGCAGGTGAATTCGTTCAGTCCGCTGGACTTGCGCAGCCAGGTCTGGGTCTGCGGGTGACTGCGATCCCAGTGCAGCCACAGGCTTTCATGGGCCTGCAGCTGCAAATCGTCGAGTTCAGTCCGGGCTATCGAACGCGCACCGCCTTTACCATCCAGCACCAGGGCATGCACCAGCCCCCATTGCGCGTTTTCTTCCTCGAACATCCTCACCCCAGTGCTTGCCGCGATTTATTCAGGCATCTTCAGCGGGCTCGGCGAGATAATCACGCCGTTGTTGTCCGCATAGATGTATTGGCCCGGATGAAACGTAACGCCCGCAAAAGTCACCGGCACGTTGAGGTCGCCGATACCCCGCTTGTCGGTCTTCATCGGGTGGCTGGCCAGTGCCTGCACGCCGAGATCGGTCTGGGCGATGACGTCCACATCACGGATGCAGCCGTAGATGACCAGCCCTTCCCAACCGTTTTTCGAGGCTTTCTCGGCGAGCATGTCGCCCAGCAGCGCACGCCGCAGGGAACCGCCGCCATCGACCACCAGCACCTTGCCGTTGCCCTTGAGTTCAACCTGTTCCTTGACCAGCGAGTTGTCTTCGAAGCACTTGATGGTCACGATTTCGCCGCCGAAGGAATCACGGCCACCGAAATTGCTGAACATCGGTTCCAGCACCTGCACCAGCTCCGGATAGGCGTCGCACAGGTCAGGCGTGAGGTAATGGTTCATCGAATAACTCCTGTAACAAGGAAGACGATCAAGGATGTCGCACTCTTTTGAAACGAGATCCGACGGTCGCTGTTTACCTTAGTCCATGCAATGGTCGCTGAGTGAACCTGAACACAGGCTGAAACGTAATAGCGAAACAGCCACCAAATGTGACCGGAACCGTCCAATGCGTCATATCTTAGCCGCAAGCCGACCCGAACGAAATGCCCTTTTCAGAGCCCTCCGCTCATCCTGCCGCCGCCAGATCCATCTTTTCGCCAAGTAATGGCGTGTGCTGGTCAGCCAGCCAGCGCGCCACCAGTGGCCAGACTTCGGCCTGGGCAGCCTTGCTCACCAGCATTTCGACATGACCGAAATTTTCGCTGAAGCCCTGTTCACGACCCAGATTGATAAATTGCTTGTGCTCGGAGCCGACCTGATCGAACAACTTGCGGCAGGCCCAGGCCGGATCCTGATGATCCCCGACCGCCGTCACGGCCAACACCGGCACCTGGACATCGGCGAGCCCCGCCCACCAATCCTTGTCCTTGTCCCCGAAACGCCCGAACAGGCCATACCAGCGCATGCTTTCCAGCGCGAGGCCGATCGGCTCGTCTTCCGGGCCACGCTTGAGACGCGAGCCGGACAACTGGGCAAAACGCTTGAGAATGAAACGCCCGCTCCATTCCACCGGCGGAATTTTCAGCGGCCAGTAGGTACGACTGACCTGCGTGCCGAAAAACGCTGCCGACGCTACGGCCGGTTCGCCGAGGTATTCGCCGCCCAGGGCGGCCGCGAGCGTAATGCCGCCCAGCGAATGACCGATCCAGTGCGGGATCTGCCCGCTCTGTTCACGCACGAACGCGGCGATGGCCGGCAAATCGTAACGGGCGTAATCGGCGACGCGGTTGCGGCGATAGTCCTCGTTGCGCTGGGACATGCCGTGGCCGCGCATTTCCGGGATCCATACATCGAACCCCAGACGCGTCAGATAAGCGCCCAGCCCCAGACCTTTCGGGGAGAACCAGAAGCGCCGGTTGGAGAAGCTGCCGTGCAGCAAGATCACCGGCACGCCGCGTGTCGCCGGTTCATCGGCCATGCCGAGACGGGTCACCGCGATTTCCACGGACCAGTCAGGGCTGTTGCCCGGCTTCAAACGGTAGATGTCTTCGCTCAGATCACCGCGTCGTTCAGCGCTGATCAGGGCGACAGGAAATAGGTTGCTGCTGCTTTGCATAATGCTCTTGCACAAAAAAGGGCGGCATCCGGAGAGCTCGCCCTACTTCAATCTTAAAGCCCCGGCCCGGGTCAACGGGCCGGGGCTTCATTCACGGTTTATTCCGCCGCCTGGCCTTCGGCAAGGAAGAACCAGGTTTCCAGCACGGTGTCCGGGTTCAACGATACGCTTTCGATGCCCTGCTCCATCAGCCACTTGGCGAGGTCCGGGTGGTCCGAAGGGCCCTGACCACAGATGCCGATGTACTTGCCGGCCTTGTTGCACGCGGCAATCGCGTTGGCCAGCAGCTTCTTGACTGCCGGATTACGCTCGTCGAACAGGTGCGCGATGATCCCGGAGTCACGGTCCAGGCCCAGTGTCAGCTGGGTCAGGTCGTTGGAACCGATCGAGAAACCGTCGAAGAATTCGAGGAACTCTTCAGCCAGGATCGCGTTGGATGGCAGTTCGCACATCATGATCACGCGCAGGCCGTTGTCGCCGCGCTTCAGGCCGTTTTCGGCCAGCAGATCGACCACCTGGCTGGCTTCGCCCAGCGTACGGACGAACGGCACCATGATTTCGACGTTGGTCAGGCCCATCTCGTTGCGCACGCGTTTCAGCGCACGGCACTCGAGTTCGAAACAGTCACGGAACGATTCGCTGATGTAACGCGAAGCGCCACGGAAGCCCAGCATCGGGTTTTCTTCTTCCGGCTCGTACAGCTTGCCGCCGATCAGGTTGGCGTATTCGTTGGACTTGAAGTCCGACAGACGCACAATGACCTTCTTCGGCGCGAACGCAGCGGCCAGGGTACTGATGCCTTCAACCAGTTTCTCGACATAGAAACCGACCGGATCATCGTAACCGGCGATGCGCTTGTCGACGCTTTCCTTGATGTCCTGAGGCAGGCCGTCGTAGTTCAACAGCGCTTTCGGGTGGACGCCGATCATGCGGTTGATGATGAATTCCAGACGGGCCAGGCCCACACCGGCGTTCGGCAGCTGCGCGAAGTCGAAGGCGCGGTCCGGGTTGCCGACGTTCATCATGATCTTGAACGGCAGCTCCGGCATGGCGTCCACGGAGTTCTTCTTGATGTCGAAGCCCAGTTCGCCTTCGAAGATGTAACCGGTGTCGCCTTCGGCGCAGGACACGGTCACGCCCTGGCCATCCTTCAGCAGCTGGGTGGCGTTGCCGCAACCGACGACAGCCGGAATACCCAGTTCACGGGCGATGATCGCCGCGTGGCAGGTACGGCCGCCACGGTTGGTGACGATGGCGCTGGCGCGCTTCATCACCGGTTCCCAGTCCGGGTCGGTCATGTCGGAGACCAGCACGTCGCCCGGCTGGACCTTGTCCATTTCGGAGACGTCCTTGATGATCCGCACCTTGCCGGCGCCGATGCGCTGACCGATGGCACGGCCTTCCACCAGCACGGTGCCGGTTTCTTTCAGCAGGTAACGTTCCATGACGTTGGCCTGGGTGCGGCTCTTCACGGTTTCCGGACGGGCCTGCACGATGTACAGCTTGCCGTCGTCACCGTCCTTGGCCCATTCGATGTCCATCGGGCAGCCGTAGTGCTTCTCGATGATCATCGCCTGCTTGGCCAGCTCGCTGACTTCGGCGTCGGTCAGGCAGAAACGCGCGCGCTCGGCCTTGTCGACATCAACGGTTTTCACCGAACGACCGGCCTTGGCCTCGTCGCCGTAGATCATCTTGATGGCCTTGCTGCCCAGGTTGCGGCGCAGGATCGCCGGGCGACCGGCCGCAAGCGTGCCCTTGTGGACATAGAATTCATCCGGGTTCACCGCGCCTTGTACGACGGTTTCGCCCAGGCCGTAGGCGCCGGTGATGAACACCACGTCACGGAAACCGGATTCGGTATCGAGGGTGAACATCACGCCGGCAGTGCCGGTTTCCGAACGCACCATGCGCTGCACGCCAGCCGACAGGGCGACCAGTTTGTGGTCGAAGCCCTGGTGCACGCGGTAGGAAATGGCGCGGTCGTTGAACAGGGAAGCGAACACTTCCTTGGCCGCACGGATGACGTTTTCCACGCCACGGATGTTCAGGAAGGTTTCCTGCTGACCGGCGAACGAGGCGTCCGGCAGGTCTTCGGCGGTGGCGGAGGAACGCACGGCCACCGCCACATCGGGATTGCCGGCCGACAGCGCGGCGAACGCGGTGCGGATCTCGGTGTTCAGTTTTTCAGGGAATTCGGCTTCCATGATCCATTGGCGGATCTGGGCGCCGGTCTTGGCCAGCGCGTTGACGTCATCGACGTCCAGGGCGTCGAGAGCCTTGTGGATCTGGTCGTTGAGGCCGCTCAGCTCGAGAAAGTCGCGATAGGCCTGCGCCGTGGTGGCGAAACCGCCGGGGACCGACACACCGGCACCGGCCAGGTTGCTGATCATCTCGCCCAGGGATGCGTTCTTGCCCCCCACATGCTCAACATCGTGTTTGCCGAGCTTATCGAGGGAAACTACGTACTCTACCAAGGTGATCTCTCCACTAACTGTGTTGGAAAAGCTCAGAAACCGGCGGCTCGGGGGAGCATCGGCCGGTTGTATGGCCTGGACCTGGAAAATAAGTGAGAATGCGGGCCGATGGCGGCCGGCAAATCGCGCCTATCATATCCAGAAATACTCATTAGCTTAAGGCCCAAGGTGCAAATGAAACGATCTGCTTTCTTTATCTCCGATGGCACCGGCATTACTGCCGAAACCCTGGGTCAAAGCCTTCTGGCGCAGTTCGAAAACATTACCTTCACCAAGCTCACGCGGCCCTACATCGACAACGCGGACAAAGCGCGGGCCATGGTACAACAAATCAACAAAGCCGCTGAAACCGATGGTTTCCGGCCGATTATCTTCGACACCATCGTCAATCAGGACATCCGTGAGATTCTCGCAACCTCCAATGGTTTCATGATCGACATTTTCTCGACGTTCCTCGCCCCGCTCGAACAGGAACTGACCGAGCACTCTTCCTACACCGTCGGCAAATCCCATTCGATCGGCCACAACTCCAACTACATGGAGCGGATCGAGGCGGTGAACTTCGCCCTCGATAACGACGACGGCGCCCGCACCCACTATTACGACAAGGCCGACCTGATACTAGTGGGCGTGTCGCGTTGTGGTAAGACGCCGACGTGTCTGTACATGGCGATGCAGTTCGGCATCCGCGCGGCCAACTACCCGCTGACCGAAGACGACATGGAACGCCTGCAATTGCCGACCGCCCTGCGCGCCCACCAGCACAAGCTGTTCGGTCTGACCATCGACCCGGACCGCCTTACCGCGATCCGCAATGAGCGCAAGCCCAACAGCCGCTATTCGAGCTACGCCCAGTGCGAATTCGAAGTGCGCGAAGTGGAGAACCTGTTCCGCCGCGAAAACATCCCGCACATCAACTCCACGCATTTTTCCGTGGAAGAGATTTCGGCGAAGATCCTGGTGGAAAAAGGCGTGGAGCGGCGTTTCAAGTAACCCCGACGCGCCCAACCTGTCCGCAGGCTGAATGAAGTATCACAAGCTCGCCTGCGGGCCGTGTTTTTTACGCCTTTGTAACATTCCGAAATATACAATCCGCGCAAGTTGCGTATCCGGCCACAAACCGGATGCGCCAACCCTCTCGGCCCGCTGAATTCAACGGGCCCGCAGCATCCAGCCTCCCCATTGAAGTCAAGGAATGAGCGTCCGTTCATTCCCGGGTGCGCCGTGCAGACTGAAGCTACGTTCAGACTGCCGCGCCTCCATTCAGAGCACTGCAGGAATCACTGCTTATGAATAAGGTGTTCCGTCACTACATACCGGCCTCGACCCGACGTCTGCTGCCCAATCGCTGGGACTTGATCGCCCTGCCGCTGGTGATCGGCTTCCTGCTGTTTTTCTCGATCGGTGCCCGGGAAACCTGGGCCCCGATCGGCACGCTGCAAAGTGAAGTGGTCTCACTCGACCCGAGCCATTTGCCGGAATACGCCATGCGCACCACCCTGCGCATGCTCGCGGCGATGGTGGCGTCACTGGTGTTCACCCTGCTCTACGGCACCTTGGCGGCCAAAAGCCGACGCGCCGAAAAACTCCTGGTGCCGGTGCTGGATATCCTGCAATCGGTGCCGGTGCTGGGTTACATCTCCTTCACCGTGACCTTCTTTCTGTTGCTGTTTCCCGGTCGGGTACTGGGCGCGGAATTCGCCGCGATCTTTGCCATTTTCACCAGCCAGGCCTGGAACATGACGTTCAGCTTCTATCAGTCGCTGCGCATGCTGCCGCGGGATCTGGTGGAGGTCTCGACCAACCTGCAACTGTCCGGCTGGCAGAAATTCTGGAAGCTCGACGTACCCTTTGCGATGCCCGGGCTGGTCTGGAACATGATGATGAGCATGTCCGGCGGATGGTTCTTCGTGGTGGCCTCCGAAGCGATCACCGTCGGTGACCAGACCATCACCCTGCCCGGGATCGGTTCGTTCCTCGCCCTGGCCATCGCGCAAAAAGACATGCACGCCGTGGGTTACGTCATCCTGACGATGATCGTGGTCATCCTGATCTATGACCAGTTTCTGTTCCGCCCGCTGGTGGCCTGGGCCGACAAGTTCCGCATGGAGAACACCGCCTCGCAGACCGCTGCGCCGGAGTCCTGGGTGCTGAATCTGATTCAGCGCACCCGGATGATCCAGCGCATTTTGCGCCCCATCAGTCGCGCCACCAGCCGCCTCGGCAACATGCGCCTGAACCTGCCGCGTTCGGCGCGCAAGGTCATGACTTCGCAAAGCCCCGCCACCACCAAGGCCATCGACTGGATCTGGGGCTCGTTTATCGCGCTGCTGACCGCGTATGCGCTGTACCACATCGTGCTGTATGTCGGCACCGAGGTGACGTTCGCAGAGGTCGGGCATGTGTTGCTGTTGGGGCTGTTCACTCTGTTGCGAGTGGCCGGGTTGATCTTCATCGCCTCGCTGATCTGGGTGCCGCTGGGCGTGATGATCGGTCTGCGCCCGGCATTGGCGGAAAAGATCCAGCCGCTGGCGCAGTTTCTCGCGGCGTTTCCGGCAAACCTGTTGTTCCCGGTATTCGTCATCGTGATCCTGCGCTACCAGTTGAACCCGGACATCTGGCTGAGCCCGCTGATCGTGCTCGGGACGCAGTGGTACATCCTGTTCAACGTGATCGCCGGGGCCAGCGCCTTCCCCAATGACTTCAAGGAAGCCGCCGCCAACTTCCGCATTCGCGGCTGGCTGTGGTGGCGCAAGGTGATGCTGCCGGGGATCTTCCCGTATTACGTGACCGGTGCCATCACCGCCTCGGGCGGCGCATGGAACGCCAGCATCGTCTCCGAATTCGTTTCCTGGGGGCAGGACAAAGTCGTCGCCCACGGCCTCGGCGCCTACATCGCGCAAACCACGGCCGCCGGCGACTTCCCGAAAATCACCCTCGGCGTGGTGGTGATGTCGTTCTTTGTCGTGGCCTTCAATCGCGTGGTCTGGCGACCGATGTACGCCATGGCCGAAAACAAACTTCGCCTGAACTGACGGGATTCGATGTGATGAATACCTATACCGAACACACGGGTGCCACACCCGAAATCTACTCGCTCACCGACGTCAACCGAGTGTTCGGCAAGGGCAAGGACGAGCTGCAGGTGCTCAGCGGGATCAACCTGGCCCTGCACGAAGGCGAAATAGTCGGCATGCTTGGCCGCTCCGGCTCGGGCAAGTCCACCCTGCTGCGGATCATCGCGGGCCTGATCGAGCCCTCGTCCGGGGAAGTGCTGTACAACGGCAAGCCGCTGGACGGCCCGGCCGAAGGCGTGGCCATGGTGTTCCAGACCTTTGCCCTGTTCCCGTGGCTGACGGTGCTGGAAAACGTCGAGGCCGGCCTGCAGGCCTTGCAGGTCGAACGCAAAGAAGCACGCAAGCGAGCGCTGGCGGCCATCGACCTGATCGGCCTGGACGGTTTCGAAAACGCCTACCCTCGCGAACTGTCCGGCGGCATGCGCCAGCGCGTGGGGTTCGCTCGCGGGCTGGTGGTCAACCCGACGCTGCTGTTGATGGACGAACCCTTCTCGGCGCTGGACGTGCTGACCGCCGAAACCTTGAGAAACGATCTGCTGGACCTGTGGAGCGGCAAGCAACTGCCGATCAAATCGATCCTGATCGTGACCCACAACATCGAAGAAGCGGTACTGATGTGCGACCGCATTCTGGTGCTGTCGTCCAACCCGGGGCGGCTGGTGGCGGAAATCAAGGTGCCCTTCGCCCATCCGCGCAATCGCCTGGATCCGGTGTTCCGGCAAATGGTCGATGACATCTACGCGCAGATGACCGACCGCCGCAGCGCCGACGCTGGCACCGGCAAACCCGAACTGAAGATCAGCAGCCCGCTGCAGGAAGTATCCACCAACCTGATGGCAGGCCTGATCGAAACCCTGGCGGCCGAACCCTACAACGGTCACGCCGGCCTGCCCACCGTGGCCGAACGTCGCTTGCTGGAAGTGGACGACCTGTTTCCGGTGGCCGAAATGCTCGAATACCTGGGCTTCGCCGAACTCAAAGGCGCGGATATCACCCTGACCGAGGCCGGGAAACTGTTCGCCGACTACAGCACCCAGGCACGCAAGACCCTGTTTGCCGAACATCTGATCCGCTACATACCGCTGGCCGCGCGGATCCGTCAGGTATTGCTGGAGCGCAACGGCCACCGGGCGCCACGGGTGCGTTTCGAGCAGGAACTGGAAGATTCGCTGACCGAGGCCTTCGTCGAGAAAAACCTGGAAATCGTGATTGCCTGGGGTCGCTACGCCGAGATTTTCTCCTACGACGACAACACGGAGACCTTCAGCCTGGAAGATGTCGAGGGCAGCCTGTAGCCCTCGACAATCCCGGCGATTCAGATCACGAACAAGTCGACAAAGCGGTTCACCGGCGTCGCCTCTAGCCGCACCTGATCCTTGCACAGCGCAAGGATCTCGGCGCCGCGCTGGCCGGTAAAACGCGTGGCCAGGTTCGCCCTGAACTTGTCCTCCAGCAACGGAATGCCCTCGGCCCTGCGCCGACGGTGACCGATCGGGTACTCCACCACCACATTTTCGGTGCTGGAACCGTCCTTGAAAAACACCTGCACCGCATTGGCAATCGAGCGTTTGTCGGGCTCGAGATATTCGCGGGTGAAACGCGGATCTTCGACGATGACCATTTTTTCGCGCAGCACATCGATGATTGGATGGGCCCTGTGGAAATCGTCCTCGTACTGCTCGGCCACCAGATTGCCGAACGCCAGCGGCACGGCGGTCATGTACTGGATGCAGTGATCGCGGTCGGCGGCATTGGCCAGCGGCCCGACCTTGGAAATGATGCGGATCGCCGATTCGTGGGTGGTGATGACGATCCGGTCGATCTCATGCAGACGATTGCGCACCTGCGGATGCAGTGTCACGGCGGCTTCGCAGGCAGTTTGCGCGTGGAATTCGGCGGGGAAGCTGATCTTGAACAGCACGTTTTCCATCACGTAACTGCCGAACGGCCGCGAGAAGCTGAAGGCGCGCTTGCCTTCGGGCTTGAGTGCCAGATCGTTGTTGGTGTGGCTGAACAGCACGTCGTAGAAACCCCACTGCTTTGCCGTCAGTACACCGGGAATTCCCATTTCACCGCGCAGGGCGATGTCGGCAAGGCGCACGCCCCGGCTCGAGGCATCCCCCGCCGCCCAGGACTTTCGCGATCCGGCATTTGGCGCATGCCGGTAAGTGCGCAACGCCTGACCATCGGCAAACGCATGGGACAACGCCGACAACAACTGCTCGCGATTGGCGCCCATCAGTTTGGCGACGACGGCTGTCGAAGCCACTTTCACCAGAATCACATGGTCGAGGCCTACGCGGTTGAAGGAGTTTTCCAGGGCGATCACGCCCTGAATCTCGTGGGCCATGATCATCGCTTCGAGCACATCGCGCACGGTCAACGGCGCTTCGCCATTGGCCAGACGCTTTTGTGCCAAGTGATCGGCCACCGCGAGAATCCCGCCGAGGTTGTCCGATGGATGCCCCCATTCGGCGGCGAGCCAGGTGTCGTTGTAATCGAGCCAGCGTACGATGCAGCCGATGTCCCACGCGGCCTTTACCGGATCCAGGCGATAGGAAGTGCCCGGCACTCGGGCGCCGAACGGCACGACGGTGCCTTCTACGATGGGGCCCAGGTGCTTGGTGCATTCGGGAAAACGCAGGGCCAGCAGTCCGCAGCCCAGCGTGTCCATCAGGCAGTTGCGGGCGGTGTCGAGGGCTTCGGCGGATTCGATTTTGCAGGTGAGGACGTAATCGGCGATGTCCTGCAGGACATCGTCGTAGTCGGGGCGGTTGTTCAGGTCGACGTTGGCGCTCATTGCGGTTCTCCTGGGTGGGGAATGATGAGTGGTGGGGTCTTCCTCAGGGGCTTGGCTGGTTTGTTGAATGCAGGTCTGGGTTGCCTGCTCATTGTGTGTTTCTTCAGTTAGTAAAGCCCCTCACCCTAGCCCTCTCCCGCAGGGAGAGGGGACCGAATGGGGGATGTTCAAAAGCTACGCCGACCTGAAAGTGCTTTGCCGAATCCATAATCGCCACGCTTTTTCAGGTCGATGTATCCCGCAAGACACCTCGGTCAGCCCCCTCTCCCTCCGGGCGGTCCGACGTTTCGGGAGGGCTGGGGTGAGGGTAGGCTTTTGATCTTAAAAAGAGTCGCCTGGTACGCGAACGAAACCTTCCATCAGGACGCGGGCACTACGGCTCATAATCGCTTTCTTCACAACCCATTCGCCGTTTTCAAGGCTGGCCTCAGCCCCCACGCGCAACGTCCCGGACGGATGCCCGAACCGCACGGCATTACGCTCAACACCACCAGCCGCCAGATTCACCAACGTGCCAGAGATAGCCGCCGCCGTACCAATCGCCACCGCCGCCGTGCCCATCATCGCGTGGTGCAACTTGCCCATCGACAACGCCCGCACCAGCAAATCCACATCACCGGCCGCAATCGCCTTGCCACTGGATGCCACGTAATCCGCAGGTTTGGCGACAAACGCAATCTTAGGCGTGTGCTGCCGCTTGGCCGCTTCATCCAGATTGGAAATCAGCCCCATGCGCAAAGCACCGTAGGCACGAATCGTCTCGAACATCTGCAACGCTTTCGGATCGCTGTTGATCGCGCTCTGCAGTTCGGTGCCGGTGTAACCGATGTCTTCAGCGTTGACGAAGATCGTCGGGATACCCGCGTTGATCATGGTCGCCTTGAACGTGCCGACGCCCGGCACTTCCAGCTCGTCGATCAGGTTGCCGGTGGGGAACATCGAGCCACCGCCGCCCTCTTCTTCCGCTGCCGGGTCCATGAACTCGACCTGGACTTCGGCGGCCGGAAAAGTCACGCCGTCGAGTTCGAAATCACCGGTTTCCTGCACTTCGCCGTTAGTGATCGGCACATGGGCAATGATGGTCTTGCCGATGTTGGCCTGCCACACGCGAACCACCGCCACGCCGTTGTGCGGAATGCGGCTGGCGTCCACCAGGCCGTTGCTGATGGCGAACGAGCCGACCGCCGCCGACAGGTTGCCGCAGTTGCCGCTCCAGTCCACGAACGGCTTGTCGATGGACACCTGACCGAACAGGTAATCGACGTCGTGATCGGCCTTGATGCTTTTCGACAGGATCACGGTTTTGCTGGTGCTCGACGTGGCACCGCCCATGCCGTCGATCTGCTTGTCGTACGGGTCGGGGCTGCCGATGACCCGCAGCAACAGCGCATCACGGGTCGGACCGGGAATCTGCGCGGCTTCGGGCAGGTCCTTGAGGCTGAAAAACACGCCTTTGCTGGTGCCGCCGCGCATGTAGGTGGCGGGAATTCTTATTTGCGGTGCGTGAGCCATGGTGCTCCTTATCAGCAAACGCGGGTCAACCGACCCGCGTTCGCACTACGTGATTTAAACGGCAACCGCCGACTCTTCGAGGAAGTCCTGGGCGAAGCGTTGCAACACGCCACCGGCCTCGTAGATCGACACTTCTTCGGCAGTGTCGAGGCGGCAGGTCACCGGCACCTCGACGCGTTCGCCGTTCTTGCGATGGATCACCAGCGTCAGGTCGGCGCGCGGGGTGCGCTCGCCGATCACGTCGTAGGTTTCGCTGCCGTCGATGCCCAATGTCTTGCGGTCGGTGCCCGGTTTGAATTCGAGCGGCAACACGCCCATGCCCACCAGGTTGGTGCGGTGAATGCGTTCGAAACCTTCGGCGGCGATCGCTTCCACACCCGCCAGACGCACGCCTTTGGCCGCCCAGTCCCGGGACGAGCCCTGGCCGTAGTCGGCGCCGGCGATGATGATCAGCGGCTGCTTGCGTTCCATGTAGGTTTCGATGGCTTCCCACATGCGCATCACTTTGCCTTCCGGCTCGACACGGGCCAGCGAGCCCTGCTTGACCTTGCCGTTTTCCACGACCATTTCGTTGAACAGTTTCGGGTTGGCGAAGGTCGCGCGCTGCGCCGTCAGGTGGTCGCCTCGATGGGTCGCGTAAGAGTTGAAGTCCTCTTCCGGCAGGCCCATTTTCGCCAGGTATTCGCCGGCGGCGCTGTCGAGCATGATCGCGTTCGACGGCGACAGGTGATCGGTGGTGATGTTGTCCGGCAGCACCGCCAGCGGGCGCATGCCCTTGAGCGGACGCGCCCCGGCCAGCGCGCCTTCCCAGTACGGCGGACGGCGGATGTAGGTGCTCATCTCGCGCCAGTCGTACAGCGGCGCGACTTTCGGGCCGGTGTCTTCATGAATGGCGAACATCGGGATGTAGACCTGACGGAACTGCTCGGGCTTGACCGAGGATTTCACTACGGCGTCGATTTCTTCGTCGCTCGGCCAGATGTCTTTCAGGCGAATTTCCTTGCCGTCGACCACGCCCAGCACATCTTTTTCGATGTCGAAACGAATGGTGCCGGCAATCGCGTAGGCCACCACCAGCGGCGGCGAAGCGAGGAATGCCTGCTTGGCGTACGGGTGAATCCGACCGTCGAAGTTGCGGTTGCCGGACAGCACAGCGGTGGCGTACAGGTCGCGGTCGATGATTTCTTGCTGAATCACCGGATCCAGCGCGCCGGACATGCCGTTGCAAGTGGTGCAGGCGAAGGCGACGACGCCGAAACCGAGCTGTTCCAGCTCCGTGGTCAACCCTGCTTCATCGAGGTACAGCGCCACGGTTTTCGAGCCCGGCGCCAGCGACGACTTGACCCAAGGCTTACGCGTCAGCCCGAGCTTGTTGGCGTTGCGCGCCAGCAGGCCGGCGGCGATCACGTTGCGCGGGTTGCTGGTGTTGGTGCAACTGGTGATGGCGGCGATGATCACCGCGCCGTCAGGCATTTGCCCCGGGACGTCTTCCCACTGGCCGGCGATGCCTTTGGCCGCCAGATCCGACACCGCCACGCGGGCGTGCGGGTTGCTCGGGCCGGCCATGTTGCGCACCACCGAGGACAGATCGAAGGTCAGGCCGCGCTCGTATTGCGCGCCTTTCAGGCTGTCGGCCCACAGACCGATCTGTTTGGCGTATTGCTCGACGAGCTGAACTTGCTGGTCTTCGCGACCGGTGAGTTTCAGGTAATCGATGGTCTGCTGGTCGATGTAGAACATCGCCGCCGTGGCGCCGTATTCCGGGGCCATGTTGGAGATGGTCGCGCGGTCGCCGAGGGTCAGCGCGGAGGCGCCTTCGCCGAAGAACTCCAGCCACGCACCGACCACTTTCTGTTTGCGCAGGTACTCGGTCAGCGCCAGCACCATGTCGGTGGCGGTGATGCCCGGTTGCAGCTTGCCGGTCAGTTCGACGCCGACGCTTTCCGGCAGACGCATCCACGACGCGCGGCCGAGCATCACGCTCTCGGCTTCAAGCCCACCGACACCAATGGCGATCACGCCCAGCGCATCGACGTGCGGGGTGTGGCTGTCGGTGCCGACGCAGGTATCCGGGAACGCCACGCCGTCGCGCACCTGGATCACCGGAGACATTTTCTCCAGGTTGATCTGGTGCATGATGCCGTTGCCCGGCGGAATCACGTCGACGTTCTTGAACGCCTTCTTGGTCCAGTTGATGAAGTGGAAACGGTCTTCGTTGCGACGGTCTTCGATGGCGCGGTTCTTCTCGAACGCCTGCTTGTCAAAACCGCCCGCCTCGACCGCCAGCGAGTGGTCGACGATCAGTTGGGTCGGCACTACCGGGTTGACCTGCGCCGGGTCGCCGCCCTGCCGGGCAATCGCGTCACGCAGGCCGGCCAGATCCACCAGCGCGGTCTGGCCGAGAATGTCGTGGCACACCACGCGGGCCGGGAACCACGGGAAGTCGAGGTCGCGTTTGCGCTCGATCAGTTGTTTCAGGGAATCGGTGAGCGTCGCCGGGTCGCAGCGACGCACGAGGTTTTCCGCCAGCACGCGAGAGGTGTACGGCAGGGTGTCGTAGCTGCCGGGCTGGATCGCATCGACCGCCGCGCGGACGTCGAAATAATCCAGCGGCGTGCCGGGCAGGTTCTTGCGAAATTCTGTGTTCATCGGTCAGGACTCGATCACGGTGATAACAAGAGGTGAGCGCTACCTCGGTATTGAAATCAACTCGGTCAACTGTGGGAGCGGGCTTGCTCGCGAATGCGGCGTGTCAGTCGACATATCATTGACTGACACGCCGCATTCGCGAGCAAGCCCGCTCCCACATTGGTTCCCGGTTTATCCAGTCAACAACGCGGCAGCGCCACCATTCAGCGACGTTCGATGGGCACGAACTTGCGCTGTTCGACGCCGGTGTACTCGGCGCTTGGACGGATGATGCGGTTGTTGGCGCGCTGTTCGAACACGTGCGCCGCCCAGCCGGTCAGGCGCGAGCAGACGAAGATCGGGGTGAACAGCTTGGTCGGGATGCCCATGAAGTGGTACGCCGAGGCATGGTAGAAGTCGGCGTTGGGGAACAGTTTCTTTTGCTCCCACATGGTTTTGTCGATGGCTTCCGAGACCGCGAACAAGACCTTGTCGCCCACTTCGTCGGCGAGTTTTTTCGACCAGCCCTTGATCACCTCGTTGCGCGGATCGCTGTCCTTATAGATCGCGTGGCCGAAGCCCATGATCTTGTCCTTGCGCTCGAGCATGCCGAGGGTGCCCTTGATCGCCTCTTCCGGCGACGAGAAGCGCTCGATCATTTCCATCGCCGCTTCGTTGGCGCCGCCGTGCAGCGGGCCGCGCAGCGAGCCGATGGCCGCCGTGACGCAGGAATACAGATCGGACAGGGTCGAAGCGCACACCCGAGCGGTGAAGGTCGAAGCATTGAATTCGTGTTCGGCGTAGAGGATCAGCGACACGTTCATGACTTTGACATGCAGTTCGCTTGGCTTCTTGTCGTGCAGCAGGTGCAGGAAGTGGCCGCCGATGGACTGCTCGTCCGTCACGCAATTGATGCGTTTGCCGTCGTGGCTGAAGCGATACCAGTAGCACATGATCGCCGGGAACGCGGCCAGCAGGCGGTCGGTCTTGTCGCGTTGCTCGGAGAAGTCCTTCTCCGGCTCGATGTTGCCCAGGAACGAGCAACCGGTGCGCATCACGTCCATCGGGTGGGCGTCGGCGGGGATGCGTTCCAGCACTTCTTTCAGCGCTTGCGGCAGGTCGCGCAGCTTGCTCAGTTTTGCTTGATAGTCGGCGAGCTGTGCCTGGGTCGGCAGCTCTCCGTAGAGCAGCAGGTAGGCCACTTCTTCAAATTGTGCGTCTGCCGCCAGTTCGCGCACGTCGTAGCCGCGATAGGTCAGCCCGGCACCGGCCTGGCCCACGGTCGACAGTGCGGTTTGCCCGGCGACCTGGCCCCGGAGCCCGGCGCCACTGAGTACTTTTGCTTCGGCCATTGTTGTCTCCAATCTTGAATTTGTTAGGGAGTACGGTTGCGGCTTACTTCTTCGCCGCAAACAACGCGTCGAGCTTCTGCTCGAAGGTGTGGTAATCGATGCGATCGTAGAGCTCCATGCGAGTCTGCATGGTGTCGATGACATTCTGCTGAGTGCCGTCGCGGCGGATCGCGGTGTAGACGTTTTCTGCAGCCTTGTTCATCGCGCGGAACGCCGACAGCGGGTACAGCACCAGCGACACATCCGCGCCAGCCAGTTGCTCGGTGGTGTACAGCGGCGTCGAGCCGAACTCGGTGATGTTGGCCAGGATCGGCGCTTTCACGCGGCTGGCGAACAGCTTGTACATCTCAAGTTCAGTGATGGCTTCCGGGAAAATCATGTCGGCGCCGGCCTCGATGCATGCGGCGGCGCGATCCAGTGCCGATTCCAGGCCTTCAACGGCCAGCGCGTCGGTGCGCGCCATGATCACGAAACTGTCGTCGGTACGGGCATCGACGGCGGCTTTGATACGGTCGACCATTTCCTGCTGGGTCACGATCTCTTTGTTCGGACGGTGGCCGCAGCGCTTGGCGCCAACCTGGTCTTCGATGTGAATCGCTGCCGCGCCGAACTTGATCATCGATTTGACGGTGCGGGCCACGTTGAACGCCGAGGCGCCGAAACCGGTGTCCACATCCACCAACAGCGGCAGGTCGCAGACGTCGGTGATGCGGCGCACGTCGGTCAGCACGTCATCCAGGCCGGTGATGCCCAGGTCCGGCACGCCGAGGGAGCCGGCAGCCACCCCGCCACCTGACAGGTAGATCGCCTTGAAACCGGCGCGCTTGGCCAGCAACGCGTGGTTGGCGTTGATCGCCCCGACCACTTGCAGCGGATGTTCGCTGGCGACCGCATCGCGGAAACGCTGGCCTGGAGTGCTCTTGTTGGAACTCATGACTCACCTCGTTCAGTGGCTGTCTTATTGTCGGCGCCGTCCTGGTAGTGACGGGCGATGTTGCGTTTCGAGGCGCCGATGTGACGGCGCATCAACAATTCCGCGAGCTCGCCGTCACGGTCGGCGATGGCATCGAGAATCCGGTGGTGTTCGGCAAAGGCCTGGCGCGGGCGGTTGGGCGTGGTGGAAAACTGGATGCGGTACATGCGCACCAGTTGATACAGCTCGCCGCAGAGCATCTGGGTCAGGGTGCGGTTGCCGCTGCCCTGGATGATCCGGTAGTGAAAGTCGAAATCGCCTTCCTGCTGGTAGTAGCCGACGCCGGCCTGAAATGCCGCATCGCGCTCATGGGTTTCCAGCACCCGGCGCAGTTCGTCGATTTCTTCGACACTCATGCGTTCGGCCGCCAGACGGCAGGCCATGCCTTCGAGGGATTCGCGGATTTCGTAAAGTTCGAGCAGTTCGGCGTGGCTCAACGACACTACCCGTGCACCGACGTGCGGCACGCGCACCAACAGGCGCTGGCCTTCCAGACGATGAATCGCCTCGCGCAGCGGCCCGCGGCTGATGCCGTAGGTGCGCGCCAGCTCCGGCTCGGAGATCTTGCTGCCCGGAGCGATCTCGCCTTTGACGATGGCGGCCTGGATACGCCGGAAGACGTTTTCGGACAGGGTTTCCGAATCGTCGCCGCTGATAACGGGGGGATCGAGTTGATCCAGCATATTGTCGACACCTTTAAATCCAATGCGGCAAAAACTAGCGAATCAGCCCATCCCAGTCAAAGGATAAATGGATATTGTCGACAATCGTCTAATAACCCTCAGGATCAACCCCAAGGGTTATAGACCCGCTCGGGCGCTGGCGCCATAAAACCACCGTGCTAGAATGCCGCCCGCATTTGCCAGTCACTTGCACGGCTTGTCATAAAAAGCTGATAGGCACACGAAGGCGCGCGCAGACAGGATCTCCTGATGCCGTGGCCCTGAACCGAGAACGGACCGCTGCTCACCAGGATTTATGAGACTCAAGCCCTTCCCCACCTTTTTCTATCTGTTTTGCCTGCCCAGCCTGGCTGTGGCGGGGGAAAAGACTGTGTACGGCCTCAACGAATACGCTGCCCTCGACGGGATCAACCTGGAAGTGGCGGCGAAACTCGACACCGGGGCGAAAACCGCTTCCCTGAGTGCCCGCGACATCAAACGCTTCAAGCGCAACGGCGAGTCCTGGGTGCGTTTCTACCTGGCCATCGACGCCGCGCATTCGCACCCGATCGAACGGCCGCTGGCCCGGGTCAGTAAGATCAAGCGCCGCGCCGGCGACTACGATCCGGAAGAAGGCAAGAAGTACACCGCGCGCCCGGTGATCGAGCTGGATATCTGTATGGGTTCAGCAATGCGCAGCATCGAAGTGAACCTGACCGACCGCAGTGCGTTCCAATACCCGCTTTTGATCGGCTCCGAGGCGCTGAAACGCTTCGATGCGCTGGTCGATCCCAGTCTTAAATACGCTGCCGGCAAACCCGCCTGCGCCATCGCCGCTCATACCGCCGAGTAATTTCCATGCGTTCTCTAACCTTCCACCTGAAAATCCTGATCACCATCCTGGTGCTTTTGGGCGTTTCGGTTACGGCCTATCAGATTTTCGTGCTTGGCATCCCGGTGACCGAAGACGCCACCGACGACTTGTGGAACATCGACGCCAAGGTCGAGTTCGTCGCCAGCACCAAGGATCCGGTCAAGATCCAGATGTTCGTGCCGCCCCTGAGCCGCGATTACGTCAGCCTCAATGAAAGCTTCATCTCCAACAATTACGGCGTGGCGGTCAACCGTGTCGACGGCAACCGCAAGGTCACCTGGTCGGCACGCCGGGCCAAGGGCAACCAGACCCTGTATTACCGCCTGGTACTGACCAAGCGCTACACCGCCGAGAAAACCAAGGTCAAAGGCCCGACCTTCCGCGACAGCATGGCCATCGAAGGCCCGGAAAAAATTGCCGCCGAAGCCCTGCTCGCGCCGATCCGCCAGCACTCGGCCGACGTCGAGACCTTCATTGGCGAAGCGATCAAACGTGTCAACAATACCAACGACGACAACGTGAAACTGCTGCTGGCTGGCGACCCATCGACGGCCCACAAGGCAAAAATCGTTGAGCTGCTGCTGTCCATCGCCCACGTTCCTGTCGAGAAAGTCCACACCATTCGCCTCGTCGCCGATCAGCCACAAACCCCTGAACTGTGGCTGCGCAGCTTCAACGGCAACGACTGGCTGTACTTCAATCCGGAAACCGGCGAACAAGGTCTGCCGACCGACCGCCTGCTATGGTGGACCGGCGACGAAAACCTGATCACCGTCGACGGCGCGAAGAAGGCCAACGTGACCTTCAGCCTGAACAACAGCGAGATGAACGCGATTCGTCTGGCCAAGCTGACCGACGAAAACACCGACGCCAACTTCCTCGAATACTCGCTGTACGGCCTGCCGCTGCAAACCCAGCAGACGTTCATGATCATGGTGATGATCCCGATCGGCGTGCTGGTGATCCTGATTCTGCGCAACCTGGTCGGCCTGCAGACCCTTGGCACGTTCACTCCGGTGCTGATCGCCCTGGCCTTCCGCGAGACGCAGCTGGGCTTCGGCATACTGCTGTTTACCGTGATCACGGCGCTTGGGCTGTCACTGCGTTCGTACCTGGAACACTTGAAACTGCAAATGCTGCCCCGCCTGTCGGTGGTGTTGACCTTCGTGGTGGTGCTGATCGCGGCGATCAGCCTGTTCAGCCACAAGCTCGGTCTGGAACGCGGCCTGTCGGTGGCGCTGTTCCCGATGGTGATTCTGACCATGACCATCGAACGCCTGTCGATCACCTGGGAAGAACGCGGCGCCAGCCACGCTCTGAAAGTGGCGATCGGCACGCTGTTCGCAGCGTCCCTGGCCCACCTGATCATGACCGTTCCGGAGCTGGTGTACTTCGTGTTCACCTTCCCGGCGATCCTGCTGATCCTGGTGGGCTTCATGCTGGCCATGGGTCGCTATCGCGGTTATCGCCTGACCGAACTGGTGCGCTTCAAGGCCTTCCTGAAGAAGGCTGACGCCTGATGTTCGGTTTCTGGAAGACCTGGAAGGCCCTGGAAGCCCGGGGCATCATGGGCATCAATCGGCGTAACGCGGACTACGTGCTCAAGTACAACAAGCGCAGCCTGTACCCGATCGTCGATGACAAGATCATCACCAAGGAACGCGCGATCAAGGCCGGTATTCATGTGCCGGAACTGTACGGCGTGATTTCCACAGAGAAGGAAATCGACAACCTCGACGAGATCATCGGCGGGCGCAACGACTTCGTGATCAAGCCGGCCCAGGGCGCCGGTGGTGACGGCATCATCGTCATCGCCGACCGTTTCGAAGGTCGCTATCGCACCGTATCGGGCAAGATCCTCACCCACGAGGAGCTGGAGCACCATATCTCCAGCATCCTGACCGGCCTGTATTCACTCGGTGGTCACCGCGACCGGGCACTGATCGAATATCGGGTGACCCCGGACCAGATCTTCAAGAGCATCAGCTACGAAGGCGTGCCGGACATCCGCATCATCGTGCTGATGGGCTACCCGGTGATGGCCATGCTGCGCCTGCCGACCCGTCAGTCCGGTGGCAAGGCCAACCTGCACCAGGGCGCCATCGGCGTCGGTGTCGATCTGGCCACTGGCCTGACATTGCGTGGCACCTGGCTGAACAACATCATCGCCAAACACCCGGACACCACCAACGCGGTGGACGGCGTGCAACTGCCCTACTGGGACGGTTTCATGAAGCTTGCCGCCGGTTGCTATGAACTGTGTGGCCTGGGTTACATCGGCGTGGACATGGTGCTGGATCAGGAAAAGGGCCCGCTGATTCTCGAACTCAATGCGCGACCGGGGCTGAATATCCAGATTGCCAATGACTGCGGCCTGACTGCACGTACCCATGCGGTGGAAGCGCATCTGGAGGATCTCAAGACACGTGGCGTGACAGAGTCGGCTGAAGAGCGGGTGGCGTTTGCTCAGGCGTTGTTTGGGCATATTCCGGCGGTCGAGGGCTAAGTCGCACTACCTGCCACCAATCTGCCAATCCCCGACATCCCCTCTAGGAGCAATTCCCGGAGGGGACTACAATCCCCACCCCGCCTCGATGGCCGATCTGCCCCGCCCATGTTGACCTGTTCCGTACACCCGCTGCCCTACCGCGCCAACCCCGCCGACTATTTTGCGGCCGTCCGCCATGCGCCCGGCGCCGTGCTGCTCGACAGCGGCCGGCCGAGTGCCGACCGTGGCCGTTATGACCTGCTCAGTGCCTGGCCGCTGGAACAGCTGGCGGTATTGCCGGACGAGCGCGGCGACGATTTCCTGCAACGTCTGCGGGACAATCTGACCCGGCTGGGCGAAGCACAATTGCCCGACGGGTACGAATTGCCCTTCGCCGGCGGCCTGATCGGCTACCTGAGCTACGACTTCGGTCGGCATCTGGAAAACCTGCCGAGCCAGGCCCGGGATGACCTGCAATTGCCCGATGCGCGTTTTGGTCTGTACGACTGGGCACTGATCAGCGATCACCAATCGGCCACCAGCCAACTGGTGTTTCACCCCTCGGTCAGCGCCAGCGAAAAACAACGGCTGATCACTGTGTTCAGCCAACCAGTGAACACCGAACCGGCCCCGTTCAAGCTGAACAGCCCGATGGCGGCTGATCTTTCGGCCGACGAATACCGTCAGGCGCTCGAACGCATTCATCAATACATCCAGGCCGGCGACTGCTATCAGGTCAACTTCGCCCAGCGTTTCCGCGCACCCTGCGAAGGCGACCCATGGCTGGCCTACTGCAAATTGCGTGAGGCCTGCCCGACGCCGTTTTCCGGATTCCAGAGCCTTCCTGACGGCAATGCAGTGCTGAGCCTCTCCCCCGAGCGCTTCGTCAAAGTCAGCCAGCGCCAGGTGGAAACCCGTCCGATCAAAGGCACTCGCCCCCGTGGCGCGACCCCGGCCGAAGACGCAGCCAACGCCGCCGAGCTGCTGGCCAGTCCCAAGGATCGCGCGGAAAACCTGATGATCGTCGACCTGCTGCGCAACGATCTCGGCCGCACTTGCCGCATCGGCTCGGTGCGAGTGCCGGAGTTGTTCAGCCTGGAAAGCTATCCGAACGTGCATCATCTGGTCAGCAGCGTGACCGGTGAACTGGCGGAAGATCGCGACGCCCTGGACCTGATCGCCGGCAGCTTCCCCGGCGGCTCGATCACCGGCGCACCGAAGATCCGCGCGATGCAGATCATCGACGAACTGGAACCGACCCGCCGTGGTTTGTATTGCGGTTCGTTGCTGTATCTGGATGTTCGCGGCGAGATGGACAGCTCCATCGCCATTCGCAGTCTGCTGGTGAAGGATGGACAAGTGTGCTGCTGGGGCGGCGGCGGGATCGTCGCCGACTCGGACTGGGAAGCGGAGTATCAGGAGTCGATTACCAAGGTCAGGGTTCTGCTCGAAACCTTGCAGAACCTCTGACGTGTGTGGCGAGGGCATTTGCGCCCTCGTCACAGAATGACTTAAAGGCTCAAATCGCGATTCGAAGCTTTGAGGAATTCCTGTTTCAACTCGGCAAAGCTATGCACCGCCGGAAACTGCGGGAACTCGCGGATCACGTTATCCGGCGCATGGAACAGAATCCCCGCATCCGCCTCGCCCAGCATGCTGGTGTCGTTGTAGGAATCCCCCGCCGCAATCACCCGGTAATACAGGCTCTTGAAAGCCAGGACCGACTGACGCTTCGGATCTTTCTGACGCAACTGATAGCCCGTGACCCGCCCGCTTTCGTCAGTGATCAGGCGGTGACAGAGCAAGGTCGGAAAACCCAGCTGACGCATCAGCGGCTGGGAAAACTCGTAGAAGGTGTCCGACAGAATCACCACCTGAAACCGCTCGCGCAGCCAGTTGACGAACTCCACCGCGCCGTCGAGCGGCTTGAGGGTCGCGATCACTTCCTGGATGTCCGAAAGCTTCAGGCCATGCTCGTCGAGGATGCGCAGGCGCTGCTTCATCAGCACGTCGTAGTCGGGAATGTCTCGGGTGGTGGCCTTGAGCGATTCGATTCCGGTTTTTTCGGCGAAGGCGATCCAGATTTCCGGTACCAGCACCCCTTCAAGATCAAGACAGGCGATTTCCACAAGACACTCCCGTTTGTAATGTTTATTGAGTCGAGCGAGCCCGAACTCTAGCCGCTCGACCTGGAGCGCGCAACGCAGAGGCCGCCCCGACGGGCGTTGCTTTTTGTTACCATCGCCGCCATATAGAGCGCCCAGCGCCACCGACCTGTAGGAAGCCGCCCTGATGAGCCCAACGTTCGACGTCGTGGAACTCGCCACGACCTATGCCAACAAATCCGCGCAGGACATCCTCAAGCTCGCGTTCGCCGAGTTCGGCGACGACCTGTGGATATCTTTCAGCGGCGCCGAGGATGTGGTGCTGGTGGACATGGCCTGGAAGCTGAACAAGAACGTCAAGGTGTTCAGTCTCGACACCGGTCGCCTGCATCCGGAAACCTACCGATTCATCGATCAGGTGCGCGAGCACTACAAGATTGATATCGAACTGGTCTCGCCGGACTACACCAAACTTGAACCGTTCGTGAAGGAAAAAGGCCTGTTCAGCTTCTACAAGGACGGCCATGGCGAATGCTGCGGCATCCGCAAGATCGAGCCGCTGCGCCGCAAGCTGTCAGGTGTCAAAGCCTGGGCCACCGGCCAGCGCCGCGATCAAAGCCCTGGCACCCGCAGCGCCGTGGCGGTGATGGAAATCGATACAGCGTTCTCCACCCCGGAGCGCACCCTGTACAAGTTCAACCCGCTGGCGCAGATGACCAGCGAGGAAATCTGGGGCTACATCCGCATGCTGGAGCTGCCGTACAACAGCCTGCATGAGCGCGGCTTCATCAGCATCGGCTGCGAACCGTGCACCCGCCCTGTCCTGCCGAACCAGCACGAACGCGAAGGTCGCTGGTGGTGGGAAGAAGCGACCCAGAAAGAATGCGGGCTGCATGCGGGGAATATCATCAGCAAGGCGTAAATTCCCAGCCCCGATGATGCGACTGTGGGAACAAATCAGCTCCCACAGTGTTCTCTACTCACCTTAAAAAATGTGTACACACGAATGTCACCATCAGTGCCATTTATGTGTGCACTTTTAGTTTCTGCGCCCTGAAAAGTTACATCACGCTCCAGAAACGAATCCTCCCGGCGCCCGCCAAAATCCCTCCCGAAAAATAAATACCTGTTCGAACGGTCAATTTATATCGCCTGAGTTTCAGCGACTTGGCGCCATTCAATAACTTTTAGAAATCAGCGAGGGTTTGCATAGATCGATAACTGGCACAGATCTGGCTTATGTGCATACATGTTTTGTATACAAATCTGCAAAACATGAACCCACACTTCGACCCGCCAGCCTGAAGCGACCTATCCCGTACAGGCTGCAGATGCCCCTAACCTGTGATGTTTCACCGTCCCGACGAAGATCTGCCGAGCCTGAGCGCTCATGCACAGTCATCGTGGCCCGAACATCAGGAGCCTGCCGGAATGCGTACGAGTCTCTCGAACAACACCATCGCGCTGAATCAGCCCTCCTCCTCAACCCTCGACCACACCGTGCCTCGTGACGGTATCGCCGAGCCGCTGCAACTGAGCCCGCGTCTACACAACAGTGACCTCGCGCCGACCAGGGTCGAAGGACGGCGCTGGGGCAAATACAGCATCTTTGCCCTGTGGACCAACGATGTGCACAACATCGCCAACTATTCATTTGCCATCGGCCTCTACGCCCTGGGCCTGGGCGGCTGGCAGATTCTGCTGTCGCTGGGGATCGGCGCGGCGCTGGTGTATTTCTTCATGAACCTGTCGGGCTACATGGGCCAGAAGACCGGGGTCCCGTTTCCAGTCATCAGCCGGATCAGTTTCGGCATTCACGGGGCGCAGATTCCTGCGTTGATCCGGGCGGTTATCGCCATCGCCTGGTTCGGCATTCAGACGTACCTGGCGTCGGTGGTGTTTCGGGTGTTGCTCACGGCGATCCATCCGGGATTCGCCGACTACGACCACAACTCGATCCTCGGCCTGTCGAGCCTGGGCTGGGTGTGTTTCGTGGCGATCTGGTTTGTGCAGCTGGCGATCCTCGCCTACGGCATGGAAATGGTCCGCCGCTACGAAGCGTTCGCCGGGCCGGTAATTCTGCTGACCGTCGCCTGCCTCGCCGCGTGGATGTACACCCAGGCCAACGCGACCATCGCTTGGTCGATTCGCGAACCGCTGACCGGCGGCGAGATGTGGCGCAACATCTTTGCCGGTGGCGCCTTGTGGCTGGCGATTTACGGCACGCTGATCCTCAACTTCTGCGACTTCGCCCGCTCTTCGCCGTGCCGCAAAACCATCAAGATCGGAAACTTCTGGGGCCTGCCGGTGAATATTCTGGTGTTCGCCGGGATCACCGTCCTGCTGTGCGGTGCGCAATTTCAGATCAACGGCCGGATCATCGAAAGTCCGACCGAGATCATCGCCTCGATACCCAACACGTTCTTTCTGGTACTCGGCTGCCTGGCGTTCCTGATCGTCACCGTGGCGGTGAACATCATGGCCAACTTCGTCGCCCCGGCCTTCGTGCTGAGCAACCTGGCGCCGAAATACCTGACCTTCCGCCGCGCCGGGCTGATCAGCGCCACCATTGCCGTGCTGATCCTGCCGTGGAATCTCTACAACAGCCCGCTGGTGATCGTGTATTTCCTGTCCGGCCTCGGCGCCCTGCTTGGCCCGTTGTACGGCGTGATCATGGTCGACTACTGGCTGATCCGCAAAGGCCGGATCCACGTGCCGCAGCTGTACAGCGAAGACCCGAACGGCGCGTATTTCTACAGCCGTGGCGTCAATCTGCGCGCGGTGGCGGCGTTCATTCCGGCCGCGCTGATCGCGATCGTCCTCGCACTGGTACCGGGCTTCCACAGCGTTTCGCCCTTCTCCTGGCTGATCGGTGCCGGCATTGCCGGGATGCTCTACCTGATCATCGCCAAACGCCAGCCGCACTACGCCGACGTGGACGGTGAATCCATCGCCGTCGACAACGTCAGCCACTGATTTTTTTGGCGGCCCTTCGCGGGGCCGCAGAACCAACCGTAATAAGGACTTCCCATGCGAATTCTCGTGGTCAACGTCAACACCACCGAATCCATCACCCAGGCCATCGCCCGTTCGGCACAGGCTGTCGCCTCCCCGGGCACGGAAATCGTCGGCCTGACGCCGCATTTCGGCGCTGATTCCGTCGAGGGCAATTTCGAAAGCTATCTGGCCGCCATCGCCGTGATGGACCGGGTGATGTCCTACGACCAGCCGTTCGACGCAGTGATCCAGGCCGGCTACGGTGAACACGGTCGCGAAGGTTTGCAGGAATTGCTCAACGTGCCGGTGGTGGACATCACCGACGCGGCGGCCAGCACCGCGATGTTTCTCGGCCACGCCTATTCGGTGGTCACCACGCTGGATCGCACCGTACCGTTAATTGAGGATCGGCTGAAACTGTCCGGCCTCTGGGATCGTTGTGCCTCAGTGCGCGCCAGTGGACTTGCGGTTCTGGAGCTGGAACATGAACCGCAGCGGGCGCTGGAGGCGATCGTGCACCAGGCCGAACTGGCAGTGACTCAGGACAAAGCCGAAGTGATTTGCCTGGGTTGCGGCGGCATGGCCGGGCTCGATGAAAAAATCCGTCAGCGTACCGGCGTGCCGGTGATCGATGGCGTCACCGCTGCCGTCACGATCGCCGAATCCCTGGTGCGCCTGGGGTTGTCAACGTCCAAGGTGCGCACGTATGCGACGCCGCGTCCAAAAACCATCATCGGCTGGCCAGCACGTTTTGCGCGTTGAACCGCTCCGCGAGATCCAGCGTTGAAAACTGCTCGATGATGAAATCAACGAACGCCCGGGTCTTGCCCGGCAGCAGTTTGTGCTCGGCGTAATAGATGGAGATGTTGCCGTCGTCGACGTACCAGTCCGGCAGGACCCGCTGCAACGTTCCCGCCTCCAGATAGCCGACGGCAAACGGCATGCTCACCAACGCAATCCCCAGCCCCTGCGCCGCCGTGGCGCAGGCGGCTTCGGAATCACTCATCGTCATTCGTGCCTTGAGGGTCAGCGGGCTGTGTTGTCGGGTGCGATGGGTCAACTGCCAGGAGCGCACGCGACCGGTTTGCGGTGAGCGGATCAGGATGCCGTCGTGCAACTTGAGGTCGTCTGGTTCGCTGATCGGCGCGTGCCGATCCAGATAGTCTGCAGAGGCCACCAACACCCGATGCGCCGGCGTCAGCCTGCGCGCCACCACGCCCTGGGGCAGCTCGAAGCCACCACCAATCGCCGCATCGAAACCCTGGCCGATCAGATCGACCTGGCGGTTATCGAAGTGCCAGTCCGGATTGATCGCCGGAAACCTTTTCAGGAACTCTCCCAGCAACGGCACGATGTACAAGCGGCCGAACACCGTGCCCATGCTGACCTTCAGCGTGCCCGCCGGTTGACCGCCGGCGCTGGCCAGATTGCTCACGGCATTCTGGATGGTGGTCAGGCTTGCGCTGACCTCACTCAGAAACAATTGCCCCGCTTCCGTCAGGGTCAACCGACGGGTGCTACGCTGGAACAGCCTCACGCCGAGGCGCGCTTCCAGTTTCGCCACGCTTTTGCCCACGGCGGCCGGTGTCAGGCTCAGGCGTCGCGCGGCCTCGGCAAAGCTGCCGACTTCGGCGCTGCGCACGAAGCATTCGATACTGCTGAAGGTTTCCATGGCCGCCACTCTAAACTTTTGGTTTACACAGACTATAGCAACCACGGTCTACTCGCCTGGTGGCGAGGGGCAGATACTCGACACCACACCAAGGCAGCCTGCCTTGAAATTTCTGGAGATCGAACATGACCACTCAACACCTCAGCGGTAAAGTCGCTCTGATTCAAGGCGGCTCTCGCGGCATCGGTGCCGCCATCGTCAAACGCCTGGCCGCTGAAGGCGCCGCGGTTGCCTTTACCTACGTCAGCTCCGCCGCCAAGGCTGAAGAACTGCAAAACAGCATCACCGCCACCGGCGGCAAAGCCCTGGCGATCAAGGCCGACAGTGCAGACGCCAGCGCCATCCGCCACGCCGTAAGCGCCACTGTCGAAACCTTTGGCCGTCTCGATATCCTGGTCAACAACGCCGGTGTGCTGGCCGTCGCGCCGCTGGAAGACTTCAAACTGGAAGACTTCGACCAGACCCTGGCAATCAACGTGCGCAGCGTGTTCATCGCCAGCCAGGAAGCCGCCAAACACATGGGCGAAGGCTCGCGCATCATCAACATCGGCAGCACCAACGCCGACCGCATGCCCTTCGCCGGTGGTGGCGTGTATGCAATGAGCAAGTCCGCACTGGTCGGTCTGACCAAAGGCCTGGCCCGCGACCTCGGCCCACGCGGCATCACCATCAACAACGTGCAACCTGGCCCGGTCGATACCGACATGAACCCGGCTCATGGCGAGTTCGCCGACAGCCTGATCCCTTTAATGGCGGTCGGTCGTTACGGCAAAGCCGAGGAAATCGCCAGCTTCGTCGCCTACCTCGCAGGCCCGGAAGCCGGTTACATCACCGGTGCCAGCCTGACCATCGACGGTGGTTTCGGCGCCTGATTGTTTCGAGTGATCGAAAAACGCCGCCCCTCTGTTAAAGGAGGGGCGGCGTTTTTATGTCGGCGGTTTGATCAGGCCCAATCCAGCGCCGGCAATCCGCAGGCACTCGGTGTGAAGGCTTTCAACGTGCGAAGAATCCCGTCGGCGTGTGCGTATTTTTCATCGGCCATGGCGGCATCGGGAATGGCGATGGCAGTCATGCCGGCTGCTTTCGCGGCTGTCACGCCGAACGGTGAGTCTTCGAACACCAGGCAATCTTCCGGTGCCACACCCAGGCGGCGAGCGGCGGTGAGGAAAATGTCCGGTGCAGGCTTGGCAGCGCCGACTTCCGGATCGTCGGCGGTGACGATGAAGTCGAACAACGCAAACCAGTCGCGGTGCAACGTGGTTTTCTGACCGAACGACTGGCGCGACGAACTGGTGCCGACGGCAATCGGAATGTTGTGCGCCTTGAGGTGGCGGATCAGTTCCTCGGCACCCGGCATCGCTTGCGCGGTGGGAAAGCGCTCGCGCATCAGCGGCTCGCGAATCACCAGAAACTCTTCGGCGGTGATCGGCAGGTCCAGCGCTTCGACCACGTAGCGCGCCAGATCGCCGGCACCGCGACCGATGATGTTCTGCTTGATGCTCCAGTCGAACGTGCGTCCGTAACGTTCGGCAATCAGCGAGGTGACCTCGGTGTAAATGCCCTCGGTGTCCAGCAGCAAACCGTCCATGTCGAAAATCACGGCCTTGATCGGGCCGAACGCCTTCAGCGGTGCATTCATCATCGGATCCGTTATCAAAGATATCCCGGGCGGCGTGGGTAGCGCCGCTGCTCGGATCTGATTAATGGGTTCAGCAGCATAACGAGCCCAGCCGAGGTTGAGCAACGGGGAATGTCGGTTGTCCGCCGAACGTTGCCAGGCACATTTAGAGAATCGCCCTACAGACATCGCCTACTTGCCCGACTTCTTTCCTGTTTGATCCCCCGCAAAGTTTCGCGCCATTCCCTTGATGCGCGCGAGTGACTGCGAATGCTTCCATCCGATCGACTCCTGACCCTGAACAACAGCATTGGTTTGCTGGTGGTCGCTGCGCTGAACCCTGACCAGCCCGACGTCGAAACGCTGTTTCAGGAGTTCCGCCTCTGCCTCAACAACTATGAAAGCTGGGCCGAGCAGTTCTGGACAGGCGACGCGCTGGATGTCGATCAGGTGTTCGAGGTCGGTAACGATGTGCGGCTCAGTGCACCCGTGGCCAGCCGAAAGCCCATCAGTTCCTCCGTGGCCATGTGTTCCGCCACTGGCTCCATGACGCTGGTGCACATGTTCGAAGCAGCGCGCTTCGTTCCGATCGGCGACACGCCGGTGACCCTGGAACCGGTCATTTCCGATGTCGATGGTGTCCTGAAGTTCGGCGAACCGCTGCATTACACCATCGGTCCCAGTGGCATTCTCAAGGTCGACGATTGCGACCGGGGCCAGCGTTATCGCATCACCTTCTTTCCCGATGTTTCCACCGCGCATATCCAGGCGTTGTATGCCTCGTATCAGGGCCTTATCGATGGCCTGGAAGGCTGGCTGCGCGAGGAATGGAAAGGATTTCAACCGCAGTGGACGGAGTTTTCCAGCGCCGGTTTCACCGAGCGTTACGGTCAGTTGCAGCAGGCCGACTGGCGCGGTTTCGAAACGGCCCTGAATGGTGTCTGGGATGACGTGAAGCAACTGTTTGCCCTGCTCGCCGACTTGCAGGCCAACAGCGAAAAGCTTCTGCAATACCTTTCCGCTGTTGAACTGGATGCCCTGCTCACCGCGTCGTCCGAGGCCATCGCCAATGGTCTGCTGATGCTCAGCGATGAGCCGTTGTTGTTCATTTATCTGGCGGCCTTTACCAGTTGGCTGAAGATGCTGCCGCCGCACTTTCTGGCCGAGGTGGTGGCTGAGGTCAGGGCCGAACTGCTGGTCGGTTTTCTGTTGATGTGTGTGTCGGGTGGCATGGGTGTGCCGCTGCGGTTGAGCACAAAGGTATTGGGCAAGATCAAGTCGCCGCGTGCGCGGGAATGGCTGGCGGCGTCGGCGTTGCGGCTGGCAGAGCTGACCTCGGCGCCCGATCTGACCCGACATGCGAGCGCTTTGAAACCGCTGATGATCAATGCGCGCCCGGCGCCGTTACGCCCGACACCGGCCATTCCGCTGGAAGTCCGCACGGCGGATACGCTGGTGCTGACGGTGCCCAATCCGGCGGCCATTGCCCGTGACAAGTCCCACGCCATGACGCGCATGGAACGGCATGAGCCTCGGGATGATGCTTCGGAGCAGGCTAAAAACCCCAACGGTGACAGTGCCGATTGTGCGCCGCGGACCTGCACCAACGGCTGTCCGGTGTCGATGGTCACCGGCGAAGAATTGCTGACGCTGACAGACGGCGTGCTCGACGGGCTGTTGCCGTTCGAGTTCAGCCGCTTGTATCGCACCAGTGCGGCGGAGATCGATGTCGGGCTGGGGTTTGGCTGGAGTCATTCGCTGGCGCATCGGCTGGAGGTCGATGGTGCTTCGGTGGTCTGGGTTGACCATGAGAACCGGCGCACGCGTTTTCCATTGCCGAGCGTCGAGCGGCCGGCGATTCACAACAGTTTGTCGCGGGCGGCGATTTTTCTCGGGGACGAGCCGGAGGAACTGATCGTCGCGCTGGCGGGGGACGCGGCGCGGTTTTATCACTTTCGGGCTGGACGTCTTACCGCTGTCAGCGATGCCTATGCGAATCGTCTGACGGTGCATCGGGATCATTCCGACCGGATTCAGCGCCTGGATAACGGGGCCGGTCGTTCGCTGCTGCTGCGTTACGAGCGGGCGCATCTGGTCGCCGTCGATTATCAGGTTTTTTGTGAGTCGGCCTGGCGCACCGAGCAGACGCTGGTCAGCTACCGCTTTGATGCCCGTCATCGGTTGATCGACGCGACCAACGCCGTCGGCGAGAGCGAGCGTTACGACTACGACGACCAGCACGTCATTCTGCAACGGCAATTGAGCGGCGGCGCGAGCTTCTTCTGGGAGTGGGAGCGTGCCGGCAAGGCGGCGCGTTGCGTGCGGCACTGGGCGTCGTTTTCGCAGATAGATACGCGTTACGTCTGGGATGACGCCGGCAGCGTCACGGTGCATTACGTCGATGGGACTGAAGAGACCTACGTCCACGACGACACGGCGCGGCTGGTGCGTCAGGTCGCCGCCGACGGTGGCGAGCAGCTCAAGGCCTACGATGCTCAGGGCCGGCTGATCGCCGAGCAGGATGCGCTGGGCGCGGTCACCGAATACCGCTACGACGACGTCGGACGGCTGATCGCGCTGATTCCGCCGGACGATGCGCCAACGTCCTACGAGTACCGCCACGGTTTCCTGCACAGCCGTTCGCGTGGCGATGCGGTGTGGACATACCGGCGCAACGCCCAGGGCGACGTCACCGAAGCGGTCGATCCCGACGGCCATGTCACCCATTACTACTACGACCCGCAGGGGCGGTTGCTGTCGATCCGTTATCCGGATTCGGGTCGGCATGTGTTCGTGTGGAATGACCTTGGGCAACTGGTCGAGGAAAGTCTGCCGGACGGCGGGGTTCGGAAGTTTTCCTACGATGCGCTGGGACGGCGGATTACTGCGCAGGACGAACATGGCGCGATCACCCGCCATGCCTGGGACGCCGTTGGCCGGCTGATCCAGACCACGATGCCGACCGGTGCCACCCGTGCCTGGTCCTACAGCGCCTACGGCCAGGTCACCGCCGAACGCGATGAACTGGGGCGCATCACCCGTTACGAATATGACGACGACCTGCACCTGGTCAGCCGGCGGATCAACCCCGACGGCACGCGGATTCAATACCGCTACGACCATGCGCAGCTGTTGCTCACGGAAATCGAGAACGAGTCGGGCGAAAAGTACCGGCTGGACTACACGCCGACCGGACTGATCCGACAGGAAACCGGCTTCGATGGCCGACGCACCGCCTACGCCTACGACCGCAACGGTCATCTGCTGGAAAAGACCGAGTTCGGCGACGACGGCTCGACGCTGGTCACCACTTACCAACGCGACAGCGCCGGGCGCCTGCTGCTCAAGACCCTGCCGGACGGGGTCGAGGTCAGCTACCGCTATGACCGTTTGGGCCGTTTGGTCGGCGTGGATGACGGCCAGGATCACCCGCTGGCCTTCGAGTACGACCTGCAGGACCGCCTGGTGCGTGAGCATCAGGGCTGGGGCACCTTGCGTTACACCTACGACGCCTGCGGCCAGCTCACTCGCCTGCGTCTGCCGGACAACAGCAAGCTCGATTACCACTACGCCAAGGGCGGCGCGCTGACCGCGATCGACCTCAACGGCGCCTTGCTCACCCGCCACACCTGCCAGAACGGCCGCGAGCAGCAGCGCCAGCAAGGCCTGCTGCTCAGCGAATATTCCTACGACGAACAGGGCCGCTTAAGCGCCCACGCCGTAGGCCATCAACGCAGCGCTCTGTACCGCCGCGATTTTGCCTACAGCGCCAACGGCAACCTCGAACACATCGCCGACACCCGCCACGGCCAGCGCAGCTACCAGTACGACGCCCTCAACCGCTTGATCCGCGTACGTCACACCCGCGACGACCTGCCGGAAAACTTCGCCCACGACCCGGCCGGCAACCTGCTGATGCAGGACCGGCCGGGCCCGGCCAGCATCAAGGGCAACCGCCTGCTGATGCAGGGCGACCGCCACTATGACTACGACGCCTTCGGCAACCTGATCCGCGAACGCCGCGGCCGCGCTCAGCAACTCGTCACTGCATACCGCTACGACAGCCAGCACCGCCTGATCGGCCTGACCCGCCCTGACGGCACCACCGCCACCTACCAATACGACGCCTTCGGCCGGCGCATCCGCAAGACCGTCGACGGCCAGACCACCGAGTTTTTCTGGCAAGGCGAGCACCTGATCGCCGAAAGCAGCCAGGAACAGCACCGCAGCTTCATCTACGAACCCGGCACCTTTCGTCCGCTGGCGATGCTCGACGGCAAAGGCCCGAAACGCGCCTGCCCGTTCTACTACCAGCTCGACCACCTCGGCACCCCGCAGGAGTTGACCGACTACAGCGGCGACATCGTCTGGTCAGCCAAATACAGCGCCTACGGCAAAGTCACCTCGCTGGAACTGGCAACCGAGGACTACCTGGACCAGCCGCTGCGCTTTCAGGGGCAGTACTTCGATGACGAAAGCGGGCTGCATTACAACCGGCATCGGTATTACGACCCGGACGTTGGGCGGTACCTGACGCCGGATCCGGTGAAGCTGGCTGGGGGGCTGAATCAGTATCAGTACGTGCCGAATCCGACGGGGTGGGTGGATCCGTTGGGGTTGAGTAATTGTCCAGGAGGTGACGGCTGTAACAAACCATCAGTTGAACAAGATGATCCGACAAAAATAATTCAAGGCGGCGAACTCACCATTAACGTCCCTACCCCGCAAATACAGCGTAGGTATTTGTACCGTGGGGACCAAAAAGATCCTACAGAAGTTTTTGAAAACGGATTTAAAAGCAAGGGAGACAGCAATGATTTGCTACTTCACTCAATTGATAGTGACTACCCCCCAAGCAATTTCATTAGCACATCGCTATCTAGGGATATGGGCAAAGAATTTGCGACATCCAGCTTCACAACACCTGGATTTATTTACACACTTAAAATGATCCCAGGACATAATCTAAAAAACGAGCTGGGATCGGCTTATAGGTTTGGTAGGGAGCAAGAGGTTGCTATCCCCAAAGAAATCAGAAGGGAAGACATTCTGGGAGCTACTCTTATCATTGATGACGGCAGAGAGTTTGGTTATTCGATTCCCAACCCTTACAGGATGATAGACAAATGATTTCGCGATTTACCATATGCATAGGCGTTCACAATGAAAAAAAACACGCAGAGCTAATCTGTAATAGCGAGGCGAAAACCATAACTTTAAATCTCGAAGATAACGCCTGCAAAACATACGCGGGTAGCGACTTCTACAAATGTTTTGGTTCATTACGACAAGACAACCCAGAAATTACATTTTTCTGCAAAGGATCAAAACTAAACGTCCACACCTCAAGCATGTCATCACAAATGTCACTCGGACTAAAAGCTTATGAACTCACAATCGGGAAAGAGTCCAACCTAGAGGATATTGTGTTTATTTTTGACTACGAAGATCAAAATCTAACCAACGATCCAGAAAAACAACGATCCTTTTACCTGGAATGGATAAAGTCCTAAAAAATCAAATCACTCATCATCATCAAAATCCTCATACTCAAGCTCCTCCTCACCCTCCATAAGCGGAACCGTCGCATCATCCATCAACGACCCCGGATCTTCATTCCCCGGATCGTTGATAAACGGCAACCCGCTCGGACCTTTTTCTTCCTTGCCTTCGGTTTCGGGAGTCATGGCGCACCTCGTGAATATCAGTCGTGTAAACGTTCGAAAAGTATGGTCGCGAATCGTTCCTGCGCATGACGCACAGACAAGAAAAACCCGGCATAACGCCGGGTTTCCGTAGACCGATCACTCAATGATGACGGTTCTTGTGTTTGTACTTGTGCTTGTGGCCTCCCCCAGAGTGAGATCTACCACCATCGTCACCGAGGTTGTTGCCGACCGCGCCACCCGCCGCGCCACCCAATCCTGCGCCGATGGCCGAACCGGTGGAGCCGCCGAGGCTGTTGCCGATCACTGAACCGCCAGCGGCACCGAGGCCGCCGCCAATGGCAGCTTCCGTGCGATTGTGCTTGTTCGCTCCGACGGCACTGCCAGCCGCACCGCCCACGCCGGCACCAACCGCAGCACCCGTGCTGCCACCAAGCTGTCCGCCGACAACATTACCCAGCACACCGCCCAGACCACCACCGACCGCCGCGGAACCATCGCCGGCAGCCATGGCGCCCTGCGCCACAAGCAATCCTAAAACCAATGCAGTTAAAGTCGATCGCATACAGACCTCGCAGGTCCCGGATCGGGACGGTATGCCCGGAGAGGGGCTATATGCAATTGGAGGTGTATTTCGGAAAAACGTTCAGCAACGAAAAGGCCCGGCATAAAGCCGGGCCTTTTCAGACATGCATTCGCGATCAGTGACGCTTGTGGCCCTTGGACAGGTTGCTGCCCACTGCGCCGCCAGCTGCGCCACCCAGGCCGGCGCCGATGGTCGCGCCGTTCTTGCCACCCAGGCTGTTGCCGATGATCGAACCGCCCGCCGCGCCAACACCGCCGCCAATGGCCGCTTTGGTGCGGGCGCCTTTCTTCGCTGCCAAGGCACCGCCGGCCGCACCTGCTACACCGGCACCAATGGCCGCGCCTGTGCTGCCGCCCATTTTCTGGCCGACCACATTACCCAGCGCGCCACCCAGACCGCCACCCAGTGCGGCGGTACCATCACCAGCCATTGCACCTTGAGCAACCAGAAGCCCCAGAACCAGAGCAGGCAGAGTTAAACGCATGTCGAAAACCTCAACAAAAGGAAGAAAAAAGGGCGCAGATTGAATGCTGTTGTCGCGGCAATGTCCAGCACCCCCGCGCACTTGGCGCCGATTGGACAGCAATTTTTAAAAAGGTTTTATGGCAGGCAAAAAAAAGCCCGCTGGGGAGACGGGCTGGAGACTTGCTTTCTAACGGATGGCTTCACCCTACGTAGAAGGGTGTGAAAAGTTTGTGAAAGAAGCCAAATGAATCAGCAATTTCTGTAGGGCATATCTCTCGAATCAGCGATAAAAAACCCCGCTCGATGGCGGGGTACTGTGGCATCCGGATTACTTCCTGGAACGTGCCGTCACCTTGGGCAGAAATTTGGCTTTAGGCCCCTTGGGTGCTGTCGACTTGATCTTGCCGGTCTGCACCGGATCTTCTCCGAAGCCCGCCTGATACTCAGTTTGGCCACAGCGTACGCAATTGTTGAATGGAAACTCAGCCCCGTCGTCTTCGATGTACGGATCAGTCATCTCTTCACCCCTTTCAAAAGCGGGTCGATACCGGCAAGACCCTTTTGCCTGGAAAAATATCGACCTCCAAGGCTTTTGAGACTAGCCGGTCATTCCTGGACTTGTGATTCATACCGTCCGACGCCCGACGAATGGCCTACACAAAAACTCAGCGCGATGATGAACCATTGGTCCCACACAGCTAAAGATTCTCGGCGACTGGCCGTTGCCCTTTTTCCTACGCAATGAATCTCAAGGAGAGAACATGGAAATCAAAGGATTCCCACCGATGCCTGTTGTAAAGCTCACGGACGAGCAGATCGCCGCCGGTAAAGCCGGAGCGGAAAAATTCAAGGAGAAGCTTGCCTCAGGTGAAATCGTCATCAAGCCACTGGACGGACCCAGTCCAGTGCAGCCTGGCAAACCTGGCGTGATCTACCACCCAGACCCGGTCCAGCCTGGCGGTACGCCAATGGTTGCAATCGATACGCCCCTGACCTACGACTCGAAAGGCACTGTCGTACTCAAACCACAGGGCTGATTCAAGGCAAGGAGCCCATTGCGTTGAATGGGCTCACAAATCTGTTAACCGCTGCTCAGCGCAGCTTGACCGCCGTGCCCATCGCGAACACCACAACCATGCCGCCCTTCCCCGCAGGCATGCTGATCTCGAAATCCACCCCGACCACCGCATCCGCCTGCAACGCCCGTGCACGCTCCTTGATCTCGTCAGTCGCCTGCATACGCGCCTCCTTCAACGCCCGCTCCAGCGTCTGCGAACGCCCACCGAAAAAGTCCCGCATCCCGGCGAACATATCGCGAATCACATTCACGCCCTGCACCGACTCGGCACTGACGATGTCCAGATAGGCCGTAATCTGCCGGCCTTCGATGGAGTGGGTGGTGGAAATGATCATTGAGGTCGCCCTTTTACATGCCGGATAAAACCGCGATTGTACTGCCCCGGCAAAATGAAGCCGACCCCATCTCTGTGACCAAAAAATCCGGACACCAGAATGCACAAAACCCCTGATTTCTTTCGAAACCAGGGGTTTTGTTTACATCGAATTTGGCGGTGAAGGAGAGATTCGAACTCTCGATACAGTTTCCTGTATACACACTTTCCAGGCGTGCTCCTTAAGCCACTCGGACACTTCACCGTATCTCTTCAAACATGTTCTGTCTGTCGAGGCGCGCTAATGTAGTCGAAAGCTTTTCTGATGGCAAACTTTTTTTCAGAATTTTCATGCGGTTAAGAGAAAAAGTCGTTTCCGCCATCGATGGGCCATGGCGATCCGGCCAATCTCGGGTGAGCGCGGCCCTTCTATATAGGCGCGCAGGCGTTTGCCGTGGGGCACGTTGCGGTGTATCAGCCGCTCCAGGGTGACCGGCGGGTCAGTCACAGTGCTTTACCTGACCGGCGACGGTGGGTAACGTCTGCCCATCTTTCTTATAAGGAATTGCGCCATGAGCGACCTGATTGCCTACCACCTCGAAGACGGTATCGCGACCCTGACCCTGAGCAACGGCAAGGTCAACGCCATTTCCCCGGACGTGATCGCAGCCTTCAACGCGGCGCTGGATCAGGCGGTGGCGGATCGCGCAATCGTGATCATTACCGGCCAGCCGGGCATTCTCTCCGGCGGCTACGATTTGAAGGTGATGACCGCCGGCCCTAAAGAAGCCGTGTCGCTGGTAACCGCCGGCTCGACCCTCGCCCGTCGTCTGCTGTCGCACCCGTTCCCGGTGATCGTTGCCTGCCCGGGTCATGCCGTGGCCAAGGGTGCGTTCATTCTGTTGTCCGCCGATTACCGGATCGGTGTCGACGGCCCATTCAGCATTGGTCTGAACGAAGTGCAGATCGGCATGACCATGCACCACGCCGGCATCGAGCTGGCCCGCGATCGCCTGCGTCGCTCAGCCTTCCATCGCTCGGTGATCAACGGCGAGATGTTCGATCCGCAAAGTGCTGTGGATGCTGGTTTCCTCGATAAAGTAGTTTCGGCCGAAGAGCTGCAAGGTGCCGCCCTCGCCGCTGCGCGTCAGTTGAAGAAGATCAACATGACTGCGCACAAGAACACCAAGCTCAAGGTGCGCAAGGCGCTGCTGGAAACACTGGATAACGCGATCATTCAGGATCAGGAACACTTGGGCTGAGCCCCTTCGCTCCTTTCAAAGAAAAGCCCGACCATCGTGTCGGGCTTTTTCTTACGTGCACGGTTTAAAACTCCCCGGCAGCTCTAGGACGCATCTGACCGCTAAATTGGAAACATGCGCTTAAACATCGCCCATCTCCTGACTCTATAGCGGCAATTGCCGAAAACAGTGCACATCCGTACACTGCGCCACCTTTTGTCCCGGTGGGCCTGAAAATGCTGTTTGTGTTTCGTATGTTATTGATGGGTCTGCACTTTATTCTTGCGGGTGTGCTCGGAGTGATTCTCGGACTGTGCCGGCCATTCAATCCGGATAACAGTCGTCTGTGCGCCCGTCTCTATGCCCTGCCGGCCATGTGCATCCTGCGCCTGCGAGTGAAGGCAGACGTCGGACAGCTGATGAACAAGCCCGGCAGTTGCGTGATCATCGCCAACCATCAGTCCAACTATGACCTGTTCGTGTTCGGCAACGTAGTGCCGCGGCGGACCGTGTGCATCGGCAAAAAAAGCCTGAAATGGGTGCCGCTGTTCGGGCAACTGTTCTGGCTGGCCGGCAATGTGTTGATTGATCGCGGTAACGCGCGCAAGGCACGTCAGTCGATGCTGACCACCACCGACACCTTGCAGCATAAAGACACCTCGATCTGGGTATTCCCGGAAGGCACGCGCAACCTGGGCGAAGAACTGCTGCCATTCAAGAAAGGTGCATTCCAGATGGCCATCGCTGCTGGCGTGCCGATCGTCCCGGTGTGTGTCAGCAGCTACATCAAGCACATGCGTCTGAACCGCTGGCGCAGCGGGAAAATTCTCATACGCTCGCTGCCGGCGATTCCTACCGCCGGCCTGACCATGGACGACATGCCCATGCTCATCAGCCAGTGCCGCGAACAGATGCGCGAATGCATCGAAGCGATGGATCGACAACTGCAAGCTGCGTGAAAAAGAAACCCGCCCTGTGCGGGTTTTCTTTTGCCCGGTGAACTGTGCAGATTTCACTGACTCTCAAGCAGCGACACGGCTAAGCTGAAGCCATGCCTCCCCTGCCATCAGCCAAGAAGAAGTGAACCACCACCATGGGTCGAGTTGTTGCTGCTGCGGTTTACAGCGCCGGTAAGAAAGTCACCAATATTTCCCTCGATGAAGGCGCCGCCTGGGCCGCCAAGACCGGGCACTTCGTCTGGATCGGCCTCGAAGAGCCGAACGCCCAGGAGCTGACCAACCTGCAACGCCAGTTCAACCTGCACGAACTGGCCATCGAGGATGCTCTGGAAAAACACAGTCGTCCGAAGCTGGAAACCTTTGGCGACGCCTTGTTTATCGTCACTTACTCACCCGTGCGCCAGCACGGGATTTTGCAGTTCATCGAAACTCATATCTTCGCCGGCAAGGGCTACATCATCACCGCGCGCAATGGTCATTCGGCTTCCTACGCCCATGTCCGTCAACGCTGTGAGGCGCGGCCGCTGCTGCTGGAACACGGGGAAGATTTCGTACTGTATGCGCTGCTGGATTTCGTCATCGAAAACTACCAGCCGGTGGGCGAAGCAATCCACGCCGAGATCGATGAACTGGAACGCAATGTGTTGTGCAGCGCGCTGAATGAGCACGATATCCAGAAACTTCATGGCCTGCGCCGCGACGTACTGCGCTTGCGTCGATACGCAGCACCGATGGTGGAAATCGGCGAGGAATTGCAGAAACTGAGCTTCCCCTTCATCGACAAGAACATGCGCCCTTACTTTCGCGATGTGCAGATCCATGTCACACGGCAAATGGAAGACCTGACCACCCTGGCCGACATTGCGAGCCAGACCATCGAGGTTGGTGTATTGCTGGAAGCGTCACGGCAAAGCGTGGTGCAACGCAAGTTCGCGGCATGGGCGGCGATTCTGGCCTTCCCGACAGCGGTGGCCGGGATCTACGGGATGAATTTTCAGAACATGCCGGAGCTGAGCTGGCACTACGGCTATTTCGCCGTGCTGGGCTTTATCACGGTGGGCTGCGTGAGCCTGTGGGCGAGCTTCAAGAAATCAGGCTGGCTGTAAGAAAAAAAGCCCCCGCGCAGGACACGGGGGCTTTCGGGTTCAAGCAGCGTTTGGCTTGTGCGCCACGAAACGCATCATCCATTCCGCCACCGTGGTGCCGTGGTGATCGTTCTCAAGGCTGGCCACGCCCTTGCTGTACACCTGCTCGCCCAGCGCTTCCTGACGCAGATCCAGCAGCGCCCGCGAATAGTCGTGGATGAACTCCGGATGCCCCTGGAAGCACAGTACCTGATCGTTGATGTGGTACGCGGCGAACGGGCAGAAATCGCTGGAAGCAATCACCGTGGCGTTCTCCGGCAGTGCCGTGACCTGATCCTGGTGGCTGATCAACAGCGTCAGCTCTTCACGCACCGGGCTCATCCACGGCGCCTTGGCCGCCAGTTTGTAATTGTGAATGCCGACACCCCAGCCTTGCGTGGCGCGCTCGCTCTTGCCGCCCAGCAGCAGCGCCAGCAACTGATGGCCGAAGCACACGCCGAGCAGTTTGTCGCCGCGCTCATAGCGGGTCAGCAAGTATTGCTTGAGGGTTTGGATCCACGGGGCGGTGCCGAACGAGTCAGCCTTGCTGCCGGTGACCAGATACGCATCGAAGGTCAGGTCATCACTCGGATAGTCGCCCTGCATCACGTTGTACACCGTGAACTCGGCGGCGATCGGCTGTTGCGAGAACAGGCGCTGGAACATCTGCCCGTAACCCTGATATTGATCGACCAGTTCCGGACGCAGGATGTCGGTTTCCAGAATGCAGATGCGTAACGACATAAAAAATACCTGACACGTGATGGGAATAATGCACAGCTCAGAGCCTGCCTTGAAACCACCCGGCAAGGCAAGCCCCGAAATGCGTCCCCGCCCCGTTAGAACAACTCGCCCTTCGCAGCTTTTTCCAGCAACAAGGCTGGCGGTGCGAAACGCTCGCCGTACTGCTCCGCCAGGTACTGCGCCCGCGCGACGAAATCCTTCACGCCATATTGATTGATGAACTGCAACGCGCCGCCCGTCCAGGCCGCGAAGCCGATGCCGAAGATCGAACCGACGTTGGCATCCGCCGTCGAAGTCAGCACGCCCTCCTCTACGCAACGCACAGTCTCGATGGCCTGCACGAACAGCAGTCGATCACGCACATCCTTGGGCGAAATCTGCCCGTCGGCTTTCTCGAAACGGGCTTTCAGTTCGGGCCACAGATGTTTCTGCCCACCCGCCGGGTACTCATAAAAACCGCCGCCCGCTGCCTTGCCCGGCCGCTTGTATTCGTTGAGCAGCAAGTCAATCACGGCGAACGCCGGGTGCTCAATCAGCGGTTTCCCTTCTGCTTGCAGGTCTTTGGCCGTTTGCTGACGGATATGGCTCATCAGGCTGAGGGAAACTTCGTCAGAGATCGCCAGCGGCCCGATGGGCATGCCGGCCTTGCGCGCTTCGGTCTCGATCATCGGCGCGCTGACGCCTTCACCGAGCATGGCGATGCCTTCGTTGGTGAAAGTGCCGAACACCCGCGAGGTAAAGAAGCCGCGACTGTCATTGACCACAATCGGCGTTTTCTTGATTTGCAGTACGAAATCGAACCCGCGTGCGAGGGTTTCGTCGCTGGTTTGCGCACCCTTGATGATTTCCACCAGTGGCATTTTTTCCACCGGGCTGAAGAAGTGCAGGCCGATGAACTTGCTCTGATCCGGCACCGCAGCCGCCAGCCCGGTGATGGGCAAGGTCGAAGTATTGGAGGCAATCACCGCGTCGGCGCCAGCCACCTGCTGCGCCGCCGCCGAGACTTTGGCCTTGAGTTGACGATCCTCGAACACCGCCTCGATGATCAGATCGCAACCCGCCAGATCGGCATCGCTTTCGGTCGGGTGGATACGCGCCAGCACCGCTTCACGCTGCTCCGAGGACATTTGCCCGCGAGCAACTTTCTTGTCCAGCAGTGCCGCCGAATGCGCCTTGCCCTTTTGCGCGGCGGCAAGGTTGATGTCCTTGAGCACCACGTCGATCCCGGCCACAGCGCTGACATAGGCGATTCCCGCCCCCATCATCCCGGCGCCGAGCACGCCCACACGCTTCGTCGCATAAGGTGCAAAACCCTGCGGACGCGAACCGCCGGCATTGATTTCATTGAGCTGGAACCAGAACGTGCCGATGAGGTTTTTCGAGATCTGGCCGGTGGTCAACTCAGTGAAGTAACGGGTTTCGATCAGGTGCGCGGTGTCGAAATCCACCTGCGCGCCTTCCACCGCCGCGCACAAAATCTTCTCCGGTGCCGGAAGAGTGCCTTGGGTTTTGGCGCGCAGGATCGACGGCGCAATCGCCAGCATCTGTGCAACCTTCGGGTTTGACGGCGTGCCGCCGGGAATCTGATAACCCTTCACATCCCAACGCTGCACGGCCGCAGGATTGGCCAGAATCCAGGCCCGGGCCTTGGCCAGCAGCTCATCGCGATCCGCTGCCAGCTCATCAATCAGCCCCGCCTGCAACGCCTGCTGCGGACGGACTTTCTTGCCTTCGAGCAGATATGGCAGGGCTTTTTCGATGCCGAGCATACGCACCATGCGCACCACTCCACCACCGCCCGGCAACAGGCCAAGGGTCACTTCCGGCAGGCCGAGTTGCACCGACGCATCGTCCAGCGCCACTCGATGGTGGCAGGCCAGGCAGATTTCCCAGCCGCCACCGAGCGCCGCGCCGTTGATCGCCGCGACCACCGGTTTGCCGAGGGTTTCCAGGGTGCGCAACTGGCTCTTCAGGGTCAGCACCATGTCGTAGAAAGCCTTGGCTTCAGGCTTGCCGACCTTGATCAGTTCATTCAGGTCGCCGCCGGCGAAAAAGGTTTTCTTGGCCGAAGTGATGATCACCCCGGCGATGTCATCTTTTTCCGCCTGCAAACGGGCGACGCTTTCAGCCATGGCCGCGCGGTACACCGCGTTCATGGTGTTGGCGCTCTGGCCTGGCATGTCGATGGTCAAGAGGACGATGCCGTCCTGACCTTTTTCGTAACGAATGGCTTGGGTCATGACAAGGTTCCTTGGGGTCAGAGGCGTTCGATGATGGTCGCGATGCCCATGCCGCCGCCGACGCACAGCGTCGCGAGGCCATAGCGCAGGCGCCGGGCTTCCAGTTCATCGAGCAAGGTGCCAAGAATTGCGCAACCGGTGGCGCCCAGCGGATGGCCCATCGCAATCGAGCCGCCGTTGACGTTGACCTTGTCCGGGTCGACGGCCATGTCCTTGATGAATTTGAGTACCACCGAGGCAAACGCCTCGTTGACCTCGAACAGATCAATGTCTTCGACCCGCAGCCCGGCTTTGGCCAGCGCCTTGCGAGTGGCCGGCGCCGGGCCGGTGAGCATGATGGTCGGGTCGGTGCTGGTGACCGCCGTGGCGACAATCCGCGCGCGGGGTTGCAGGCCCAGTGCCCGGCCCTTGGCCTCGGAGCCGATCAACATCAGCGCCGCACCGTCGACGATCCCCGAACTGTTGCCCGGCGTGTGCACATGGTTGATTCGCTCGACATGGCTGTAGACCCGCAGCGCCGTGGCGTCGAAGCCCATCTGGCCGATCATCTCGAAGCTCGGCTTGAGTTTGCCCAGACCTTCGAGGGTCGACTCGGCGCGAATGAACTCATCGTGATCGAGCAGGATGATGCCGTTCTGGTCCTGCACCGGTACCAACGACTTGTTGAACGATCCGTCGGCACGGGCACGGGCGGCTTTCTGTTGCGAGTGCAGCGCGTAGGCATCGACGTCCTGACGACTGAAGCCTTCAAGGGTGGCGATCAGGTCGGCACCGACACCTTGAGGGGTGAAATGGCTGTGCAGGTTGGTCTGCGGATCCAGCGCCCAGGCGCCGCCGTCGCTGCCCATCGGCACGCGGGACATGGATTCGACGCCGCCGACCACCACCAGGTCTTCGAACCCGGAGCGCACTTTCATTGCCCCCAGGTTTACCGCTTCCAGGCCCGAGGCGCAGAACCGGTTGATCTGCACGCCAGCGACACTGACGTCCCAATCGGCCACCTGCACGGCGGTCTTGGCGATGTCCGAACCTTGATCGCCAATCGGCGTGACACAGCCGAGCACCACGTCATCGACCTGGCTGGTGTCCAGCGCCGTGCGCGCCTGCAACGCGGTCAGCAGCCCGGCCACCAGGTTCACCGGTTTGACGCTGTGCAGCGAACCGTCGGTCTTGCCCCTGCCACGGGGCGTGCGTAACGCGTCGAAAATCAAAGCTTGGGTCATGACGTTCTCGAACCTGTGCGGTGAGTGAAATTCGTGCCTCCACTCTTGGCCGGGGGGCTTTCGGAATCAATGACCACAGCGCTCAATGACGTTGACGCGCACGCTCAGACGGACGGTCATTCCCGGCCAGGTTAACCGGTTCAGGTCGCCAAGCTGTCTAGCAAAAGGGCGGCAAAGGAGCTGGCAATGGGCCTCATGCCTTTTTAATCGCGTTCAGCAGCAAATACATATGAAATGGATCTAAGCCAAGCGTGACGCGGGCCCTAAGGTGAACATGTACGTCGTTGTCGTCGGGTTTTGCCGAGGCAGGCGTTCTTCAACAGGAAGTGCAGCGCTTGCCATCATGGACATGCAGGCAGGCATCAGGAAATAACAATAAAGGCGGTCAAGCCATGTTCAAACAACCGAAAGTTCGTCAAGCAGGGCTCATTCTTTTCGCCACGACGCTGCTGTTGATATTGCCGAATCTGACCAAGGTCATCGGCTGATTCAAGCGGCAGGTATTGCGTATCGCCACTGAAAATGTGACTGGCCCGCTACCCGGGCCAGCGTGGCTGTGCCAACCTTTACGCACTTCCACGACATGGACGGCGATCAATTGAAAACGCTCATTCTCTTTGGGGCCATGCTGCTGAGCCTGCCCCTGTCTGCCGCACAGCTGAATCTGGAGCTGGGCGCGAACAGCCGCACCTGGCAGACCGAGGAATTGCTCAAGCATCCTCAGGTACAAACCCTCACGATCAAGAATGATGTGTCCTACAAGAAGGACATGACCTATCGCGCCATACCCGTGGCCGCATTGCTGACCGGGATCAAACCGCAAGATCACCTGCAGGCGGTGGCACTGGACGGTTTCGCCGCCGAGCTGGCCGCTGCACCGCTGCTCAACACCAAAGGTTCCCGCGCCTGGCTGGCCATCGAAGACCCGGCCCACCCATGGCCGCTGCTGTCGGAAGGCAAGCACAGCGCCGGCCCGTTCTATCTGGTGTGGACCGATCCCCAGGCCGGCAAAATCAGCCCGGAACAATGGCCGTTCGAAGTCGCCAGCATCAAGCGTATGGCGCCGGTGGCCGAGCGCTTCCCTGCCCTGCTGCCGGATCCTGCGTTGAAGGCCGACGACCCGGTGAATCAGGGGTTTGCGCTATTCCAGAAGAACTGCCTGGCCTGCCATCGCCTGAATGGCGCGGGCGATGCGCAGTTCGGGCCTGACCTGAATATTCCCTACAACCCGACCGAGTATTTCGGCGCGGACTTCCTCAAGCGCTACATCCGCGATCCGCAGAGTTTGCGTCAGTGGCCGCAGGCGAAAATGCCGGGGTTTTCCGCCGAGGTGTTGCCGGATGCGGATCTGCAGAAACTGATCGGGTATTTGCAGCACATGGCCGGGCGCAAGGTTGCGCCCGCCCAGTAAGCCAGCTACGCCGTTTACTGCTGCTGCACCGAAATGATTGGCGCGGGTGTCGGCGACACCAGCACTTTCGCGTGCATCTGCTCTGACCCGCCGCCACGGCGCATGCCCCGCACCGGGCAGGCGTCGAGGTAATCCAGCCCCACCGCCAGTTTCAGGTGTCGCTCCGGCCGCGCCAGTTCATTGGTCACGTCAAAGCTGTACCAGGCGTCATCGATCCAGGCTTCGGCCCAGGCGTGACTGGCCAGATGCTCGCAATCCTCGCTGTACAGATAACCCGACACATAACGTGACGGCACGCCCAGGCTGCGCGCGCAAGCCAGAAACGCGTGGGCATGATCCTGGCAAACACCCGCCCGGCCGGCAAACGCCTCGGCGGCGCTGGTGTCGACTTCGGTAGAGCCGGGCTTGTAAGTCATGTGCTGGTTCAAACCGTGCATCAGGTCAATCAATGCGTTGCGGTCGCGTCGTTGCTTGCAGGATTTTTCGGCGAACGCCCGCAGTGCCTCGTCAGCCTCGGTCAGCCGGGTAAAACGCAGGAACGGCAATGCCGACTGGCTCTCATGCTCCGCCTCGCGCAACTCGTCGATATCGACCTGACCACGGGCGCCGATGATGATCGCTTCATGGGGCTCGTCCATGGTCAGCACATGCAGGATGTTGCCGAACGGATCGAGCTGGGCGCGTACCGGGCGCGGCAGGTCGAGCTGCCAGCTCAGCACATGCTGACGCTCGCTGTCGTGAGGTGTCAGGCGCAGGTACTGGATGCTCGCCCGCACCTGATCTTCGTAGTGATAGGTGGTCTCGTGGCTGATGGAAAGTCTCATGCGGCCTCCAGGTAGGAACTGTGAATGGCGTTGCCCAACTGGCGCACCAGCGGGATGAACTCGGTAAGCCAGGCGTGAAGCCCTTCCTCGAGGATTTCGTGGATACCGGTGTAGCGCAGGCGTGCGTCCATTTCCGCCGCCAGCCGTTGCGCAGGACGACCGTTGGCCCCCGGCAGTTGCGCGAGAATCTGGTCGATCTCTTCCGTGCAGGCCCGCAGCGAACGCGGCACGTCGGCGCGCAACAACAGCAGCTCGGCCACATGCCGGGCGCCGGGTGCGTCGCGGTAGATCTCGGTGTAAGCCTCGAACGATGACAAGGCTCGCAACAAGGCGCTCCACTGGTAATAGGCATGGGCGGTGCCGTCGCTGACAGCTTCCGCCTGATCGCCAGCCATTTCGTAACGGGCGTCCAGCAGGCGCAAGGTGTTGTCCGCCCGCTCGATGAAGGTGCCCAAGCGAATGAAACGAAACGCGTCATTGCGCATGATGGTGCCGTAGGACGCGCCCCGAAACAGGTGCGAACGCTCCTTGATCCACTCGCAGAAACGACTCATGCCATAACGGCTGAGGCCCTGATTGGCGATCCCGCGAATCTCCAGCCAGGTGGCGTTGATGTTCTCCCACATGTCGGCGGTGATTCGCCCGCGCACCGCGTGGGCGCTGGCTCGCGCCGCGCCGAGACAGCTGTAGATGCTCGCCGGATTAGCCGCGTCGAGGGCGAAGAAGTGCAGCAATCGCTCGGCATGCAATTCGCCGTGGCGTTCCAGGTAATCGTCCAGCGTGCCGGTGATCAGCAACGGCATCGCCAGTTCGTGCAGACCGTCGCCACGGCCGTCCTGCGGCATCAGCGACAGCGAATAGCTGACATCGAGCATCCGTGCGAGGTTTTCCGCCCGCTCCAGGTAACGCGACATCCAGTACAGATCCGAGGCAGTTCTACTTAACATGGCAGGCTTCCTTCAATCCTCGACCACCCAGGTGTCCTTGGTTCCGCCGCCCTGGGATGAATTCACCACCAGAGAGCCTTCACGCAGGGCGACACGGGTCAAACCGCCGGGTACGACCCGGGTTTCACGACCGGACAATACGAACGGGCGCAGGTCGATGTGGCGCGGCGCAATGCCGTTTTCGACAAAAGTCGGACAGGTCGACAGCGACAGCGTCGGTTGCGCGATGTACGCGTGGGGCTTGGCCTTGATCCGCTCGCGGAACGCATCGATTTCCGCAGTCGTCGCCGCCGGCCCCACGAGCATTCCGTAACCGCCGGAACCCTGGGTTTCCTTGACCACCAGATCCGGAAGATTGGCCAGCACATGGGAAAGTTCAGACGGGTTGCGGCATTGCCAGGTCGGCACGTTCTTCAGGATCGGCTCTTCGCCGAGGTAGAAACGGATCATCTCGGTGACGAACGGGTACACCGATTTGTCGTCCGCCACGCCGGTGCCGATGGCATTGGCCAGCACTACATTGCCGGAGCGATATGATGACAGCAGCCCTGGTACGCCGAGCATCGAATCCGGGCGGAAGGCCAGCGGGTCGAGGAACGCGTCGTCGAGCCGGCGGTAGATCACGTCCACCGCTTTCGGGCCGTCGGTGGTGCGCATGAAGACCTTGTCGTCGCGCACGAACAGATCGGCGCCTTCGACCAGTTCCACGCCCATTTCCCGGGCCAGGAACGCATGCTCGAAAAACGCACTGTTGAAGCGGCCCGGCGTCAGCACCACGACGCTCGGGTCGTCGATCGGGCTTGAGCTTTTCAGGGTGTCGAGCAGCAGGTTCGGGTAATGGTCGATCGGGGCGATGCGCTGGGCCGCGAACAGTTCAGGGAACAGGCGCATCATCATCTTGCGGTCTTCGAGCATGTAGCTCACGCCGCTGGGCGTACGCAGGTTGTCCTCGAGTACGTAATAGGTGCCGTCGCCGTCGCGCACCAGATCGACGCCGGAGATGTGCGAATAGATATCGCGGTGCAGATCCAGCCCCTGCATCGCCAACTGATATTGCTCGTTGGCCAGCACCTGCTCGGCGGGAATGATCCCGGCCTTGATGATGCGTTGCTCGTGGTAAAGGTCGGCGAGGAACATGTTCAACGCCTTGACCCGCTGAATACAGCCGCGCTCGACGATCCGCCATTCACTGGCCGGAATGCTGCGCGGAATGGTGTCGAAGGGAATCAGACGCTCTGTCCCTTGCTCGTCCCCGTAGAGCGTGAACGTGATACCGGCACGATGGAACAGCAGATCGGCCTCGCGTCGCCGCTGGGCCAGCAGCTCGTCAGGTGTCTCGGCCAGCCAGCGGGCAAACTCCCGGTAATGCGGGCGGATCTGGCCGCCGGCATCGTACATTTCATCAAAATAGGTGCGGATCATGCCGTACTCCTTGTCACCCCGGACATACAGGCCTTCGCAAGGCCCGTGCCATCGGCATAAACGCTTTGATTTCAATCGGTTGGATATTCACGCCACACGCACCGCACCATTCCTGTGCGGCAAATGCCCCAACCTGATCGCCCCCGCTTCATTGCGACGCAGTCCCGTCGCCTATCACCAGCATAGTCAGAGTTGATTTCACTGCCCGGCGCCGGCTGCGGATAATCCGCGCATCCGCTGCAAAAACGTCGCTGACGAAGTACGCAGCCTCACTGATCCGGCTTGCCTCGGCAGCCCTCCCGACCGTAACCCTGACCGGTTCCCTCTCCTTCCGGTCTTCCCTTTCAGCCACCCCCTCAGGTGGCTTTTTTTTGCGCCGGATTCTTGTTTCAGGGTTTTGCCATGGAGCGTTCAGGAGACAGAAACGACAACGGCCGACCCGAAGGTCAGCCGTTGCTCGACGTGTTGCGAGAGTGATCAGTTCAAACGGTGCCGGTTGCGGATCTCCTGTTTCACGCCCCAGCCTTCGATAATACCGCCCAAGGGCTCGACCACTGCCGAAAAGCCCTGCTCGAAATCGCCAATGTCGTCGTAGGTTGCGTACATCACCTTGCTCAATTCCAGGGACCACGCGCCGTCGTCGCGCGCACTGACCTGGGCATTGATGGATTCACCGCGAAACTTGCCTGCCGCCCTGCGCGCCCGCTCCTCGTCCGGGAAAATGGCGTAGAACTCGATGGGATGGAATCGGGAAAAATCGAAACCGCCTTCTTTCATGCGGCGCAGAACATTGCTGCTGATGTCTTCTTGATAGGCTGTGCTCATGAATCGTCCCCCTCGCATAGATGGATAGACTTTCCGTATTCCCGCCCCGGGCCTTTGGCCTAAGTACTTCGGCAACGTGGTTGCACGCGGGAAACAAGCATGTAGCTGACAAGACCAGACCTTAGCGATCCTTTCGCTGATCTCGCTTGCAGAGTAGCCCCAAGATAGAGCCGCTGCCAAGGCCTGGTGCGTTACAGACAAGAAGATTTTCAGATGGGAGTGATGCTGCGGATTTCTATGCTGTTCTGGGTTTTCAGGCTTTTGGCGCCTGCATCGGAGGTTCGCCCTTCCAGATCGTTCAGATCCAGTGCGGCCGCGACAGGGAGGAGTCGTTCCTTGATCAAACGGGCAGCCTCATCATCGCTGGGGCATTCCGCACGCTCGAAGACTTCATCGACAATTTCACCGTGATCATCCACGAAAGTGACTTTCCACTTTTGCATTGGAGCCTCCTCGAACAAACCCGCAAATGGGCTTACATCTATCTCGACTTTTGTCAGGAATGATCGTTCAAAAGGTTTACATCCGCCGAACATGAAAAAAAAGTTATCCCATGTGGGAGCGGGCTTGCTCGCGAAAGCGGACGACCAGTCAACTCTGCGTTGAATGATAAGACGCCTTCGCGAGCAAGCCCGCTCCCACAGGGGGTTTACAGTGCTTTTAGTCGTTGCTTGGCTTGTTTACCGCTTGCAGCACGTATTGCGGCAAGGCGAAGGCGCCGATGTGGATTTCCGGGTTGTAGTAACGGGTGACGATGCCGCTGCCGATGAAGCGCTGTTGCAGAACTTCGCGGCTCAGCTTGCGGTAGGCCGGGTTGGTCGAGCCCCAGGCGAAGGTCATCGAGCCGCCGATGTAGGTCGGCACGGCCGCCTGATAGAAGTGCCAGTCCGGGAACAGACTGCGCAGGCGACCGGCGGTGGTCTTCACTTCGTCGATCTGCATGAACGGCGTGCCGTTCTGGGTCACGAGGATGCCGCCCTCGTTAAGGCAGCGGTGGCACGCCTGGTAGAAGTTTTCCGAAAACAGTACTTCACCCGGGCCGATCGGGTCGGTGGAGTCGGAAATGATCACGTCGAACTTTTCAGTGGTGGTCGCGACGAAACGCATGCCGTCGTCGATCACCAGGTTCAGGCGTGGGTCGTCGTACGCGCCTTTGGAGTGGTTCGGCAGGAATTCCTTGCACATATCGACCACGGTGCCGTCGATCTCGACCATGGTGATGTGCTCGACGCTGGCGTGCTTGGTCACTTCGCGCAGCATGCCGCCGTCGCCACCGCCGATGATCAGCACGCGCTTGGCGGTGCCGTGGGCGAGGATCGGCACGTGCGTGAGCATTTCGTGATAGATGAACTCATCGGCCTCGGTGGTCTGAATCACGCCGTCCAGCGCCATCACCCGGCCCATGCGCGGGTTCTGGAAGATCACCAGGTGCTGGTGCTCGGTGCGCACTTCGTGCAGCAGTTTTTCCATGCGAAAACGCTGGCCGTAGCCTTCGTAGAGGGTTTCCAGGTATTCGCTGGTCTTGGTGACGGTCATGGTGAAGTGCTCCGATGAATGCGCGGGCGCCAATCGTCAGGTTCGATTGCCCGGGAAAGGCGCGCATTCTACGTTGCCGAAGATGACAGGTCGAACCTCAGTTCATCGGCCCCGCGCAATCCTTGGTGCGAACGGTCAGATCCGCACATTGCCCCGCGGCCCGGCAATCGCCCAGATGATCAGGCCCAGCACCGGCAGGAGGATGATCAACAGCACCCAGAGGATTTTCATCCCGGTCTCGGCGCCGCTCTTCAGCACGTTGATGATCGCCCAGATATCGAGGGCAAGAATGATCAGGCCGATCAGGCCGTTGAACGTGGAACCCATGGTGTCGCTCCAGAATAGTGGCATGCACTTTTAGGATAGACGGTCGCGCGCAGGGTTCCCTTTTATTGCGTTCAGACGTGCACGGCGACCTTCAGGGCTTCCAGCGACGGCGCAGCGGCGATGCCGACTTCGGCACACAGTTCCAGCACTCGCGGCACATCGTTGCCGTAGACCAGCACCACTTGCAGCTCGTCGTCGAGCAACTGGCTGAAGTTCATCAGCGTGTAGCCGCCGTTTTCCTTGTTCAGGCTGCTCATCTGCACCTGGATGCGGTTGAGCGCGGTCAGCGCTTCGGTCTTGGCCAGTTGCTTGGGCTTGAGGTTGAACTCGACGCCCGGGCCGAACGAAGCAACGATCTGCGCGAACAGATCAACATAGGTGTCGGCCTGGAACAGCACGGTCTCCGGCAGACTGCCGACCACCACCCACTCACCCAGCGGAATCGGGAAAGTGTCGTCGTAGTTGATGTCCGGGTTGGCGGTCAGAAAAGCGTCTGCATCGGCGTAGGCCTGTGCCGCTTCATCCGCGACTTTCAGAATCTCGTCTTCGCCCATGCAGCCGGAGCTGATTTTGCTGATGAGTTCGGCGAGTGCGGCTTTCATGGGGCGGATCCTGTGGCGAAGGGAATTTTGAGGGCGCGAAGGATAGCGCATTCTCGCCTTCGCCACAGAGCAGGTTCCGGCCAGCGGCTTCAGCCCAGCAGTTTTTCCAGCTGCGCGGTGGTGTCCACGGCGCCCATGGTCCGGGCGGCGTCCAGGGCGGTGACGCCATTGGCATCCGTGGCTTTCGGATCGGCGCCCTGGTCGATCAAGTAGTCGACGATTTCAACCCGGTTGAACATCGCCGCCATCATCAGCGCCGTGCGGCCATCGAAGGATGCGCCTTCAATCTGCGCCCCGCCCTCGACCAGAGCCTTGACCACGGCCAGATCCCCCTTGAACGCCGCGCCGGCAATCGGGCTCTGGCCGTTGCCATTGCGTTGCTCCGGGTCGGCCTTGTGCTTGAGCAGCACTTGCACCGCGTCCACATGGCCGTAGTAACTGGCGAGCATCAGCAAGGTGTCGCCCTTGCTGTTGGTCAGGTTCACCGGCAGACCGGCAGTAATCAGGCGATCCAGCATCACCGCATCGCCCTCGCGCGCCTTGTTGAATACCTGCTCGGTGAATTCGGCAGCTTCTTCGGGGGTCATCTGGCGGCTTTGGTCGGACATGGGGCAACTCCACTTTCGGTCAATCGGAAAGCCGATAGTTTCCCGAGCGCGGCGATAGCTGTCATCCCCTTTTTTCCAAGGCTGCCGATAGCCAATATCAATAGCGGTACTTGCCTGCCCGGATGTCGGCAAGGATTTCATCCGTGACCTGCACGTAGGTTTCGGTCCCTGGCAGCCAGGCATAAATCGGATCATCGCCCGTCAGGCCGGGATCGAAACCTTCGTTTTTCAAGCGCGTCTTCTGATATTTGAAGGTACCGGTGGTTTCCATCTTCACCTTGACCCGCAAGAACAACGGCACGGCATAGGCCGGCATGCGCTGGCGGGCGAAGGCCAGCAGTTCGGCGAAATCCAGGGTCGCCAGCGACTCGGCCGGGGTGATCGCCGCCATGCCGGCGCGGCCATTGGTGTTGGGGATTTCCACGCCATAGGCCACGGCTTCGGAGATGTGCGGATGCTGGAGCAGCAGGTTCTCGACCTCGGTGGTCGAGACGTTCTCGCCCTTCCAGCGGTAGGTATCACCGAGGCGATCGACAAACTGCGCATGACCGAAACCGATGTTGCGCAGCAGGTCGCCGGTGTTGAAGAAGCGATCCCCCTTGGCAAACACGTCCTGCAGCACGACCTTGGCGGTTTTTTGCGGATCGGTGTAGCCGTCCAGCGGCGCCTTGTCGTCGATCCGTGCCAGCAACAGACCCCGCTCGCCCCGATCGACCTTGCGCATGAAGCCGTCGGCACCGCGAATCGGTTCACCGCTGTCCTGGTCATAGGCGACCAGCTCCCAGGCCATCAGCGAGAAACCGATGGTGTTGTCAAAATTGAGGATGTTGGTGAAGCCGATATTGCCGTCGCTGGCCGCGTACAGTTCACAGATGTGATCCACCGCAAACCGGGTCTTGAACTCGGCCCACGCACCGGGCCGCAAACCGTTGCCGATCATCTTGCGCACGTCATGGCGGCTGTCGTCGCTGCTGACCGGCTGATCCACCAGATAGCGGCACAACTCACCGACGTAGCCGATGGTGGTTGCGCGGTAGCGACGCACGTCGTTCCAGAACTGCCGGGCGCTGAACTTGCGGCGAATCGCGAAGCCCGACGCGCCATTGACCGCCGATCCCCAGCACACGCAAAGCCCGGTGGCGTGATACAGCGGCAAAGTGCAATAGACGATGTCGTCCGGGCGCATGTCGAGGGCGATCATGCCGAAGCTTGCCGAACTGCGCATCCAGCGTCCGTGCTTGAACACCCCGGCCTTGGGCAAGCCGGTGGTGCCGGAGGTGTAGATGTAGAAGCACGGGTCATCGAAGAAGATCTGCCGGCTGCTGGCCGGGTTGTCGACAGGTGCGTCGGCGCTGGCACTGATCAGATTGGTGTAACCCTGCGGGGCGATGCCCGGGTGACTGAAAGTGTCCTGATCCGCCACGAACCAGGTGCGGACCGGCGCAATCGTCACTTGCTCGCGCACCGCCGCGAAGGCTGGCAGCAATTCTTCCCCGACGACGATCGCCACCGGCGCCACCAGATTGATGCTGTGGATCAGCGTGTCGCGGGTCTGCGACGTGTTGAGCAGCGCGCTGACGGCGCCGACCTTGGCCAGCGCCAGAATCGTCACCAGCAGTTCCGGGCGGTTTTCGATGAACACCGCCACCACATCGCCTTTGCCGATGCCCTGCCCGATCAGGTAGTGGGCGATGCGGTTGGCCCACTGGTTGACCTGTGAATAACTCAGCACCACCTCGCCCGACAGCAGCGCGGGGCCATCGGGATTGCGCAGGGTCGCTTGTTCGAATGTCCAGCCCAGGCCACAGGTTTGGGTCGGATCCTTGACGTTGGCCACCTTCATGCCTTTCACCACCCGAGGGATGGCTTTGGCGATCATCGGCAGTTTGCGGAGCATCATGCCCCAGGTAATCGTGTCGCTAGGCGCGTGGCGCATGGCAGCTCCCGTTCGACCTTGGCGTGCAGGCCGGATTTTTATTGTCGGGCAATCGGGTGAGACAACCGGCGCTTCTCGAGCGAGGGTCGAGGCCGAAAATACGTCAGGGCTTCTCGGGCTGTACACGCGGTTTTTGCAATGTTTTGTATCCGCCAATGCTACGAGGCGAAACGTGATTGCGGCCGGAGGGAATGGTTCCATCGGATCGACCATGATCCCGCAAAATGCAGGATGCACGATGGCCATTCATGCAGATTGCACGACACCCGAAATTAACGAAATTTATAACTTATTGATTTATATGGATTTTTAAAATCGAAAATACTGGCACAATCGCTGCAACTCCCTCCGCATGCTTGCCATTCAAGTGCATACGGAGCTGAAAGACATGAACCTGATCCAAGAAAAATTTACTTCCCTGTTCTCCAACTTCGCCGTCACTACTCAGCCACGTCCCGATGGCGGAATCCTGCTGACACTGAAGAGTGCCGACGGCAAAGTATTCAAGCGTGCGTTGACCTATCAGCAATTGCACACCGGCGATCAACTGTCGTGGGCGATCAGCGCGATTCGTCGTGATCTGGCGGAACAGGCCAGCGAGCTGCCGCAAATCGGCATGCTGCAAAGTCAGCAGCGTTTTGCCCTGCCGACCTATCACTCGATGTAATCCGGGCACCGCATAAACAAACAGGCCGTGGAGCTTTCGCTTCACGGCCTGTTTGTTTATGCGTCCATTGTGTGAATTCAGAACGCTTCCGGCTCAATCCCGGTAAAGCTGTCGACGGTCACATGCCCTGCCAGCTCCCCGCCCTCACGGGCCAGCCCGCAGGTTTGCAAACCGGCGGCCTGGGCGGCGTCGAGTTCCTGAACGATGTCGGACAGGAACAGGATCTCCTGCGGCTCGACCCCGATGGCTTGCTGGATATTGCTGTACGACTGCGCTTCGCGCTTGGGCCCCGACGTGGTGTCGAAGTAGCCGCTGAACAACGGTGTCAGATCCCCTGCTTCCGAGCAGCCGAAAATCAGCTTCTGCGCCTGGATCGAACCGGACGAATACACGAACAGTTGATACCCGGCCTGATGCCAGCGCTGGAGCGCTTCGACAGCGTCCGGGTAAACATGGCCCTTCAACTGCCCGGCCTGATAACCCTGTTCCCAGACCATGCCTTGCAACGCCTTCAGCGGCGTGGCCTTGCGATCCTCGGCAATCCAGCCCAGCAGAATGTCCACGACCCGTTCAACATCGGCCTGCGGTTCGTTGCTGTCACGGCGCACAGCGTCCAGTTGTCCGGCAACGTCTGCACGTGCGGCGTTCTGGCGAACGAAGTCCGGCAGGTGTCTGGCGGCATACGGAAACAGCACGTCGAACACAAAACTCACCGCGCTGGTGGTGCCTTCGATATCGGTGAGGATGACCTTGATCGACATCGCCTCAGTCCTCCAGACGCGGGAAGCGGCCGGCGATGTCTTCGCCGGTGAAGTTGGCAACCCAGCCTTCAGGGTTGTTGAACAGCCGGATCGCCACGAAATGCGGGTTCTCGCCCATGTCGAACCAGTGTTTGGTACCCGCGGGTACCGAAATCAGGTCGTTCTTCTCGCACAGCACGGCGTAGACGTAATCGTCGATGTGCAGGGTGAACAGGCCACGACCGGCGACGAAGAAACGCACTTCATCTTCGCCATGGCGATGTTCTTCAAGGAACTTGGCACGCAACTCGGCCTTTTGCGGGTGATCGCTGTTGAGGCTGACCACATCGACTGTGATGTAACCGCATTCGGTCATCAGCTTGTCGATCTGCTCTTTATAAGCACCGATCACTTCTTCCTGGCTGGCGCCGGGCTGGATCTTCGCGGCGGCTTGCCAACGGTCGAAGCGCACGCCCTGCTCGGCCAGGGTCGAGGCGATGTCTTCGAAATGGGTCAGCACCTTGTTCGGAATCTCGGGGCTGGAAACGTGATAGACGGACAGGCTGCTCATGGGGCATTCCTCGGTATCGGCCTTGCCGTCCGGTTCTTTCAGACCGGTCGGGCACTGCATTCATCAGGCAAATGGGCTGGTTCTGGTGAAGTCAGCCTTGGCGGTTCATGACGCTGCGGGTCTTCAACTCGCATTCAAACAGAAATTCAAAGGCCTCGATCTGGCGCAACGCGTCGCTCATCTGCGCGCCCCAGGTGTAGAGACCGTGGCCGCGTATCAGATAACCCACGCAATCGGGATGGGCGTCGAGCCAAGGCTGCACCTTGGCGGCGAGGCGAGCAATGTCCTGATCGTTGTCGAAGATCGGTACTCGCACCCGGGATTCGTGGGTCGAGATGCCGCTGAAGGCTTTCTGCAGTTCGTAGTCTTCGAACTCGATGAAGTCTTCGGGCGTCAGGCGCGACAGCACCGTGGCGTTTACCGAGTGGGTGTGCAGCACGGCACCGATCTCCGGGCGCCAGCTATACAGCTGGGTGTGCAGCAGGGTTTCGGCGGACGGTTTTTTGCCCGGTTCCAGACTGTTGCCGCAAAGATCGGTGGCCAGTACATCGTCCGGCCCCAACTGACCCTTGTGCTTGCCGGACACGGTCAACAGCGCTTCGCTCGGCGACAGGCGCGTCGAATAGTTGCTGCTGGTGGCCGGCGACCAGCCGCGACCATAAAGAAAACGCCCGGCATCGACGATTTGCTGGGCAAGCTGTTCACGGGTAAGGCTCATGGCCTGTCCTCTTGCATTCGAATGGCAATGATAACGGCAGCGGCGAGCGCTGCGAGACTGGCAATACTAAAGGTCAATGTCGCACCGAGGGCATTCCAGCTGTAGCCGGAATACAACGCGCCGAGCGCGCCGCCAGTGCCGGCCAGTGCGGCATACAACGCCTGGCCCTGCCCTTGCTGGCGCGCGCCGAAGCTACGCTGCACGAACGCGATGGCTGCGGCATGAAAGCTGCCGAACGTCGCGGCGTGCAGCACCTGGGCAAACAGCAGCACCCAGAGGAATTCGGCGAACGAACCTAGCAGCAACCAGCGCAGCGCCGCCAGCAGAAAACTTGCCATCAGCACCCGGCGAAGGGAAAAACGCGCAAGGATCCGGCTCATCGCCATGAACATCAGCACTTCCGCCACCACGCCAACGGCCCAGAGCATGCCGATCACGCCACGGCTGTAACCCAATCGCTCGAGGTGCAAGGTCAGAAAGGTGTAATACGGCCCGTGACTCATCTGCATCAGCGCCACGCAAGCGTAGAACGCCAGCACCCCGGGACTGCGCAACTGCTTGAGAAAACCCTCGCCCGTCGGCCGGTTGCCCTGAGGCGGCTGCGCATTCGGCACCCACAGACTGCTGAGCACGATGCCGGCCATGATCAGCACCAGCGCCGCCGGGTAAATGTCGAGGCTGAGCCATTCGAACAATCGCCCCAGCGCCACCACGGTGATGATAAAACCGATGGAACCCCACAGCCGAATCTGGCTGTAGCGGGAGGTCTGACCTTGCAGATGCGCCAGGGTGATGACTTCAAATTGCGGCAACACCGCGTGCCAGAAGAACGCATGCAACGCCATGACCATCGCCAGCCAGGCGTAAGTCTTGCTGACGAAAATCAGCGAGAAGGTCAGCAGCGTACACACCGCGCCGAAGCGCACGATGGCCAGTCGTCTGCCGCTGTAGTCGCCGAGCCAGCCCCAGATGTTCGGCGCCACGCAGCGCATCAGCATGGGGATCGCCACCAGCTCGCCGATGCGTGCGGCGCTGAATCCAAGGTGATCGAAGTACAACGCCAGAAACGGCGCCGTCGAGCCGAGCAAGGCGAAATAGAACAGATAGAAACTGGACAGCCGCCAGTACGGGAGCGCCGCCACGGTCAGACCGCGGCGGCTTCGAGATCACCCATCAAAGCTGACCCAGCACCGGGGTGCTGACGCGCACGTCGGCGTTCTGGCCACGGTGACGCAGCAGGTGATCCATCAGCACGATGGCCATCATCGCCTCGGCAATCGGCGTGGCGCGGATGCCGACGCATGGGTCGTGACGGCCCTTGGTAATCACGTCGACCGGGTTGCCGTCGATGTCGATCGAACGGCCCGGGGTGGTGATGCTCGAGGTCGGCTTCAAGGCCAGGTGCGCGACGATCGGCTGACCCGAAGAGATTCCGCCGAGAATGCCGCCAGCGTTGTTGCTGAGGAAACCTTCCGGGGTCAGTTCGTCACGGTGCTCGGTGCCGCGCTGGGCGACGCAGGCAAAACCGGCCCCGATCTCCACGCCTTTGACGGCGTTGATGCTCATCAGCGCGTGGGCCAGTTCGGCGTCGAGGCGGTCGAAGATCGGCTCGCCCAGACCCGGCATCACACCTTCGGCAACCACGGTGATCCTGGCCCCGACCGAGTCCTGATCGCGGCGCAATTGGTCCATGTAGGCTTCCAGTTCCGGCACTTTGTCCGGGTCCGGGCTGAAGAAGGCGTTCTGCTCGACCGACTCCCAGGTCTTGAACGGGATTTCGATCGGGCCGAGCTGGCTCATGTAGCCGCGAATGACGATGCCCTGGGTCGCCAGGTATTTCTTGGCAATCGCGCCGGCCGCCACGCGCATGGCCGTTTCCCGCGCCGAGCTGCGACCGCCGCCGCGGTAATCGCGCTCGCCGTATTTATGGTGGTAGGTGTAGTCGGCATGGGCCGGACGAAACAGATCCTTGATCGCCGAGTAGTCCTTTGACTTCTGGTCGGTGTTGCGGATCAACAGGCCGATGGAGCAGCCGGTGGTGCGGCCCTCGAACACGCCGGACAGGATTTCGACTTCATCCGCTTCCTGGCGCTGGGTGGTGTGGCGGCTGGTCCCCGGCTTGCGGCGATCGAGGTCGCGTTGCAGATCCTCAAGGGAAATCTCCAGGCCCGGCGGGCAGCCGTCGACAATGGCGACCAACGCCGGACCATGGCTTTCGCCCGCGGTGGTGACAGTGAACAACTTGCCGTAGGTATTGCCGGACATGCAGGACGCTCCGTGAAATCAAACCCAAATTCATGATGCGCGCCAGTATACGCAGGCTAACCGAGTAGTTCATCCTCGAACCTTGGCGGTGTTGGTGAGTCCAACCGGCACCTTTGCAAATGATGGCGTGATGATGCTGCGAGTTTTGATCTTGAGCCTTACCCTGTTTACTGGCTTTGTCCAGGCGACCGTCCTGCAACGTCCGGTGACTCTGGACACCGGCAGCGGAGAACTTTTCGGCTCCCTGTTGCTGCCAAAGTCTGACAATCCGGTGCCGGTTGTCCTCATTATTTCTGGCTCGGGTCCTACGGATCGTGACGGAAACAACCCCGACGGCGGGCGCAACGACAGCCTCAAACGGCTGGCCTGGGTGCTGGCCAAGCACAATATCGCCAGCGTACGTTTCGACAAGCGCGGGGTGGCCGCGAGCCTGGCCGCAACGCCGGATGAGCGCAATCTGTCGGTGGACGCCTATGTGGCGGACGCCGTGGCCTGGGGCCAGAAGCTCAAGGCTGACCCGCGTTTCGGCCCGTTGATCTTGCTCGGCCACAGCGAGGGAGCACTGATCGCCAGCCTGGCCGCACCGAAAGTCGACGCCGCCGCGGTCATTTCACTGTCCGGCACCGCCCGACCGATCGATCAGGTGTTGCGCCGGCAACTGGCACGCAGCCTGCCGCCATCTTTGATGCAGCGCAGTAATGAACTGCTCGACAGCCTCAAGGCCGGTCACACCGACGACAATGTCCCGCCGCCGTTGCAGGCGATTTTCCGCCCGAGCGTGCAACCGTATCTGATTTCGCTGTTCCGACAGGACCCTTCCGCCGCCTTCGCTCAACTGAAAATGCCGGCCTTGATTGTCCAGGGCAGCAACGACATTCAGGTTCAGGTCGATGACGCCAACCTGCTCAAGGCGGCAAAACCCGATGCGACGCTGGCGTTGATCGAGGGCATGAACCACGTGATGCGCATCGTGCCCAACGACGTGAAGCGGCAAATGGCCTCCTACAAGGATCCGAATTTGCCGCTGGCGGCGGAACTGGGCACCCGGATCCTCGAATTTATTGACGGACTTCGCACCCGTTAAGCGCTTTTCGCCCTCCAGTCTTGATGAAAACGGCCGATAAGCCTTTGTCGCCAGCGTACTGGCTGGCGGCAAGCAGCTTGGACAGGATCTCGCCGTTATGACCGATACCCAGACTTCACCCGACACCACCGCTGAAAAAGACGCACCGCCAGCGGTCGAGCTGCCATGGGCGGATGTCCACGTCGAGCACCACAAGATGCTCCGCCTGGCGCCGTTGCAGACCGACCGCAACACCGGCGGGCGGCCGTTGCGCTTTGTTGAATTCGGTTACGCCGAGCGCAACAGCAAAGAACACAGCCTGATGCGCATGTCGATCAAACTGCCAGCGCAGCGTGTGCGCAAGGAACAGAACCAGCTCGACGTGTGGGTCGACCACAAGACCAAACGCGTGCATTTCGGCCCGGACAGCGGTTTGCAGATAGAGCCGCTGAACCGTGGCATCGGCCGCTTCATGGCCGCCCAGGGCATCAACTGGGCGAAAAAGCGCTGGCCCACCTACACCGTCGACGGCATGGACTTGAACAACAAGGACGCGCTGAACGAAGACACTCGCCTGCGCCGCGATCACTTTCTGCGCGTGCATGGCTTTGACGTGGTTTACGCCGACGCCCAGCATTTGAAGGGCAGCGTCAAGGAAGTCCAGGTCGGTGACCTGCTGGGCGACTGGAACAGCGAAAAGCTGCAGATCGTCGAAATTCTTGAAGCTGCGCAGATGTTGCAACAGGCCGAGCAGAATCTGGCCGAGCAGGAAGTGAAGCTGAAGAAGCAGGAAGACAAGGTCAGCAAGTTCAAGCGCGAAGACGCCGGGCTGCGCTTCACCATTACTTGTCTGGTGGCGTTTGCGGTGTTTCAGGCCGGGTTGCTGATCTGGATTGCAACGCACCGCTGAGCCAATGACCGTTCCCACCGAGGTGGGAACGATCGGTTCAGGTCAGACGCGGGAAGCGAACAGTGCCTGATGATCGCGGCACTGTTCGGCGGTCAGCATGAACACGCCATGCCCGCCGCGCTGAAATTCCAGCCAGGCGAAATCGACTTCCGGGTACAGCGCTTCGACGTGTACCTGGCTGTTGCCCACCTCGACGATCAGCAAACCCTTCTCGGTGAGATGATCCGCCGCTTCGGCGAGCATCCGGCGCACCAGATTCAAACCATCATCGCCGCAGGCCAGGCCCAGCTCCGGCTCGTGCTGGTATTCGTCCGGCATGTCGGCGAAATCTTCCGCATCGACGTAGGGCGGGTTAGACACGATCAGGTCGAAACGTTGACCCGGCAGACCATCGAAACCATCGCCCTGCACGGTGAACACCCGCTCATCGACGCCATGGCGCTCGATGTTCTGGTTCGCCACTTCCAGCGCTTCGAACGACAGGTCCGCCAGTACCACTTCGGCGTTCTGGAACTCGTAAGCGCAGGCGATGCCGATGCAGCCGGAGCCGGTGCACAGGTCGAGAATTCGCGCCGGCTCGTCGCCGATCCATGGGGCAAAACGGTTTTCGATCAGCTCGCCAATCGGTGAACGCGGGATCAGCACGCGCTCGTCGACAATGAACGACATGCCGCAGAACCAGGCCTCGCCCAGCAGGTAGGCGGTCGGAATGCGCTCTTCGATGCGACGCTTGAGCAGGCGTTGCAGGTTGACCAGTTCATCGTCTTCCAGTGCGCAGTCCAGATAGCTGTCAGCGATTTCCCAAGGCAGATGCAAGGCACCGAGCACAAGTTGCCGGGCTTCGTCCCAGGCATTGTCGGTGCCATGGCCGAAAAACAGATCCTCCCCATGGAAGCGGCTGACGGCCCAACGGATGTGGTCGCGCAGGGTACGAAGTCGGGAAGTGATCACGGGGCAGAACTCCAGAAAAAACGACTGGCGATTCTACCAGCCAAAACGCGCCACGACGACGCAGGAAAAACTCCGGGGCGACGGTAGGACTCTTCCGATTTTCCCCTCGGCTATTGAACAGATCGTGTAACTTGACAAGGCTGCAGGCCAGCAACGACGGCGCCTACAACAGTAGCGATTCACAGAACCGCTCAGCCAGAGGACAATGTCGCAAAAGCCCCACCCCAAGGAGCCCCAGAATGTCCGTTCCAAAAACGATGTTTCAACTCAGCGGTCGCGGTTACGCAGCGGCCACGTTGAGCCATGCCACCGTGGTCATCATCGATGCCCAGAAAGAGTATCTCAGCGGCCCGCTGGCCCTGAGCGGCATGGACGCGGCTGTCGCGAACATCAAACAACTGGTTGCCGCCGCCCGCGCAGCCGGCCGGCCGATCGTGCACGTGCGCCACCTCGGCACCGTCGGCGGTCTGTTCGACCCGCAAGGCGAACGCGGCGAATTCATCCCCGGTCTGGAACCCCAGGGCGATGAAACCATCATCGGCAAACTGCTGCCGAGCGCTTTCCACGGCACCGAACTCTACGATCGTCTGCAAACCATCGGCTCGCTGGATCTGATCGTCTGCGGTTTCATGAGCCACTCCAGCGTCAGCACCACTGTGCGCGCGGCGAAAAACCTGGGCTTCCGCTGCACCCTCGTCGAAGACGCCTGCGCCACCCGCGATCTGCCGTTCAAGGGCCGTGTGCTCAGTGCCGCACAGGTTCAGGAGGCGGAAATGGCGATCATGGCCGACAACTTCGCCACCCTCGCGCTGACCAATGACCTGATCTGATCGACCGCCAATGAGCGGCTCTGCCCGCCGCTCATCCGCAAAAGCCTCGCATTTGCTTCAATTACCCTAGCCTCAGGAACAACCCGGTCAACTCCCGGTCGAAGGGCCGATACCCATTGAGGAAGGTCGGAATGAAGTTATCCGATGGATTTGACGCACGCCGCTTGCGGCCCAAAGGCCAAAGCAACTGGCGTTTTCGATTCGGCGCAGCGATCGCCGCCATTCTGGCGACGTTCGGCGTGCTGTTGGCGATGGCCGGGGTTGCCAGCCTGATCGGCCACCCGCCGGCACTCGGCGACTTGAATGCGACGCCGATGGGTTCGGCGATCATTCTGGCCGTCGGCCTGTTGTTCCTGTATTTCGGCGTGGCCCTGTGGCGTCGTTGCCGGCGTCGCGCCCGGCAATCTCGGGAATTGAACATGTCCCCGCACCTGATGAAAAAACACGACTGAATCGACGGCCTGGCTTTTTGCCGGGCCGTTTTGTGTCTGTTTGGGTAAACTGGCCGCCCTTCGCGGAGGCTGATTATGCAAGACGACGATTTTTCCCTGTTCAAAAGTGCGATCCAAGGCGTCAAGCCGATCAAGCACGACCGCGCCGACACCGGCAAACCCAAGGCTGACCGCGACCGGATCGCCAAGCTGCGCCAGTCCGCCACCGTGCGCACCGAAACCACTACTGTTGATGGTCTGTCCGATCAGTTCGTGATCGACGTCGGTCCCGAAGACGAACTGATGTGGGCCCGCGACGGCGTGCAGGAAAGCCAGATGCGCAAGCTCAAGGTCGGGCAGATCCCGTTCGAAGGCAGCCTCGACCTGCACGGCATGAGCGTCGAAAAGGCCCGGGAAACCCTATGGGCGTTTCTTGCCGAAGCGACCAGATTCGAAATCCGCTGCGTGCGCGTCACCCACGGCAAGGCTGTGCGACTCGACGGCAAGCGGCCAATGATCAAGAGCCACGTCAACACCTGGCTGCGCCAGCATGCGCAAGTGCTCGGTTTCTGCTCGTGCCAGGCGAAACACGGCGGGGCCGGCGCGGTCTACGTGATGCTCAAACGCACCATGATGGAAGGCCGCGACGAATAATCCCGTCACACCGAACTTGCAGGGGCGTGTCCGCCACCGTACCCTTGCCCTTTGCGAAAATCCCCACAGGTAGTTTCATGTCCCTGGAACAGAATTACACCGCGATTCTCGGCCAACTGGGCGAGGACGTCTCCCGCGAGGGCCTGCTCGACACGCCAAAGCGTGCCGCCAAAGCCATGCAGTACCTCTGCCGCGGTTATGAACAGACGCTCGAAGAGGTCACCAACGGTGCCCTGTTCAGCTCCGACAACAGCGAAATGGTGCTGGTCAAGGACATCGAGCTCTACTCGTTGTGCGAACACCACCTGCTGCCGTTCATCGGCAAGGCCCACGTCGCGTATATCCCGAGCGGCAAGGTGCTGGGCCTGTCGAAGGTCGCGCGGATCGTCGACATGTACGCCCGCCGCCTGCAGATCCAGGAAAACCTCAGCCGCCAGATCGCCGATGCGGTCCAGCAGGTCACCGGCGCGCTGGGCGTGGCCGTGGTGATCGAGGCCAAGCACATGTGCATGATGATGCGCGGTGTGGAGAAACAGAATTCGTCGATGATCACCTCGGTGATGCTCGGTGAGTTCCGCGAAAACGCGGCGACCCGCAGCGAGTTTCTCAGTCTGATCAAGTAATTTGCGACACAAAAAAACCGGCGTTGATCGCCGGTTTTTTTTCGTCCGTGAAAAATCGGGTAAGCTGCGCGCCTTCTTCAATGTCCCTGTGAGGCTTGTAACGTGTTCGTCAAAGCGCTTCGTGTCGGCCTCGGCCAACTGATCATCTTCGTTGACTTCCTGACCCGCCCGGGCAAGAAACAGCGCCCCGCCGCTGCCCAGGCCCAGGTCGACGCTGCCGCAAAAGACCTGACCCTGTATCAGTTCCACGCCTGCCCGTTCTGCGTGAAGACCCGCCGCAGCCTGCGCCGCCTGAATGTGCCGGTGGCGCTGAAGGATGCGAAAAACAACGAGCAGGATCGCCAGACCCTGCTGGAACAGGGCGGCAAGATCAAGGTGCCGTGCCTGCGCATCGAAGAGAACGGCCAGACCACCTGGATGTATGAGTCCAACACCATCATCGAATACCTGAACAAGCGGTTCGCCGCAGTCTGAACCCAAAAAAACCGGCCTGATGGCCGGTTTTTTCATGCCGCCTGCGCGGCCTGGGCCTGGCGCACCACCGCCGCCAGACGCTTGAGCCCTTCGTCCAGTCGTGCCGGATCGATGTGACTGAAGTTCAGGCGCAGATGACCGGGATTGCGATCCGGCTCGGGGAAGAACGGTTCGCCCGGCATGAACGCCACATCGTTGGCCAGTGCGGTGTTCAGCAGCGTGCGGGTGTCCAGCGGCTGTTTCAGGGTCAGCCAGAAAAACAGCCCGCCCTGCGGCGTGTTCCAGTCCGCCAGATCGGCGAAATGGATTTCCAGCGCCGCTTGAAAGGCATCTCTGCGCTGACGGTAAAAGCCGCGCAGTTCACTCAAGTGTTGCTGATATTTCTCGCTGCCGATCCACTGCAATGCCTGCCACTGACCAATGCGGTTGGTGTGCAGATCCGCCGACTGCTTGAGTTTGAGCAGATGCGGAAACAGATCCGGGCTCGCGATCAGGTAGCCGACGCGCAGACCCGGCAGCAGGGTTTTCGATACGGTGCCGGTGTAGATCCAGCTGGATTTCTTCAGACGTCCGGCAATCGGTTGGGCGCTGCCGCCGTCGAAGGTCAGTTCGCGGTAAGGCTCGTCTTCGATCAGGGTCACGCCGAACTCGTCGAGCAATGCCGCAACAGCTTCGCGCCTGGCTTCGCTGTAGCGCACGGCGGACGGGTTCTGGAAGGTCGGGATCAGGTAGATGAACGCTGGGCGGTGCTGCTCCAGACGCTGACGCAATTGCGCAAGGTTCGGACCGTCAGCCTCCATCGGCACGGTCAGGCAATCGGCGCCGAACAGCTGGAAGATCTGCAGGGCCGCCAGATAGGTCGGCGCTTCGAGCAGGATTTCCGTGCCCTTGTCGATGTACAACTTGGCCGCCAGATCGAGAGTTTGCTGGGAACCACTGACCACCAGCACCTGACTCGCCTCACATGGCAAACCCAGCGCCCTCGCCTCTGCCGCCAGGGCTTCGCGCAACGCAGGTTCTCCTTCGCTCATGCCGTATTGGCCCAGAGACAGCGGCATGTCGGTCCAGTCGACCTTCGGCAACATCGCTTCAGCCGGCAAACCGCCGGCGAAGGACATCACTTCCGGGCGCTGGGCCGCTGCAAGGATTTCACGGATCAGAGAACTTTTGAGACGCGAGACACGTTCGGAAAAAGCCATGGAAGTCACCGCTAGCAAGGCATGAGAAAAATGAGTCAAACTTGTTGACTGAAATTACGACACTCTCACTGGAAGCGTCAACATGCTTGACCTTAAAAACTGCAGCAGCCAACAGCAAGCCATGGAAGCGTTCTTCTTCGGCTATCAGGCGTTCACTGCCAAGGCCGACGAAATGCTCGAGCGTCGTGGCCTGTCCCGAGTGCATCAGCGCATCGTGTTTTTTATCGCCCGCTATCCCAATCTGAGCGTCAAGGAGCTGCTCGCGCTGCTCGGCGTGAGCAAACAGGCGCTGAACATGCCGTTGCGGCAATTGCAGGAAATGCACCTGGTGGACAGCGTGGCGTCCGAGACTGACAAGCGTAAGCGTCTGCTGGAACTGACTATCGAAGGTGCGAAGTTTGAACAGGCGCTGCGTCGCGAGCAGGTGAAATTACTTGAGCGGGTGTTTGCCGAGGCCGGCGAAACCGCGGTGAATGGCTGGCTGGCGGTGAATATGGCGCTGGGAAAAAACCAGACAACTCTCGACTGAACGCCCTGCCCTCTTCGCTGGCAAGCCAGCGAAGAGGGCCCCTGCAAGCGATATATCCCTATCGGCAAAACTTTCGTCAACAAAACCAAAAACATTATTTGCTTTATTTGTATACAAAAGCATAATCCACTGCGTGCGAGTTCCTGACTGCATGGTCAACAAATTCGCGTATGCCTCAAAGGGCCGCTGCCACCCCCTCATAGGGTCCGGCTCTGGAAATAACAATAAAACTCTTGAGGAGTACTCGCTGTGGAAAGCCGCAAATCCGAAGCATCGACGCTGGAACTCTCGCCGCCGTTACGCAATGGCCTGCTTGAGCGCCTCTTTAAACTCAGCTTGCATGGCACCACGGTGAAGACCGAGCTGATCGCCGGTCTGACAACCTTCATCACCATGGCCTACATCATTTTCGTCAACCCGAACATCATGGCCGATGCCGGGATCGATCACGGTGCAGCCTTCGTCGCCACCTGTATCGCCGCCGCGCTGGGTTGCCTGCTGATGGGTCTCTACGCCAACTGGCCGGTAGGCCTGGCGCCGGGCATGGGCCTCAACGCATTCTTCACCTACACCGTGGTCGGCACCATGGGTTACAACTGGGAAACCGCCCTCGGTGCGGTGTTCGTTTCGGGCGTGCTGTTCATGATCCTGACCTTTTCGCGGATTCGCGAATGGCTGCTTAACAGCATCCCGGTCAGCCTGCGCTTTGCGATGGGTGCCGGTGTTGGCCTGTTCCTCGGGCTGATCGGCCTGAAAACTGCTGGCATCGTCGTCGATAGCCCGGCCACCCTGATCAAACTCGGCTCGCTGCGTGAACCCGGCCCGCTGCTCGCCGCCATCTGCTTCCTGATGATCGCGATCCTCAGCTACCACAGGGTATTCGGCGCAATCCTCATCAGCATTATTACCGTGACCCTGGCCGGCTGGGGCCTGGGCATCGTGCACTACTCAGGCATCATGTCGACTCCGCCAAGCCTGGCGCCGACCTTCATGGCCATGAACGTTGCCGGCGTGTTCAACGTCAGCATGATCAGCGTGGTGCTCGCCTTCCTCTTTGTGCACATGTTCGACACCGCCGGCACCCTGATGGGCGTCGCCCAGCGTGCCAATCTAGTGGGGGCTGACGGCCGCATCGAAAACCTCTCTCGCGCCATGAAAGCAGACTCCGCCTCCAGCGTATTTGGTGCGGTCGTCGGTGTACCGCCGGTCACCAGCTACGTGGAAAGTGCCGCGGGTGTAGCCGCTGGTGGTCGGACTGGTCTTACCGCAGTGACCGTCGGTGTGCTATTTATAGCCGCGATGTTCTTCGCACCGCTGGCAGGCATGATTCCCGCCTATGCCACCGCTGGCGCGCTGATCTATGTAGCGATGCTGATGATGGGCGGCATGGCGCACATCGAATGGGACGAAGCGACCGACAGCATTCCGGCCATCGTTACCGCGATCATGATGCCACTGACCTTCTCGGTCGCCGACGGCATCGCGCTGGGCTTCATTACCTATGTCGCGCTGAAGGCCGGCACCGGTAAATACAAAGAGATTTCCGTCAGTCTGTGGGTGCTCTGCGCGATCTTCATCGCCAAGTTCATCTTCCTGTAAGCGACACGCGGTTCACGCTTCAAAACAGCCTCACCCTGCCGGGTGGGGCTTTTGCACATTCTTGATAACGATAAAAGGGAGAACGTGATGAGTCTGGAAACCTGGCTGCTGTTCAGCGGCGCTGCGCTGGTGGTGATCCTGATTCCGGGGCCACTGTCGTTGCTGATGATCAGCAACAGTCTGAATTACGGTCTGCGCCGCTCATACCCGGCCTTCCTGGGTGGCGTAAGCGCGTCGATATGCCTGCTCAGCGCTTCGGCCCTGGGACTGGGCGCCCTGTTGCTGGCATCGGAAAAACTCTTCAGCGCGCTGAAAATCGTCGGTGCGCTGTATCTGTTCTACCTCGCCTGGCAGAGCTGGCAGCAATCGCGTCAACCATCAGTCGGGGCCCAGGTTCCACACTCAGCGCCGGCTCCGCGCTTTCGCGCACTGTTCGGGCGAGCCTTTGTACTGGGCGCCAGCAATCCAAAAGATATCCTGTTCTTCGCCGCGTTTCTGCCGCAGTTCCTCAGCACCGAACAACCGTTTGTGCCACAACTGCTGGTGATGATTGTGACCTGGACGCTGCTCGACCTGCTCTGCAAGCTGACCTACGGCCTCGGCGCCCACGGTGCGGCACGCTACCTGCGCAGCGGCAAGGGCCAGAGCTGGTTCAACCGTATCAGTGCCGGATTGTTTGGTGGCGCAGGTGCGGCCTCATTGCTGAGCAGTCACTAAGTTCGTCGAGAACGGGTGATGCCCGGCAACATTTCACCTCACGAATAGATATATGTACCGCACTTCGCAGCGTTGATTCACCGAACATCCGGCCTCTTCTGGCCAGACCAACGTGAATCGACCTTGCGAGTGAAATACCCATGAGCCCCAAACGCCCGATAAAACCCGGTGCATCAACCACCTCCCCCGACACGCCCTTCAACCTTCCCGACGTCGGGCCTCCGGCACTCCACAGGCTGCCGCTGAACATCGCTCCCCATGGCGAAGAGCGAGTACCTGTCGATCCCCCCGGGACCGCTGTTCAATCATCTTCCTCCCGACCTGTACCTTTGGAGATCGTCGACCTTCCGGCCGAGACCCACATCACCCCTGTCGTGGTCCATGCACCGATCGAACACTATTTTCTCCCCCCCAATCAGCTATCCAGGCTTCCGGCGCCGAATGAGCTTTCCGGCATTCGGGAACTCGGGACGCAAAGGCATTTCGTGGATCTTCAGGAAGGGGGGACCGTGTTGCTGGGCATTGATGCGGAGAATCATTTCCGGGCCAGATTGAACAGCGACTACAGACCTTCCGGTCCACGAGTCGAACGGGTGGAAGGCACCCTCACCTGGCGCGTGAAACCCATCGACGAGGGCGCCAGCGGCAGCGATTCCAGATTAACGCTCAAGCGGCTGCGAAGCACGGATGATGATCCGCAAGAGGTTGTCGCGCCCAAACGTTCTTCCACCTCGACGGGTAATGAATGGTCCGACCCCTGGAAAAAATGGGATGCGCCACCCCGGGATACATCCATCGGCGGCATTGAAGTCGATGGCATCCGGTTTCTGCTTGTGCCGCACGGTAGCGACCCGGATCACCCGATCGTTTACATCAAGAATCCGGAACACTGGATGTATGACTTCGACTACATGGAACGCATCCTCGGCACCGACCTGATGCAGCAACCCAGAGGTGCGATCCGTGTTCCGCCCGCCAATCAGTGGGAGGTCGATCCGAACCTGCCCTTTCAACACCCGCTGACGCAGTACATCGCCACTTATTTTCCGCTGTTGTCGTATACCTCGGTGAACAAGGTGGCCAGACATCAATTCGGCCTGGCCAACGATGGGGATATGGCAACCGGCGTGGGTTTGACTCGCCTCAGGCAAACGTTCAACGATTGGAAACGCGGTAACAGCACGCCCCATCCGTCACTGGCCGATCCATTACTGATGCTGCCGACGCTGGCAACATCCAGCGCTATGCCAGGGCTCGGCCGCACCCTGGAATTGCCAACCCTGACCCCGGAAGGCCCTCTGCAGCGGCTTGACTTCGCCCTGACAAGGCAAGAGTGGGATTATTTCAAAGCGACGCAGTCAGGCGTTGACCTCAAGCGGCTCATGGCCAATATCCTGAATCGCCAGGGCTATGATGTCTTCACGCCAACGCCTTCAACTTCCTTTCCAGCCTTGGTATTTCGCCGGGAGAATCATCCCTTTGTCTTTTTCATCAGCCTGCATCGCGTCAGGGGCAAGAAAATTCATCAACCTCTGAATTCCGCTCCTGATGCCAGCGAAGCCCGGTTGAACACCCAGGTCGGATACCCGGCTTTGCAGGAAATGCTCCAGGCACACGCTGAAAACAGACTGGTGTGGCTCAAGGGTGGCTCTCAGATTCATGCTTCGCAACCGGACAGCATTTTCATCGTCAGGGATGATGAGTCGAGGCTCGGAACGCTTGCCGACCTGTAATCAGGGATGCTTTTGGCAAGACGAAAAAAAGCCCGCAGTGTGAGCGGGCGAAAGACCAAAGAAGCTATATGCGCAGTCGCTTCCCGGCAGGGGCAGCAGCTTGGGGGTCAGCTGCCCCGGTAGGTGGAATAGCTGTAAGGCGAGATCAGCAACGGTACGTGGTAGTGATCCTGTTCGGCAGAGATGCCGAACCGCAGCACCACCACGTCCAGGAATGCCGGCTCCGGCAACTGGACGCCACGGGCGCGGTAGTAATCGCCGGCGTGGAACTGGACCTGATAGACACCGGTACGGTAGTCATCGCCTTGCAGCAGCGGCGCGTCGACCCGGCCATCGCTGTTGGTAAGCGCACTGGCAACCAATTCCAGGTGCGAACCTTCAACGCGGTACAGCTCGATCTTGATCGAGCTGCCCGGGCAACCGTGTGCAGCGTCCAAAACGTGTGTTGTCAAACGTCCCATTGATTCTGCGCGCCTGCCTGCGTGGAGCAGTCAGACTTCGCGCCTCCCGAAGTCAGTTGAAAAGGAGACCGCACCGTTTCGGAGCACGAAAAGCTGCGGCGAGCGATTGATTAAGACACTTTTCAAAAAAATTGTACACAATAAAAACGACATTTTTCCTTCCACCGCCGCCATCCTTGAATTTCCCGGTGGTTTGCCCTTCAACCTTGCATTCATTGAACCCTCCATCCACTAGCTGACTGGTCAGGCAGGTTTCTTGCAGGTTCACGCCATTAACAGCAAAAGATGACGGCCGGTGAAAAATGCGAAAATTCAGGCTTACAAATTGAGAATAAAGTTGTATACAATCAGCCCATCGCTGTGACGCCAGCCTGCCATCCAAACTTCAGGGCGCCACACAATCTGTCAACGAATAAGAAGGAAGACTGCAGTGAGCGCTGACTACCCACGCGACCTGATCGGTTACGGCAGTAACCCTCCTCACCCACACTGGCCGGGCAATGCCCGGATCGCCCTGTCGTTCGTACTCAATTACGAAGAAGGCGGCGAGCGCAACATCCTGCACGGCGACAAAGAATCGGAAGCCTTCCTCTCGGAAATGGTCGCCGCCCAGCCTCTGCAAGGCGCGCGCAACATGAGCATGGAATCGCTTTACGAGTATGGCAGCCGTGCCGGCGTCTGGCGGATTCTGAAACTGTTCAAGGAATTCGACATTCCGCTGACCATCTTCGCCGTGGCCATGGCCGCCCAGCGCCACCCGGACGTGATCCGCGCGATGGTCGAGGCCGGTCACGAGATCTGCAGCCACGGCTACCGCTGGATCGACTACCAGTACATGGACGAAGCGCAGGAACGCGAGCACATGCTCGAAGCGATCCGCATCCTCACCGAACTCACCGGCGAGCGCCCGCTGGGCTGGTACACCGGTCGCACCGGCCCGAACACCCGTCGTCTGGTGATGGAAGAAGGCGGTTTCCTCTACGACTGCGACACCTACGACGACGACCTGCCCTACTGGGAACCGAACAACCCGACCGGCAAGCCGCACCTGGTGATTCCTTACACCCTGGACACCAACGACATGCGCTTCACCCAGGTCCAGGGTTTCAACAAGGGCGACGACTTCTTCGAATACCTCAAAGATGCGTTCGACGTGCTCTACGCCGAAGGCGCCGAAGCACCGAAGATGCTGTCGATCGGCCTGCACTGCCGCCTGATCGGCCGTCCGGCGCGCCTGGCGTCGCTCAAGCGCTTTATCGAATACGCTAAAAGTCATGAGCAGGTGTGGTTCAGCCGCCGCGTCGACATCGCACGTCACTGGCACGAAACCCACCCGTACCAAGGGGCTGCCAAATGAGCACCTTTCAAACCCTGCAACCGTCGACCCTGAGCCGCGACGCCTTCGTCAAAGCTTTCGCCGACATCTACGAACATTCGCCATGGGTGGCCGAGAAGGCCTTCGACCTGGGCCAGGACGCCTCGATCGATCAGATCGAAACCCTGCACCAGCGCATGAGCGACATCCTGTTGAGCGCCGATCACGCCAGTCAGCTGGCACTGATCAACGCTCACCCGGACCTGGCCGGCAAAGCTGCCGTCCAGGGCGAGTTGACCGAAGCCAGCACCCATGAACAGGCTGGCGCCGGTATTCACCAATGCACGGCCGAAGAGTTCCAGCGCTTCACCGAGCTGAACGACGCCTACAAGGCCAAGTTCAAGTTTCCCTTCATCATGGCGGTAAAAGGCAGCAACCGGCATCAGATCCTCGCGGCGTTCGAAACGCGCATTCACAACCCGGTCGACACCGAGTTCAAATGTGCGCTGGCGGAGATCAACAAGATCGCCCTGTTCCGATTACTGACTCTCTAGCGAGCCTGGCCCGAGAAACCTCTAGAACGCTTGTGTTTCCCAGGGCCCTGCAAGCATCCCAAGCCACTTATTTAAAGGCAGACAAGAAGAATGAAAGCTTACGCCGTACCTTTCGAGAAGTTCGTCAACCTGGCCGATGCCCGTCTGGGCACCAAAATCATCTCGGTCACCGATGACTGGTTTGCAGACGCCAATCGTCTGTTTCAGCCGACCCCGGCCGTGTGGAAGGAGGGCGTGTTCGATGACAACGGCAAGTGGATGGACGGCTGGGAATCGCGCCGCAAGCGCTTCGAAGGCTACGACAGCGCGGTGATCCGCCTGGGCGTACCGGGTTCGATCAAAGGCGTGGACATCGACACTTCATTCTTCACCGGCAACTTCCCGCCATCGGCCTCGCTGGAAGCCTGCTTCCTGGCGTCGGGCGAGCCGGACGAAAACACCCAGTGGACTGAAGTGCTGTCGGCCGTCGAGCTGCAAGGCAACAGCCACCACTACCACGAAATCAACAACGACAAGGCGTTCAGCCACCTGCGCTTCAACATCTACCCGGATGGCGGCGTTGCCCGTCTGCGCGTGTACGGCATTCCGTTCCGCGACTGGTCGGCAGTTGGCGACAACGAGCAAGTCGACCTGGCTGCAGCCCTCAACGGTGGCCGCGCCCTCGCCTGCTCCGACGAACACTTCGGCCGCATGAGCAACATCCTCAACCCGGGCCGTGGCATCAACATGGGCGACGGCTGGGAAACCGCACGTCGTCGCACGCCAGGCAATGACTGGGTGATCGTCGCACTGGGCCACCCGGGCGAGATCGAAAAAATCATCGTCGACACCCTGCACTTCAAGGGCAACTACCCGGACACCTGCTCGATCCAGGGCGCGTTCGTCAAGGGCGGCACCGACAGCCAGATCGAAACCCAGTCGCTGTTCTGGCGCGAACTGCTGCCGAGCCAGAAGCTGGAAATGCACGCCGAACACACCTTCGTCGAGCAGATCAAGGCGCTGGGCCCGATCACCCACATCCGTCTGAACGTGTTCCCGGATGGTGGTGTGAGCCGCCTGCGCGTATTGGGCAAGGTCGCTAAATAAGCGCTGAACCCGATCGCCAGCAGGCTGGCTCCCACAAGGGAATGTATCCCAGATGTGGGAGCTGGCCTGCCAGCGATAGCAACAGAACCAACAACACAGAATTCGGATAAGAAGAACAGCATGCGCACACTGACGATTGAACCGCTGACCAAAGAAGCCTTCGCCCCTTTCGGTGACGTAATCGAAACCGACGGCAGCGATCACTTCATGATCAACAACGGTTCGACCATGCGCTTCCACAAACTGGCGACGGTCGAAACCGCGACGCCTGAGGACAACGCGATCATCAGCATCTTCCGCGCCGACGCGCAGGACATGCCGCTGACCGTCAGCATGCTGGAACGCCATCCGCTGGGCAGCCAGGCTTTCATTCCGCTGCTCGGCAACCCCTTTCTGATCGTGGTCGCGCCACTTGGCGATGTACCTGTATCAGGCTTGGTCCGCGCCTTCGTCACCAACGGCAGGCAGGGCATCAATTACCATCGCGGCGTCTGGCACCACCCGGTGCTGACGATCGAAAAGCGGGATGACTTCCTGGTGGTTGATCGCAGTGGCACAGGCAACAACTGCGATGAGCATTTTTTCAAAGAGGATGAGCGTTTGATCCTCGCCCCCCACCAATAAGAGAAGGTCTGATCACTCGACAACAAGAGTGACAGGCGAGAGGTAAAGACTGTGGAAGCACATCTGTTGGAATGGCTGAACCTGAGCGTGCGCTGGGTTCACATGATCACTGGCGTGGCCTGGATCGGCGCGTCGTTCTACTTCGTCTGGCTGGAGAACAACCTCAACCGCGTCAACCCGAAAACCGGTCTTGCCGGTGATCTGTGGGCGATCCACGGCGGCGGTATCTATCACCTGGAAAAATACAAACTGGCCCCTCCGTCGATGCCGGAGAACCTGCACTGGTTCAAATGGGAAGCCTATTTCACCTGGATGTCGGGGATCGCGCTCCTTTGCGTGGTGTTCTACTCCAACCCCGTGCTCTACCTCGTGGCACCCGGCAGCGGCCTGACCGGCCCTGAAGGCGTGGCTATCGGCATCGGTTCGCTGATCGCCGGCTGGTTCATCTACGACTTCCTCTGCGATTCGCCCCTCGGCAAGAAACCCGCCCTGCTCGGCTTCATCCTGTTCGTGCTGATCATCGGCGCGGCGTATGGCTTCAGCAAGGTGTTCAGCGGTCGTGGTGCGTACCTGCACGTCGGCGCGATCATCGGCACCATCATGGTCGGCAACGTGTTCCGCATCATCATGCCGGCCCAGCGCGCACTGGTGGCCGCGATTGCCGAGAACCGCACGCCGGATCCGGCGCTGCCGGCCAAAGGCCTGCTGCGTTCGCGTCACAACAACTACTTCACCCTGCCGGTGCTGTTCATCATGATCAGCAACCACTTCCCGAGCACTTACGGCAGCCAGTACAACTGGCTGATCCTGGCCGGGATCGCCGTGTTGGCGGTGTTGGTGCGTCACTACTTCAACACCCGTCACGACAGCCACAAGTTTGCCTGGACCCTGCCGGTGGCAGCGGTGGGCATGATCAGTCTGGCGTACGTCACCGGCCCGGCGCCGATGTCGACCGCTCCGGACGTGGCCAAGGCGCCTGCGAAAATCGAGTACCAGCCGTTGCCGGAAACGGCGCTGGGTGGTGGCGCGAAACCGGCTGAAGCTGCACAACCGGCAGCCTCTGCCGCCCCTGCTGCCGCTCCGGCTCAGGCGTCCAACACCGGTCCTGCGTTCGACAAGGTGCACAACGTGATCCAGGAACGCTGCGCGGTCTGCCATTCGGCCAAACCGACCAGCCCGCTGTTCAGCGCGGCACCGGCCGGTGTGATGTTCGACACCCCCGAGCAGATCCGCCAGAACGCGGCGCGGATCCAGGCGCAAGCCATCACCACGCAGATCATGCCACTGGGCAACATCACGCAGATGACCCAGCAGGAACGTGACCTGATCGGTGCATGGATCGCCCAGGGAGCCCGGACCAACTAAGCAATAAAAGCATCGCGGGCAAGCCCGCTCCCACAGGGATTCACACAATCCCGTGGGAGCTGGCTTGCCTGCGATTAGCCGCAACGCGGTTTACCTGATGCAAAAGGACAGCTGTGAGCAACCCGGCAGCTGTTCAATCACAAGAATAAAAAAGATCCGAGGTGTTGCATGTCCGAGCTGTCCAAAGCGCGCATCCCCGACGCACCCGCCATTCAGCGTTTGCCCCTTTTGCAACTGATCCTGGTCGGTTTGCAACATGTACTGCTGATGTACGGCGGCGCCATCGCGGTACCGCTGATCATTGGACAGGCCGCTGGCCTGAGTCGTGAAGAAATCGCCTTCCTGATCAACGCCGACCTGCTGGTCGCCGGCATCGCCACCATTGTGCAGTCCCTGGGGATCGGCCCGATGGGCATTCGCATGCCGGTGATGATGGGCGCCAGTTTCGCCGCCGTCGGCAGCATGGTCGCCATGGCCGGCATGCCCGGCATCGGTCTGCAGGGAATCTTCGGCGCCACCATCGCCGCCGGGTTCTTCGGCATGATCATCGCGCCGTTCATGTCCAAAGTTGTGCGCTTCTTCCCGCCCCTGGTGACCGGCACGGTCATCACCTCGATCGGTTTGTCACTGTTCCCCGTGGCCGTGAACTGGGCCGGTGGCGGCGCTGGCGCCGCTCAATTCGGTTCACCGATTTACCTGGCCATCGCCGCACTGGTGCTGGCCACCATTCTGTTGATCCACCGCTTCATGCGCGGTTTCTGGGTCAATATTTCCGTGCTGATCGGCATGTGCCTGGGCTACGTGCTCTGCGGCGCCATCGGCATGGTCGACCTGAGCGGCATGGCCAGTGCGCCATGGGTTCAGTTCGTCACCCCGCTGCATTTCGGCATGCCGAAGTTCGAACTGGCACCGATCCTGTCGATGTGCCTGGTGGTGGTGATCATCTTTGTCGAGTCCACCGGGATGTTCCTCGCGCTGGGCAAGATCACCGGCCAGGAAGTCTGTCCGCGCATGCTGCGCCGGGGCTTGCTGTGTGATGCCGGCGCGTCGTTCTTCGCCGGATTCTTCAACACCTTCACCCACTCCTCCTTCGCGCAGAACATTGGCTTGGTGCAGATGACCGGTGTGCGCTGCCGTTCGGTGACCATCGTCGCCGGCGGTTTGCTGATCGTCCTGAGCCTGCTGCCGAAAGCGGCGTTCCTGGTGGCGTCGATTCCACCGGCAGTACTCGGCGGTGCGGCGATTGCGATGTTCGGCATGGTCGCGGCTACCGGTATCAAGATCCTGCAGGAAGCCGACATTGGTGACCGTCGCAATCAATTGCTGGTAGCCGTGAGCATCGGCATGGGCCTGATCCCGGTAGTGCGTCCGGAGTTCTTCGCCCACCTGCCGTTGTGGATGAGTCCGATCACCCACAGCGGGATCGCCATGGCCACCCTCAGCGCTCTGACGCTGAACCTGTTGTTCAACATTCTCGGCGGCACCGAACGCGCCGCGATCAACGACTGCCACGCACACCAACATTAACAGCGACACAAAAATCCCCTTGTGGGAGCGGGCTTGCTCGCGAAAGGGTCATGTCAGTCACCATCACTGTTGAATGAGCCTCCGCTTTCGCGAGCAAGCCCGCTCCCACAGGGTAAGCAACGCCCTGCCTCAAACAATAAAAACAAGAGGGAGCAACAGATGATCCGGACTCAAACCAACGTGTTGTTGAGCGGCGGCCTGCTGGCCGCCTCGCAAGCCATGGCCGGCGATTTATTGCTGTGGCAGACGAACAGCCTGAGCTACCTCTACGGCAAGAACTTCGCGATCAACCCGTCGATCCAGCAGACGGTGACGTTCGAGCACGCCGACAAGTGGAAGTACGGCGACAACTTCCTGTTCGTCGACAAGATCTTCTACAACGACCAGGAAGACCGCAACAAAGGCCCCCACGCCTTCTACGGCGAATTCAGCCCGCGCCTGTCGTTCGGCAAGATCTTCGACAAGAAGCTGGAGTTCGGCCCGATCAAGGACCTGCTGCTGGCGATGACCTACGAATACGGCGAAGGCGAGAGCGAGGCCTATCTGATCGGCCCCGGTTTCGACCTGAAAGTGCCGGGCTTCAACTATTTCACCCTGAATTTCTACCGCCGCCAGACCGAAGGCCCGCGCCCGGGCGATGGTGTCTGGCAGATCACCCCGGGCTGGTCCTACAGCATTCCCGTGGGCAATTCCGATTTGTTGATCGATGGCTACCTCGACTGGGTGGTCGACAACGACAAGAACTCGCGCGGCACCTATCACGCCAACCTGCACATCAACCCACAGATCAAATACGACCTGGGCAAAGCCCTCGGCTGGAGCCAGAAGCAGGTGTACGTCGGCACCGAATACAGCTACTGGAAGAACAAATACGGCGTCGAAAGCACCCACCGTTTAGACACCAACCAAAACACCGCCAGCCTGCTGGTGAAGGTGCACTTCTAAAATGACCCGCAACCGTGCCCCCTACCTGTCGTCGGTGCTCTGTTGCGGGGCACTTGAGACCTGGCCGTTGAGTCAGTATTCTCCGCGGCCTCCTGAATTCGGTCTAAAAAAAAGCCCGGATTTAATTCCTGACCAACGAGCCAACTTATCCCGGCCGCAGTCAGTACCGAGGCATCCCGAAAACACGCTCAGTCGACTGTTTTTCAGCAGCCGACGGGCGTTTTTTTGCTTTTCGAAAAGCCTTGGCTCAGCTCTTGCTAACAGCATTAAAGCTGACCGGATGGATGATTTTTGCAACAACGAAAAAAGGCGCCACACCAGAGCGCCGACTCAAAAAAATAAACGTGGAACACCTACTTTGGGAGCAACCGAATGAAACGTATGAGCACCAGCCTGATGCTTGCGGGAACCATGCTGGCGGGGGGCCAGGCCATGGCCGACGGCCTGCTGCAATGGCAGAACAACAGCCTGACCTACCTCTATGGCAAGGATTTCCAGGTCAACCCGCGCATTCAGCAGACCGTCACCTTCGAACACGCCGATGCCTGGAAGTACGGCGACAACTTCCTGTTCGTCGACAAGATCTTCTACAACGGCAAGGATGACGGCGGTGTCGGCTCGAACACTTACTACGGCGAAATCAGCCCGCGTCTGTCGTTCGGCAAGATATTCGACCAGAAACTGGCTTTCGGTCCGGTCACCGACGTGTTGCTGGCCATGACTTACGAGTTCGGTGAGGGTGATACCGAGTCGTACCTGATCGGTCCAGGCTTTGACCTGGCGATCCCGGGCTTCGACTACTTCCAGCTGAACTTCTATCAGCGCCACACCGAAGGCTCCCGCGCCGGAGACAACGTCTGGCAGATCACCCCGGTCTGGTCCTATACGATTCCGGTCGGCGACTCGAACATCCTGATCGACGGGTTCATGGACTGGGTGGTCGACAACGACTCCAACTCCAAAGGCGATTACCACGCCAACCTGCACTTCAACCCACAGGTCAAATACGACCTGGGCAAGGCGCTGAGCATTGGCGAGAAGCAGTTGTATGTGGGTGTTGAGTACGACTACTGGTCGGACAAGTACGGGATCAAGGACAGCCAGTATTTCAAGACCGATCAGAGCACCACGAGCTTCCTGGTGAAGTTCCACTTCTGATCCTGGTGTCAATGGCGTCTGAAGGGACGCCTTCGCGAGCAAGCCCGCTCCCACATTGGTTTGTGAACGACACAAAACCAATGTGGGAGCGGGCTTGCTCGCGAATGGCCGGCACCACAAATCTCAAGCGGGAGCCAACGCCGCGGTTATCCCCAAAAACCGGCACAGCTCATCGCGCTTGGCCAAGGCATCGCGTCGCCCAAGGTCGATCAGTTCGCTGCAATACCCGGCCTCGAACAGCAAGTAACTCAATACCCCTGCCCCACTGGTCTTGGTCGCCCCCGGACCGCGCAAGAACAGCCGCAACGCCGCTGGCAGCTCCTGTCGATGCCGCGCCGCGATTTCATCGATCGGCTGGCTCGGCGAAATCACCAGAACGTCCACCGGCGCTACGCCCAGCGCGCGGGTCGGCGTTCCGTCGGGCATCAGGTGACTGAACTGGTTCAGACGCTGAAGCAGCTCGATATCGCTTTCCAGGCTGTCAATGAAGGTACTGTTGAGCATGTGCCCGCCGATCTGCGCCAGTGTCGGCTGCTTTCCCGTGTAAGTGCGCTCAAGCGGATGTGCCGGATCGAACCCCCGAGGGTTGCCGCTGACGCCCACCACCAGCACCCGGCTCGCACCCAGATGCAGTGCCGGGCTGATCGGCGCCGATTGCCGCACCGCGCCATCGCCGAAATATTCATCGCCAATCTTCACTGGCGCGAACAACAGCGGGATCGCCGAACTGGCCAGCAAGTGTTCCACCGACAACTGCGTCGGCACACCGATGCGCCGGTGACGCAGCCAGGAATCGATGGTCCCGCCGCCCTGATAGAAGGTCACCGCCTGCCCCGACTCGTAGCCGAACGCTGTTACCGCCACCGCGTGCAATTGCTTGCGCGCGATGGACTCGGCGATGCCGGGCATGTGCAGTTTTTCATTGAGCAGATGGCGCAGCGGCGAACTGTTGAGCAGTGCTACCGGCACTTGCCTGCCCATGCCCAACAGGCTGTGGCTGACAAAACGACTGGCCTGGTGGATCACCCCCGGCCAGTCGCTGCGCAACACGCGATGGCTGCGAAAGCCTTGCCAGAACAGCGTCAGACGCTCGATGGCCGCGCGAAAATCGGTCGCACCGCTGGCCAGGCTGACCGCGTTGATCGCCCCGGCCGATGTGCCGACGATCACCGGGAACGGATTGTCCGCGCCCAGCGGCAGCAGTTCGGCAATTGCCGCCAGCACCCCCACCTGATACGCCGCCCGAGCCCCGCCGCCGGAAAGAATCAAACCTGTGACCGGTTCAGCTGGGCTCATCGCAACGCTCCGTGGTGCTTATGGGATGGGGTGAATCAACGACGTTTGGCGTACAGCTTAGGCTCGCCCGGCGGACGGCTCTTGAAACGCCGGTGCGCCCACAGGTATTGCTCCGGGCAATCGCGTAGCACACCTTCCACCCACTGGTTGATGCGGATGCAGTCGGCTTCTTCGGTTTCGCCCGGAAACCCTTCCAGCGGCGGATGGATCACCAGACGATAGCCGCTGCCGTCCGCCAGACGCTCCTGGGTGAACGGCACCACCAGGGCCTTGCCCAGCCGGGCGAACTTGCTGGTGGCGGTGACGGTTGCGGCCTGAATGCCGAACAACGGCACGAAGATGCTTTGCTTGGCGCCGTAGTCCTGATCCGGCGCGTACCAGATCGCACGCCCGGAACGCAGCAGCTTGAGCATGCCGCGGACATCGTCGCGCTCCACCGCCAGCGAATCGAGATTGTGCCGCTCACGGCCCTGACGCTGAACGAAGTCGAACAACGGGTTCTTGTGCTCGCGGTACATACCATCGATGGTGTGCTGCTGGCCGAGCAGCGCCGCGCCGATTTCCAGTGTCGTGAAATGCACTGCCATCAGAATCACGCCCTTGCCTTCGCGCTGGGCCTTTTGCAGGTGCTCGAGGCCTTCGACATGGGCCAGTTTCGCCAGACGCTGACGGGACCACCACCAGCTCATCGCCATTTCAAAGAACGCGATGCCGGTGGAGGCGAAGTTTTCCTTGAGCAGGCGTTTGCGCTCGGCGGCGGATTTTTCCGGGAAACACAGTTCCAGATTGCGCTTGGCGATACGCCGCCGGTCGCTTGCGAAGCGATACATCAGGGCACCGAGAAAACGACCGATGGCCAGCAATGCCGGATAGGGCAACTGCACCGTCAGCCACAACAGCCCCAGGCCGCACCAGAGCGGCCAGAAGCGTGGAGCAAGAAATGCTTTTCGAAAACGCGGGCGATCCATTAAAGCTTCCGTAAATAAGTGGCCGCGCATTCTACATCGTTCAGCCCGGCTTGCGGCTGGCGGGCGTTCTCGTTATAAGTCTCGGCACTTTTAGTGACAAGCCGTTGTATGCCGACATGAGCCAAAACGAATCGCCAGACCAAGATCCCGTGTTCCAGCTGAAGGGCAGCATGCTCGCCATTACCGTGCTGGAATTGGCCCGCAACGACCTCGACAGCCTCGATCGGCAACTGGCCGCCAAAGTCGCCCAGGCACCGAATTTCTTCAGCAACGCACCGCTGGTTCTGGCGCTGGACAAACTGCCGCCAAGTGAAGGCGCTGTCGACCTGCCGGGACTGATGCGCGTGTGCCGCCAGCACGGCCTGCGCACCCTGGCGATCCGCGCCAGCCGCATCGAAGACATCGCCGCCGCCATCGCCATCGACATCCCGGTACTGCCGCCGTCCGGCGCCCGTGAGCGACCGCTGGAAACCGCTGAGCCTGTTGCTCCGAAGAAGCCGGAAAAGCCGCCGGAGCCGACCGTCAAACCGACCCGCATCATCACTACGCCAGTACGTGGTGGCCAACAGATCTATGCCCAAGGTGGCGATCTGGTGGTGGTGTCGTCGGTCAGCCCGGGGGCGGAACTTCTCGCCGATGGCAACATCCATGTATACGGCCCGATGCGCGGTCGTGCGCTGGCCGGGGTCAAGGGCGACACCAAGGCGCGGATTTTCTGTCAGCAATTGAGCGCTGAACTGATCTCCATCGCAGGCCACTACAAGGTTTCCGAGGACCTGCGTCGCGATCCGATGTGGGGTTCGGGTGTACAGGTCAGCCTGTCGGGCGACGTGTTGAACATCATTCGGCTTTAACGGATACTGCCGCATTTTCCAAGCATCTCTAAAACGTAGCGAAAACGGCTCAAACGAAGTAGGAAAAAGGCCAAAAGCCAAATTCCAGCCAAGGCTGTCCGACTGCAGTAGTTTTCAAGAGATGTTTTTCAGGGGCTGAACAGTCCTTCTTCCTTAGGGGTGAAACACCTTGGCCAAGATTCTCGTGGTTACATCCGGCAAGGGTGGTGTGGGTAAGACCACCACCAGCGCCGCTATCGGTACCGGCCTCGCTCTGCGCGGCCACAAAACAGTGATCGTCGACTTCGACGTGGGCTTGCGAAACCTTGACCTGATCATGGGTTGCGAGCGCCGCGTGGTGTATGACTTCGTCAACGTGGTCAACGGCGAAGCCAACCTGCAGCAGGCCCTGATCAAAGACAAGCGCCTGGAAAACCTCTATGTGCTGGCCGCCAGCCAGACCCGCGACAAAGACGCGCTGACCGTCGAAGGCGTGGAAAAAGTCCTGATGGAGCTCAAGGAACAATTCGAGTTCGTGGTCTGCGACTCCCCGGCGGGCATCGAGAAAGGCGCCCACCTGGCCATGTACTTCGCTGACGAAGCGATCGTCGTGACCAACCCGGAAGTGTCTTCGGTACGTGACTCGGACCGCATGCTCGGCCTGCTGGCCAGCAAATCCCGTCGCGCCGAACGTGGCGAAGACCCGATCAAGGAACACCTGCTGATCACCCGCTACCACCCGGAGCGCGTTGAAAAGGGCGAAATGCTCGGCGTCGAAGACGTCAAGGAAATCCTCTCGGTGACCCTGCTGGGCGTGATCCCGGAATCCCAGGCGGTGCTCAAGGCTTCCAACCAGGGCGTCCCGGTCATCCTCGACGACCAGAGCGATGCCGGCCAGGCCTACAGCGATACCGTCGACCGCCTGCTGGGCAAAGACAAAGCACACCGGTTCCTCGATGTCGAGAAGAAGGGATTCTTCGAGCGCCTGTTTGGAGGTAGGTAATGAACCTTTTTGACTTCTTTCGTGCCAACAAAAAGCCAAGCACTGCCTCGGTAGCGAAAGAGCGTCTACAGATCATCGTGGCGCATGAGCGCGGCCAGCGCAGCACGCCGGATTACCTGCCAGCCTTGCAGAAGGAACTGGTGGACGTGATCCGCAAGTACGTCAACATCGGCAACGACGACGTACATGTTGCACTGGAAAGCCAGGGCAGTTGCTCGATTCTGGAACTCAACATCACCCTGCCAGATCGCTGAGTCGATCCGGCAGGAACGACGGCGGCTCAGGGCCCTTCCGACACCGGAAGGGCCCTGAGCCGCCGTTGGCATTTGTTACGAGGCTGTTTTAATGCCGCTGTCCAACATCCGCATCATCCATCAGGACGCCGCCGTGCTGGTGGTCGACAAACCGACCCTGCTGCTCTCGGTGCCCGGACGCGCCGACGACAACAAGGACTGCCTGATCACCCGCCTGCAGGAAAACGGCTACCCGGAAGCACGCATCGTCCATCGTCTGGACTGGGAAACGTCGGGTATCATCCTGCTGGCCCGCGACGCGGACACCCACCGCGAACTGTCGCGGCAGTTTCACGACCGCGAAACCGAAAAGGCCTACACCGCCCTGGCCTGGGGTCAGCCGGAACTGGACAGCGGCAGCATCGATCTGCCGTTGCGCTACGACCCGCCGACCAAACCGCGCCACGTGGTCGATCACGAACATGGCAAACACGCCCTGACCTTCTGGCGCGTGCTGGAGCGTTGCGGCGACTGGTGCCGCGTCGAACTGACGCCAATCACCGGCCGTTCGCACCAGTTGCGCGTGCACATGCTGTCCATCGGTCATCCACTGCTCGGCGACGGGCTCTACGCTCACCCCCAAGCCCTCGCGGCCTGGCCACGCCTGTGCCTGCACGCCAGCATGCTCAGCTTCACCCACCCACAGTCCGGCGAACGCTTGCGCTTCGAATGCCCGGCTCCGTTTTAAGCACTGCCTGACTGGCAGTCGCCTGTTTTAAAGGATTTTGTTCCGGATGAGTTGTACTGATTCCCTGGCAACACCCGTCAAGAAGACCCGTCACCAACTGCTTTACCTGATTTACGGCAACCAGGATGTTTACCGGCGCGAAGCCAAGTTCAGCATCCTGACCGCCCTCTCCCAGGCCAGGACCGGCAAACGCCCGGCGATCAGGATCCTCACTGACCGGCCGCAGGACTATGAAGGCTGGCCGGTCGATACCGTGCTGCTCGACGAACCGACACTGACTCGCTGGCAGGGCCACAACGGCTATCACCACCGACGCAAGGCCTGCGCCATCGCCGCCGGCCTGCAACTGGCCGAAAAGACCTTGTTCGTCGACACCGACACCCTGTTCACCAGCGACCCCAATCGCCTGTTCCCGCACATCACTGCGCAGCAGTCGGTGATGGATCGCTTCGAATACGACTGGAAAGATGTCTTCGAGCGCGACGACTACCTGAAGCTCGGTCGCGATCTCGGTGCCCATGGCATCACCCCGGAAAACGGCTTCAAGCTCTACAACAGCGGGCTGTGTGGCGTGACCGACAGCGACGGGGCATTGTTCGAGCAGTCGATCCGCCTGATCGACGAATGGACGGCAGACGGTTTCCAGATCCATACCATCGAACAAGTCGCGCTGTCGTTCGCCATGCGCAAACGGCCGGTGGTCGAGGCCCGCAAATACGTCTATCACTACTTCGCGGAAAAACGCTTTTTCCACGCGATGCAGGCGTTCTTCTTTGCCCAGCACGGCGAGCAGTTCAGTCAGCGGCTGGTGGATCTGTGCAAGGACGTGCCGCGGGTCAAGCCGTTCCCGTCCGCGTGGCAGCGTCTGAAAATCAAATGGAAGCTGCGCAACCAGAGCGGCACCCTGCGCAAGGTCGGTCGCGATCTGCTGTACGGCAGCGCAGCACCGGATCATCCGTACTACACCGCCTGCCGCCATGAATGGTGGGAATGTGCCTCGCGGGAGATTCTTCGCTGGGACAAGAGCCGTCAGAAAAAGCTCCTGAACCAGAGCAACTGGCCGCAACAACTGCCCCGCCCTGAAAAGCCTGAAGACGAAAAAGTCATCATGAGCTACCTGAAAAAACGCGTGGCCACCGCTCGCTGACGCGAGCGGCACATGTCATGTCCCAAGCATCAGGCCGATGCGTTAAACTCCCGCCCATTGCTGTCTGGAGCTTCTTATGCGCGAAGAGTTGAACCAAGGCCTGATCGACTTCCTCAAGGCCTCCCCTACCCCGTTCCACGCCACCGCCAGCCTTGTTCAACGCCTGGAGGCCGCCGGTTATGTACGCCTCGACGAGCGTGAGACCTGGCACACCGAAGCCAATGGCCGTTACTACGTCACCCGTAACGACTCCTCGATCGTCGCGATCAAGATGGGCCGCAACTCCCCGCTGCACGACGGCATCCGTCTGGTCGGCGCCCACACCGACAGCCCGTGCCTGCGGGTCAAGCCGCAACCTGAACTGCAACGTCAGGGTTTCTGGCAACTCGGTGTCGAAGTCTACGGCGGCGCGCTGCTGGCGCCGTGGTTCGACCGCGACCTGTCTCTGGCCGGTCGCGTCACCTTCCGTCGCGACGGCAAGGTCGAGAGCCAATTGATCGACTTCAAGGCCCCGATCGCGATCATTCCCAACCTGGCGATTCACCTCAACCGTGAAGCCAACCAGGGCTGGGCCATTAACGCCCAGACCGAACTGCCGCCGATTCTCGCGCAGTTCGCCGGTGACGAACGTGTGGACTTTCGCGCAGTGCTCACCGATCAACTGGCCCGCGAACACGGGTTGAATGCCGACGTAGTGCTCGATTACGAGCTGAGTTTCTACGACACCCAGAGCGCAGCGGTCATCGGCCTGCACGGTGATTTCATCGCTGGCGCCCGACTCGACAACTTGTTGTCCTGCTATGCCGGTCTGCAAGCCCTGCTGACCGCCGACACCGAAGAAACCTGCGTGCTGGTGTGCAACGATCACGAAGAAGTCGGCTCCTGCTCCGCCTGCGGCGCCGACGGCCCGATGCTGGAACAGACCCTGCGCCGTCTGCTGCCGGAAGGTGACGAGTTCGTTCGCACCATTCAGAAATCCCTGCTGGTCTCGGCCGACAACGCCCACGGCGTACACCCGAACTACGCCGAGAAACACGACGCCAACCACGGCCCGAAACTCAACGCCGGCCCGGTGATCAAGGTCAACAGCAACCAGCGCTACGCCACCAACAGCGAAACCGCCGGTTTCTTCCGTCACCTGTGCATGGCCGAAGAAGTGCCGGTACAAAGCTTCGTGGTGCGCAGCGACATGGGCTGCGGCTCGACCATCGGCCCGATCACCGCCAGTCATCTGGGCGTGCGCACCGTCGACATCGGCCTGCCGACCTTCGCCATGCACTCGATCCGCGAACTGTGCGGCAGCCATGACCTGGCCCATCTGGTGAAAGTGCTGAGCGCCTTCTACGCCAGTCGAGAACTGCCGTAACCAACGGGAGATCGCAGCCTCACGCTGCGATCTCCTGCCCTGCGAAACCGGCTCATTTCTGATACACATCACCACCGGTCGGCAAAAAGCGACCTAGACTTAAATCATCCTCTTCGACAAGGCTGTCGCCATGATCTCGATGTCTGCGTTCCACTCCATGCTCATTCCGATCCTGTCCGGAATGATTCTGCTGGCGATCGGTTTCAACTTCCGCGACAAGAACGCCGGAGTATTCGCCATGTGGATCGGCATGCTGATGATCCTGGCCACCGTGGTCTACAAGATCCTGGCCAAACTCAACGAATAAATCCGCGCCCGGCTCGCATTGATTCTGGCGGACTCGTACACTCGCCCGATCCGCCCCTTGCGAGGTTGACCGCCTAGTGTTCGCTCGTTTCTTTGCCCTGCCCTGCCTCTTCCTTGTCTGCCTGATGACGCTCCTGCCGTCGGCGCCTGCCCAGGCGGTGAGTCTGCCCGGCCTGCTCAATGGTTCGAACAAGGCGCAACCTGAAGCCCAGGAACCGCTTGGCCAATCCCTCGACGAAGTCATCAAGTCCCTGGAAAACGATCAGCAGCGCAGCCAATTGCTGAGCGACCTGAAAAAACTGCGCGACGCCACGAAAAAAGCCCAGGCCACCCCGGAAGAAGGCGTGCTGGGCCTGATCGGCGGCACCCTGGCCAATTTCGAAAAACAGTTCACCGGCAGCGACAGCCCGCTCAATCGCTGGTCCACCGAATTCGAACTGGCCAAGGATGAACTGTCCGCACTGATGATGCCGGCCAGTGAATGGCTGCCGATCATCTTCGGCTTCGCCGTGATCCTGATGGTCTGGAGCCTGCTGGCCGCCGCGCTGATCTGGCTCGGTCACCGGGTGCGCATGCGTTTCGGCCTGACCGAAGAACTGCCGCAACACCCCCGGGCCCTCGACATGCTGCGCTTCGCCCTGCGCAAGCTCGGGCCCTGGATGATCGCGCTGGTCATCACGGTTTACATGAGCTACGCATTGCCATCGTCCCTGGGCAAAAGCCTGGCGATGGTCCTGGCCTACGCACTGGTGGTCGGCACCTGTTTCTCGGCGATCTGCGTGATCGCCTTTTCCGTACTCGACGGCCCGCACCGCCACCGCGCGTTGTACATACTGCGCCATCAGGCGTTCCGCCCGCTGTGGCTGATCGGTAGCTTCGCCGCATTCGGCGAAGCACTGAACGATCCGCGCCTGGTGGCGGGTCTGGGTGTACACCTGGCTCACACCGCCGCCACCGTCACCAATGTGCTGGCGGCGCTCTCGACCGGCCTGTTCATCCTGCGCTTTCGCCGCCCCATCGCCCACCTGATCCGCAACCAGCCCCTGTCCCGCCGCCTGACCCGCCGCGCCCTCAGCGACACCATCGAAATCCTCGGCACTTTCTGGTACGTGCCGGCGCTGGTGTTGGTGGGCATTTCCCTGTTCGCCACCTTCGTCTCCGCCGGCGACACCAGCACGGCCTTGCGCCAGTCGCTGATCTGCACCGTGCTGCTGGTGTTGTGCATGGTGATCAACGGCCTCGTCCGCCGCCACGCCCTCAAACCCCAACGCGGGCCGAAACGCCACGCGCTGTATTCCGAGCGCCTGAAAAGCTTCTTCTACACCCTCGCCCATTTACTGGTGTGGCTGGCCTTCATCGAACTGGGCCTGAGGGTCTGGGGCATGTCGTTGATCGGCTTCACCGAAGGCGAAGGCCACGACATCAGCGTAAAACTGTTCAGTCTGATCGGCACACTGATCTTCGCCTGGCTGATCTGGATCCTCAGCGACACCGCCGTCCACCACGCCCTCACCCGCTCACGCAAAGGCCTGGCCAACGCCCGCGCGCAAACCATGATGCCGCTGATCCGCAACGTGCTGTTCGTGGCGATCTTCATCATCGCCCTGATCGTCGCGCTGGCGAACATGGGTATGAACGTCACGCCCCTGCTGGCCGGTGCCGGCGTGATCGGCCTGGCCATCGGCTTCGGCGCCCAGTCGCTGGTGGCCGACCTGATCACCGGCCTGTTCATCATCATCGAAGACTCCCTGGCCATCGACGACTACGTCGACGTCGGCGGGCACCTGGGCACCGTCGAAGGCCTGACCATCCGCACCGTACGCCTGCGGGACATCGACGGCATCGTCCACACCATCCCGTTCAGCGAAATCAAAAGCATCAAAAACTACTCCCGGGAATTCGGCTACGCGATCTTCCGCGTGGCCGTGCCGTTCAACATGAACATCGACGAAGCCATCAAACTGATGCGCGAAGTCGGCCAGAAAATGCGCACCGACCCGCTGCAGCGACGCAACATCTGGTCGCCACTGGAGATCCAGGGCGTGGAAAGTTTTGAATCGGGAAACGCGATATTGCGCGCACGGTTCAAGACCGCACCGATCAAACAGTGGGAAGTTTCACGGGCGTTCAATCTGTCGCTGAAACGGCATCTGGATGAGGCCGGGCTGGATCTGGCGACACCGAGGATGAATGTTCAGGTGATTACCGCAGGCGGTGGTGGCCAGACTCAGGAATAGGCCAACCTCCACGCCTCCCCCGACTCAAAACGATGAGCGTTAGCTCAAGTACCGCTTTTGACGTTCCGGCCCCATCGGAAGGCTGAGTGGAGGGATTCATCCGGGGTGGGAGCGCAGCGACCGTGCGGCGCAGCCGCATGCATCGAGAGGAGGTGCAGCGAAGCAAACCGTAGGCGATGCCCCGGATGAATCCCGGAGCGAAGGAACACCGAGCCTAGGCGAGGTGCCGAACGCCGGGGCCTAGACCTTTTGGTTACTTTTGGGGCGTTTGCCAAAAGTGACCCGCCGTAAGGGCGGAACCATAAGCCGCAGCACCCGAAAAAAACGGATATTCACACAGAGCGATCAAACAACATCAACCCCAACATGAATCGCATCATGCCGCCAAAACTCCAGATCACAATCAATCAACCGCCCAGCCTGATCATAATTGACCCGGGCAATCCTCAACCCCGGACTCCCCACCGAAACCCGTAAGGCCGCCGCCGCATCCACCGACAACGACGTAGGCACAATCTCGAACCGCACCCGCCCATAGTGCAAATCGTAATGCCGCGCATAAAGCTCGGTAATCGACTGATTCAAATCAAACTCCAGAATCCCCGGGAAAAACTGCGGATTCAGATAATGCTCCACATACAACACCAGCCGCCCATCGATCCGCCGCGACCGGCAAATCTGAATCACGCTCGACAACGCCGGCAACTGTAACCACGCACAGACCGCCGCTGACGCCGGTTGCAGCCGCGCCGAAATCACCTCGGTCGACGGCACCCGCCCCTGCGCACTGACCATCGCGTGAAAGTGACTGCGCTGCATCAGGTTGTAGGCCAGACGCGGCGGCGACACGAACCAGCCCCGACGTTCCTCGCGATAAATCTGGCCTTGCGCCTCCAGTTGCAACAACGCTTCACGCACCGTAATCCGCGTCGTGCCGAACAACTCGCTGAGCTTGCGCTCCGCCGGCAGCTTGCTCCCCGCCGCGAGCAAGCCATGGTCGAGTTGTTCCTGAAGGATCTGGCCAATGGCTGTCACCGCTTTTGTTGCCTCATCGCGCATCAACGTTACCTATCTGGACTAGACCAGCACTGTTTCGGGGCAAAAACCGCACAGCTATTGCGCCGTTTGGTCGTGTTGCAAGCCTAGGCAGTGCAGATGACCGAGAGATGACAAAACTACCGAACGGTCGCCCTGACAACTTGCAATACATCGGCCAAGTCCCTTGCCCACCGGGACTTTGCGGGTGGTCTACGCTTACCGGGCAGCCGTCGATACCGGCGGAATAAAACGCGGATCGGGTATCCGCCGACATCAAAGTGTCATCCAGCCCCCCTACATTGGCTCAGGTATTGCTGACCTAGACCAACACAAACCGCAATCGCAGCGTTGAACACGACCAAGGAGCTTCGGAATGAAACAGCTTTTCCTGGCAACACTGTTAGGCTCGACCATTGCCATGTGCACCGCCGCCATGGCGGCTGACGATCTGAAAACCCTCGAAGCCGCTGCGAAAGCGGAAGGCGCCGTCAACAGCGTCGGCATGCCCGATGACTGGGCCAACTGGAAAGGCACCTGGGAAGACCTGGCCAAGAAATACGGCCTGAAACACATCGATACCGATATGAGTTCGGCCCAGGAAATCGCCAAGTTCGCGGCTGAAAAAGATAACGCCACTGCCGACATCGGCGACGTCGGCGCGGCTTTCGGCCCGATTGCAGTCAAGCAAGGCGTGGTGCAGCCGTACAAGCCGACCACCTGGGACCAAGTGCCGGACTGGGCCAAGGACAAGGACGGCAACTGGGCACTGGCCTACACCGGCACCATCGCCTTCATCGTCAACAAGAAACTGCTGCACGGCTCCGAAGTGCCGACCAAATGGGCTGACCTCAAGGGCGGCAAGTACAAGGTCTCCATCGGTGACGTGAGCACTGCCGCGCAAGCTGCCAACGGCGTACTCGCCGCTGCGCTGGCCAACGGCGGCGACGAGAAAAATCTCCAGCCTGCCCTGCTGCTGTTCGCAGACATCGCCAAGCAGGGTCGCCTGTCGATGGCCAACCCGACCATCGCCACCATGGAAAAAGGCGAGATCGAAGTCGGCGTGGTCTGGGATTTCAACGGCCTGAGCTACAAGGCCAAGATGGCCAACCCGGATGACTACGTGGTGCTGATCCCGTCCGACGGCTCGGTGATTTCCGGCTACACCACCATCATCAACAAATACGCGAAGAACCCGAACGCCGCCAAGCTGACCCGCGAATACATCTTCAGCGACGCCGGCCAGACCAACCTCGCCCGCGGCAACGCCCGCCCGATCCGCGCCGAGCACCTGACATTGCCGGAAGACGTGAAAGCCAAGCTGCTGCCGAACGAGCAGTACAAGAAGGTCACGCCGATCAAGGACGCCGATGCGTGGGAAAAAACCTCCAAGGCCCTGCCGCAGGAGTGGAACGAAAAAGTCATCGTAGAAATGAAGTAAAGCGGCTGATCACCCTTTTGTGATCTGTTGAAGATCCAAATGTGGGAGCGGGCTTGCTCGCGAAGGCGTCTTGTCAGTCGACATCAATGTTGAATGATCTACCGCTTTCGCGAGCAAGCCCGCTCCCACAAGGGATTGAGTTGATTTCGAGATATTTGAACTTCGCGGAGTTTTTGCCCCTATGAAGCAAACCGTCATCCTTGTCGTGCTCGACGGCCTCAACTACGAGGTCGCGTGTCACGCCATGGGGCATCTGCAGGCTTACGTTGGCGCAGGACGCGCCGCGCTCTACCAGTTGGAGTGCGAGCTGCCGGCCCTGTCCCGACCGCTTTACGAATGCATCCTCACGGGCGTACCGCCGATCGACAGCGGCATCGTCCACAACAACGTCTCGCGCCTGTCCAGTCAGCGCAGCATCTATCACTACGCCCGCGATGCCGGTCTGAAAACCGCTGCCGCGGCTTACCACTGGGTCAGCGAGCTGTACAACCGCTCGCCGTTCGTGGCCGCCAGAGATCGTCATACCGACGACCCGGCGCTACCGATCCAGCACGGCCACTTCTACTGGAACGATCACTATCCGGACTCGCACCTGTTCGCCGACGCCGAAAACCTGCGCCTGCGCCATGCTCCGGACTTTCTGCTGATCCATCCGATGAACATCGACGACGCCGGGCACAAGCACGGCCTCGACACCCCGCAATACCGCAACAGTGCCCGCAGCGCCGACATCATCCTCGCCGACTACCTGCAAGGCTGGCTCGACGCCGGCTGCCAGGTGCTGGTGACCGCCGACCATGGCATGAACAACGACCGCTCGCACAACGGCCTGCTGCCGGAAGAACGCCAGGTACCGCTGTTCGTGTTCGGTGATGCCTTCAGCCTGAACAGCGAAGCTTCACCGAAGCAGACCGACATCTGCGGCACGGTCTGCGAGCTGCTCGGCGTACCTCACGACAAACCTGTGTGCCGGGAGTTGCTCAAGTGAACTCAATGATTCGCGGCAAATGGCTGGCCGCCCTGTGCCTGGTGCCTTTCGCGCTGTTCTTTATCGTGTTCGAAATTGCCCCGCTGATCTGGGTGATGATCAACAGCCTGCAATCGGAAGAATTCGGCTGGGGATTCGCCAACTTCAGCAAGATCTTCAATTCGAAGTTCTATCTGCAGGCGATCCAGTACAGCCTCGAAATCAGCTTCTGGTCGAGCGTATTCGGCATCATCATCGCGGTGCTGGGCGCCTACTCCCTGCGCCGGGTCGATTCGAAGCTGCGCAACTTCGTCAACGCCTTCGCCAACATGACCAGCAATTTCGCCGGCGTGCCTCTGGCCTTTGCGTTCATCATCCTGCTCGGCTTCAACGGCAGCATCACGATCATGCTGAAGCAGGCCGGAATCATTCAGGATTTCAACCTGTACTCGAAAACCGGGCTGATCATCCTTTACACCTACTTCCAGATTCCCCTCGGCGTGCTGCTGCTGTACCCGGCATTCGACGCCCTGCGTGAAGACTGGCGGGAATCCGCAGCGCTGCTCGGCGCCGACGGCTGGCAGTTCTGGCGTCACATCGGCCTGCCGGTGCTGACCCCGGCCCTGCTCGGCACCTTCGTGATCCTGCTGGCCAACGCCCTCGGCGCCTACGCCACTGTCTACGCGCTGACCACCGGCAACTTCAACGTGCTGCCGATCCGGATCGCAGCGATGGTGTCGGGCGACATTTCCCTCGATCCGAACCTGGCCAGCGCCCTGGCCGTGGTGCTGGTGGCGCTGATGACCCTGGTGACCGTCGTGCATCAACTGCTGTTGAAGAGGAGCTACCATGTCTCGCGCTGAATCCGGCCCGGCCGGCGTCTACCACCGCGTCGTGGTCTATCTGCTGTTTGCCATTCTGCTGCTGCCGTTGCTGGGCACCTTGATCTACTCGATCGCCAGCAGTTGGTCGGCCACCATCCTGCCCAGCGGCTTCACCTTCAAGTGGTACATCCAGTTGTGGAGCGACCCGCGCTTCCTGCATGCCTTCGGCCAGTCGCTGCTGGTGTGCGTCGGGGCGTTGATTCTGTCGGTGGTGCTGATCCTGCCGCTGCTGTTCGTGGTGCATTACCACTTTCCGAAACTCGATGCGCTGATGAACATCCTGATCCTGCTGCCTTTCGCGGTGCCGCCGGTGGTGTCGTCGGTGGGGCTGTTACAGCTCTACGGTTCCGGGCCGTTCGCGATGGTCGGCACACCCTGGATCCTTATCGGTTGCTACTTCACCGTGGCGTTGCCGTTCATGTACCGGGCGATCACCAACAACCTGCAAGCGATCAACCTGCGCGACCTGATGGACGCCGCCCAACTGCTCGGCGCCAGTACCTTTCAGGCAGCATTCCTGGTGGTGTTGCCGAACTTGCGCAAGGGCCTGATGGTCGCGTTGCTGTTGTCGTTCTCGTTCCTGTTCGGTGAGTTCGTGTTCGCCAATATCCTGGTCGGCACCCGTTACGAAACCCTGCAGGTCTACCTCAACAACATGCGCAACAGCAGCGGTCACTTCACCAGTGCCTTGGTGATTTCCTACTTCTTTTTCGTGCTGGTCCTGACCTGGGTCGCCAACATCTTGAACAAGGACAAAAGCGAATGAGCTATGTCAGCGTCCAACACCTTCAGAAAAACTACGCCGGCACCACGGTGTTCAGCGACATCAACTGCGAAATCCGGAAAGGTGAATTCGTCACCCTGCTCGGCCCGTCCGGTTGCGGCAAATCCACCCTGTTGCGTTGCATCGCCGGCCTGACGCCGGTGGATGGCGGCAAGATACTGCTCGATGGCGTCGACATCGTGCCGCTCACCCCGCAAAAGCGCGGGATCGGCATGGTGTTCCAGAGCTATGCGCTGTTTCCCAACATGACCGTGGAGCAGAACGTCGCCTTTGGTCTGCGCATGCAGAAGATCAACCCGGACGACAGCCACAAGCGCGTCGCCGAAGCATTGAAACTGGTTGAACTTAATGACTTCGCCAGTCGTTATCCGCATCAACTCTCCGGTGGTCAGTGCCAACGTGTCGCCCTCGCCCGCTCGCTGGTGACGCGTCCGCGCCTGTTGCTGCTGGATGAGCCGCTGTCGGCTCTTGATGCGCGGATTCGCAAACATCTGCGTGAACAGATCCGTCAGATCCAGCGTGAACTCGGCCTGACCACGATTTTCGTCACACACGATCAGGAAGAAGCACTGACCATGTCTGACCGGATTTTCCTGATGAACCAGGGAAAAATCGTACAAAGCGGCGATGCCGAAACCCTCTACACAGCACCGGTCGACGTGTTTGCCGCCGGCTTCATCGGCAACTACAACCTGCTCGATGCCGAGAGTGCCTCGAAGCTGTTGCAGCGGCCGGTCAACCATCGCATCGCGATTCGTCCGGAGGCCATCGAACTGAGCCTGAACGGCGAACTCGATGCACAGATTCGCAGCCACAGCCTGCTGGGCAACGTGATCCGCTACCGCGTCGAAGCCCGGGGCGTGGAACTGGTGGTGGATGTGCTCAACCGTTCGGCGGCGGATCTGCATCCCGACGGTCAGCGCCTGGCACTTTCCATCGATCCCACCGCCCTGTGTGAGGTAGCCTGATGACTTTGCTGACACCCAAGAGGGAACTGAACTGATGGCTCTGGCAATTTTTGATCTGGACGACACCCTGATCCACGGCGACTGCGCCACGCTCTGGAGCGAGCAGATGGGGCGCCTGGGCTGGGTCGATCCCGAGTCGTTCATGCGCAGGAACAACGAGCTGATGGACGCCTACAGCCATGGCAAGTTGCGCATGGAGGACTACATGGAGTTCAGCCTCGAACCGCTGATCGGCCGTACCCCGGAAGAAGTCGAACATCTGGTCGGGCCGTGGGTGGAAGACTTCATCGAGCCGATCATCTTCAGCGACGCGACCAAGATCATCGCCGCGCACCGCAAGGCCGGCGACCGGATTCTGGTGATCTCGGCCTCGGGTACGCACCTGGTCAAGCCGATTGCCGATCGATTGGGCATCGATGAGATTCTGGGTATCGAACTGGAAGTGGCGCATGGCGTGTACAGCGGCCAGACCGTGGGCACCCTGACCTACCGCGAAGGCAAGATCACCCGCTTGCTGGAATGGCTGGATGCCGAAGAAGAAAACCTTGAAGGCGCGAGTTTCTATTCTGACTCACGCAATGATCTGCCACTGTTGCTGAAAGTGGATTATCCGCATGTGGTCAATCCGGATCCGGTATTGCGCGAGCAGGCCGAGAAATCCGGGTGGCCGATTCATCTCTGGAAGTAAGCGATTGCCTTGTGGGAGCTGGCCTGCTCCCACAAGCATCCATGATCAGCTCAGGCTGTCGTCGATTACCAGCACCAGCTTCCCGGCTACCGTGTTGCTCGCCAGCTCGGCAAATGCCGCCTCGGCATCCTTGATCGCAAAGGTCTTGGCCAGTTGAGGCTTCAGGCGCCCCTCGGAAAACAGTGGCCACACGTGCTGGCTCAGATCGCTGAACAGATCGGCCTTGAACTGATCGTCACGGCTGCGCAGGGTCGAGCCCAGCAGTTGCACGCGCTTGGCCAGCACCTGGGCCAGATCCAGTTTTGCCTCGCGGCCGCCCATCAGACCGATCAGTACCCAGCGTCCATCCTGAGCCATCAGCTTCAGGTTCAGCGCCGAATAATGGCCGCCGACCGGGTCCAGAATCACATCGAACGGCCCGAAATCCCGCAGGCTTTCCAGATCATCAGTGCGCACCACGCCGCCCTGAGCACCCAGCGCTTCACAGTAAGCCAGGCGCTCGGCCGAACCGACGCTCACCCAGCATGGATTGCCAAACGCCTTGCACAGTTGAATGGCGGCAGAACCGATGCCGCTGGCGCCGGCATGCAGCAGAACTTTCTCACCCGGTTTGAGCGCAGCGAGTTGAAACACATTCAGCCAGACGGTCGCGTAAACCTCGGGCAACGCTGCGGCTTCGATCAGCGATACACCTTCCGGAACCGGCAACACATGCCGCCCGTCGACGACCACTTCTTCGGCCATCCCGCCCCCGGCCAGCAAGGCGCAGACCCGATCACCGACCTGCCACGACGAGCCGGCGCCGACCTCGCTGATCACCCCGGAACATTCAAGACCCAGTACTTGACTGGCACCCGGTGGCGGTGGATATAGCCCCGCCTTCTGTAATAAATCCGCGCGATTGAGGCCCGCTGCCGCCACCCGGATGCGAACTTGTCCTACATCGCACGTAGGACTTGGTTCATCAACCCATGCCACTTGACCTTCAACGCCTTGCAATGCCTTCACAGTGCCTCCATAGTGAGTCTGGACTGAGCCCGAAGCTGTAGCGCCGGGCTTTTTGCATTATGCGACCGGCCCTGGGGTCTGAACGATCGCTGAACAGCAATGATCGTACAGAGCGCAGAGGTACCGGCGACTTCAAAGACGGCCTAATATGCGTTATCAATTGTCCCCGCGTCGAATCAGCATGAAGCATTTGCTCCCCAGCACCGCCCTCGCTCTTTTCATCGGTATCGGCCTCTTGCCGGTGTCGGGCAGTACATTCGCAGCCAACAGCTGGGACAAGTTGCAGCCTGATCGCGATGAAGTGATCGCCAGTCTGAACGTCGTCGAGTTGCTCAAGCGCCACCATTACAGCAAGCCGCCGCTCGACGATGCGCGCTCGGTGATCATCTACGACAGCTACATCAAGCTGCTCGACCCGTCGCGCAGCTATTTCATGGCCAGCGACATCGCCGAATTCGACAAGTGGAAGACCCAGTTCGACGACTTTCTCAAGAGCGGCGACCTCAACGCCGGGTTCACCATCTACAAGCGCTATCTGGACCGCGTAAAGGCGCGTCTGGACTTCGCCCTTGCCGAGCTGAACAAAGGCGTCGACAAGATGGACTTCACCACCCATGAAACCTTGCTGATTGATCGCAAGGACGCCCCGTGGCTCAAGTCCACCGCCGAACTCGATGACCTGTGGCGCAAACGCGTCAAGGACGAAGTGCTGCGGCAGAAGATCGCCGGCAAAGAGCCGAAGCAGATCCAGGAAACCCTGACCAAGCGCTACAAGAACCAGTTGGCGCGTCTGGACCAGACCCGTGCCGAAGACATTTTCCAGGCGTACATCAACACCTTCGCCATGTCTTACGATCCGCACACCAACTACCTGTCGCCGGATAACGCGGAAAACTTCGACATCAACATGAGCCTTTCCCTCGAGGGCATCGGCGCCGTGTTGCAAAGCGACAACGATCAAGTGAAAGTCGTGCGCCTGGTGCCGGCAGGCCCGGCCGACAAGACCAAACAGGTTGCACCGGCGGACAAGATCATCGGCGTTGCCCAGGGCAACAAAGAGATGGTCGACGTAGTAGGCTGGCGCCTGGACGAAGTGGTCAAGCTGATCCGTGGTCCGAAAGGCACCGTGGTCCGTCTGGAAGTCATCCCGGCCAGCAATGCGCCGAACGACCAGACCAGCAAGATCGTGCCGATCACCCGTGAAGCGGTGAAGCTCGAAGACCAGGCCGTGAAGAAATCCATCCTGAGCCTCAAACAGGACGGCAAGGACTACAAGCTCGGCGTGATCGAGATTCCGGCCTTCTACCTGGACTTCAAGGCGTTCCGTGCCGGTGATCCGGATTACAAGAGCACCACTCGCGACGTCAAGAAGCTGCTGACCGAGTTGCAGAAAGAGAAAGTCGACGGCGTGGTCATCGACCTGCGCAACAACGGCGGCGGTTCCCTGCAGGAAGCCACCGAGCTGACCAGCCTGTTCATCGACAAGGGCCCTACCGTACTCGTGCGTAACGCCGATGGCCGGGTCGACGTGCTGGAAGACGAAAACCCGGGTGCGTTCTACAAAGGCCCGATGGCGCTGCTGGTCAACCGCCTGTCCGCCTCGGCTTCGGAAATCTTCGCCGGCGCCATGCAGGACTACCACCGCGCGCTGATCATCGGTGGCCAGACCTTCGGCAAAGGCACTGTGCAGACGATCCAGCCGCTGAACCATGGCGAACTGAAACTGACCCTGGCCAAGTTCTACCGGGTTTCCGGTCAGAGTACCCAGCATCAGGGCGTACTGCCGGACATCGACTACCCGTCGATCATCGACACCAAGGAAATCGGCGAGAGCGCCCTGCCGGAAGCCATGCCATGGGACACCATCCGCGCGGCGATCAAACCGGCGAGCGATCCGTTCAAGCCGTTCCTGGCCCAGCTGAAATCCGAGCATGACACCCGTTCTGCCAAGGACGCGGAGTTCGTGTTCATCCGCGACAAGCTGGCCCTGGCGCAGAAGCTGCTGGAAGAAAAAACCGTCAGCCTCAATGAAGCCGAACGCCGTGCCCAGCACGCCGACATCGACGCCAAGCAACTGGCGATGGAGAACATCCGTCGCAAGGCCAAAGGCGAAGAACCGCTCAAAGAGCTGAAGAAAGAAGACGAAGACGCTCTGGCAGCCGCCGAGCCGGACAAGGTCAAACCGGAAGACGACGCCTACTTGAGCGAGACCGGGCGCGTGCTGCTGGATTACTTGAAGCTGAGCAATCAGGTGGCCAAGAAGTAAGGTGATGGCAATTTAATGCTGACGATCCCCGGATCGTCATCAAACAGTCATCATTCTGTCGTGCAATAAAGGACTGGGAGCGGTTCTCTTCATCGAGAGCGCTCCCAGTCCTTTTTTATCGCCAGAGATTGCCATGACCACGACCGAACAGCTGAGTGCCTTGAGCTCGATCCTGACTCAAAGCGGTTTGCACAGCCTGTTCCAACCGATCATTTGCCTCTCCGAACGACGCATTCTTGGCTATGAAGCCTTGACTCGCGGTCCTTCCAACAGCCCGCTGCACTCCCCTATCGCCCTGTTCGCCGTGGCCCGTCAGGCCGGACGCTTGAGCGAACTGGAAATCGCCTGCCGCCATAGCGCCTGCCGCCGTTTCAACGAACAGCAATTGCCGGGCAAGCTGTTTCTCAACGTCTCTCCCGAATCTCTGCTCGAAGCCGCGCACCAGCCGGGGCGCACGCTGCGGCTGCTTCAGGATTTTGGTATTCCGCCGAGCCAGGTGGTGATCGAACTCACCGAACAGACGCCGATCGATGATTTCCAGTTGCTGCAAACTGCGCTGCATCACTATCGGGCGATGGGGTTTTCCATTGCACTGGACGATCTCGGGGCGGGTTATTCAAGTCTGCGCCTTTGGTCGGAGCTGCGTCCCGACTACGTGAAAATCGACCGGCACTTTATCGACGGCATTCACCAGGACGCATTGAAGCGCGAGTTCGTCGGATCGATCCTGCAAATCGCCAAGGCCTCCCGGGCCCAGGTGATTGCCGAAGGCATCGAACTGCCGGAAGAGTTGGCGGTGCTGACCGAGATGGGTGTGGATCTGGTCCAGGGCTATCTGCTCGGGCGCCCTCAGGAACACCCACCGCGCGATGCCCGGGCCTTGATGCCCAAACACGACAGCAGCGCCGTTGCGCTGAACGATGAAGGCAGCGACCTCAGCGCCCTGCTCAACGACCAACCGGCCGTGAATCGCGACACGCCGACCGCCACCGTACTTGAGGCCTTCCGCCGCCAGGCCAACCTGAACTCGCTGGCGGTACTCGACGAACTGGGTCAGCCGTGCGGCATCGTTCATCGTCACTCTTTGTCCGATGCGTTGCTCAAGCCGTTCGCCACCGACCTCTTCGCCCGCAAACCGATCAGCCGCTTGATGAACGACGACTTCCTCGCCGTGGAAATGAGCCAGTCGCTGCAACAGGTCAGCCGCCTGATCACCAGCCGCGCCCGGCAACGCATCGAAGAAGACTTCATCATCACCCTCAACGGCGGTTACCTGGGCCTGGGCCGGGTGATCGATGTGCTCAAACTGATTACCGAACTGAAAATCCAGCAGGCCCGTTATGCCAATCCGCTGACGTTGCTGCCGGGGAATGTGCCGATTCAGCAATGTTTGACTCGCCTTCTGCAACAGGGGCGGGAATCGGTGATCTGCTACGTCGACATCGACAGCTTCAAACCCTTTAACGATATCTATGGGTATGGGCGTGGGGATGAGGTGTTGCTGTGTCTGGCGCAATGCCTCAACGAACGCGTCGACCCGTCCCGTGATTTCGTCGGGCATATCGGGGGAGATGATTTCCTGTTGGTGCTCGGTCCGGAGGATTGGCGCAAACGGCTCAATCAATTGCTTGATGATTTCCAGAGCCAATGCCGACGGTTTTATCGCCCCGAACACCTCGAGGCTGGGTGTTTTGTTGCGCCGAATCGCCAAGGGATTCGCCAAGAGTTTCCTCTGCTTTCATTGTCCATTGGCGTGGTGCATTTGCATCCTGAAGCGTGTACGCAACTGGATGCGAGTCAGTTGGCGGAAATGGCTTCGCAGGCGAAGCATCATGCGAAGAATGTTCCGGGGTACAGCGTGCATTTGATTGATAGCCTTGCCGCTCCCAACCTTCATTCTCCGCAACTAATCGGTCAACGCTGAGCCCCAGACTACATCCACCGTGGAATCAGGGCTGCACGCGAAGGGTAGGTTAACGCAACTAACTAGTTACCTTGACACCAATTCAGCAAAAAACTAACAACATCTATTGTTTATTTTCATAAAAACAGTCGTACTCACCATATGGATCTATCCTCACTCGCTGCGAGTTCAAGGTCTTCCCTCCAGACATCTCTCGCCAAACGGTAGACCTCCTTAAAAAAACAACGCGAACTGTCTAACGAATACCACTCACCTCTAGGCCAACTACACGTTTCGCACTCGTCTATTTCAAAAAGACTACTAAAATCATAGTTTGAATCACCTAACGCCGCTTCTAAGGCCTCAACCAAAACCAGCTTATGCCTATATGATAGGTATGGCAGGTTCAGACAGTACTTCCTGATGAGAATCTCTCTATCCTCAGGAACATTCGGATTATATACACCGAGCTCTAGGCCTCGAGTCTCCTCTCGATCATAAACATCAAAAACGCCAATAAACCAAGTAAATCTTGGTTCGAAGCGCTCATTCATATACGGATCTTTCAACATCATCTTTTCTCCGACGGGAAGCCAGTAAATGGCTCCTGCGTGTTCGTCCTATCAAACTTAACTTCAAACCAGTTCATATTTTCATTCAAAATCGGATTTTGCGGATCTGAACTCTTCGGCCTATACCCCCGCCCTGCCCCAGGCAATTCAAATCTAACTATAGGAATATCATTCTGATCCCTTCCCGTATGCATGATTAAGCCATTTTTATCCCTAGCCATCGCCTTGTTTAATGCACCCAAATGCATTCGCCAGTTATGAAACTGTGAGCTTGGATTTCCTCTGGGCGGTGTTGGAGTGACGCCAGTGTGAGGATCAGTACCATCGATGGCTCGCTGCTTAACCGCCCTATCAGGAATTTCAGAGCTATGTTTTTTGACGGTGTGCATACCATAACGGTCTTCATATTCAGTTACCCGTCGCTTGGCGTTTTCCTCGGCTACCTCATCAATCCTCGCCCGCCGCTCCTGTGCTGTCATCTTTGGCAGAGGGGGCGCCCCCTCTTCGACGACCACTCGACCGGCTTCGTATCGCATTGGACGGCGCGGGGTCGGCGGTGGGCAAGAACAGCTCAACCCCAACGGATCCACCCACCCCGTCGGATTCGGCACATACCGGTACTGATTCAGCCCCCCAGCCAGCTTCACCGGATCCGGCGTCAGGTACCGTCCCACGTCCGGGTCGTAATACCGATGCCGGTTGTAATGCAGCCCGCTTTCGTCATCGAAGTACTGCCCCTGAAAACGTAGCGGCTGGTCCAGGTAGTCCTCGGTCGCGAGCTCCAGCGAGGTGACTTTGCCGTAGGCGCTGTATTTGGCTGACCAGACGATGTCGCCGCTGTAGTCGGTCAACTCCTGCGGGGTGCCGAGGTGGTCGAGCTGGTAGTAGAACGGGCAGGCGCGTTTCGGGCCTTTGCCGTCGAGCAGCGCCAGCGGACGAAAGGTGCCGGGTTCGTAGATGAAGCTGCGGTGCTGTTCCTTGCTGCTCTCGGCGATCAGGTGCTCGCCTTGCCAGAAAAACTCGGTGGTCTGGCCGTCGACGCTCTTGCGGATGCGCCGGCCGAAGGCGTCGTACTGGTAGCTGGCGGTGGTGCCGTCGGGACGGGTCAGGCCGATCAGGCGGTGCTGGCTGTCGTAGCGGTATGCAGTGACGAGTTGTTGCGCGCGGCCGCGGCGTTCGCGGATCAGGTTGCCGAAGGCGTCGTAGTCATAGTGGCGGTCGCCCTGCATCAGCAGGCGGTTGCCTTTGATGCTGGTCGGGCCCGGCCGGTCCTGCATCAGCAGGTTGCCGGCCGGGTCGTGGGCGAAGTTTTCCGGCAGGTCGTCGCGGGTGTGGCGTACGCGGATCAAGCGGTTGAGGGCGTCGTACTGGTAGCTGCGCTGGCCGTGGCGGGTGTCGGCGATGTGTTCGAGGTTGCCGTTGGCGCTGTAGGCAAAATCGCGGCGGTACAGCGCGCTGCGTTGATGACCGACAGCGTGGGCGCGTAAGCGGCCCTGTTCGTCGTAGGAGTATTCGCTGAGCAGCAGGCCTTGCTGGCGCTGCTGCTCGCGGCCGTTCTGGCAGGTGTGGCGGGTGAGCAAGGCGCCGTTGAGGTCGATCGCGGTCAGCGCGCCGCCCTTGGCGTAGTGGTAATCGAGCTTGCTGTTGTCCGGCAGACGCAGGCGAGTGAGCTGGCCGCAGGCGTCGTAGGTGTAACGCAGGGTGCCCCAGCCCTGATGCTCACGCACCAGGCGGTCCTGCAGGTCATACTCGAAGGCCAGCGGGTGATCCTGGCCGTCATCCACGCCGACCAAACGGCCCAAACGGTCATAGCGGTAGCTGACCTCGACCCCGTCCGGCAGGGTCTTGAGCAGCAGGCGCCCGGCGCTGTCGCGTTGGTAAGTGGTGACCAGCGTCGAGCCGTCGTCGCCGAACTCGGTCTTTTCCAGCAGATGACCGTTGCGGTCGTAGGCGTAGGCGGTGCGCCGGCCATCGAAGCCGGTTTCCTGTCGGATCAGTCCGGTCGGCGTGTAGTCCAGCCGGTACTTTTCGCCCGACTCGTTCTCGATTTCCGTGAGCAACAGCTGCGCATGGTCGTAGCGGTATTGAATCCGCGTGCCGTCGGGGTTGATCCGCCGGCTGACCAAATGCAGGTCGTCGTCATACTCGTAGCGGGTGATCCGCCCCAGCTCATCGCGTTCGGCGGTGACCTGGCCGTAGGCGCTGTAGGACCAGGCACGGGTGGCACCGGTCGGCGAGGTGGTCTGGATCAGCCGGCCAACGGCGTCCCAGGCGTGGCGGGTGATCGCGCCATGTTCGTCCTGCGCAGTAATCCGCCGCCCCAGCGCATCGTAGGAAAACTTCCGAACCCCGCCGTCCGGCAGACTTTCCTCGACCAGTTGCCCAAGGTCATTCCACACGAACACATGCCGAGCCGAATCCGGATAACGGATCGACAGCAACCGCCCCTGCGGGTCGTAGTAGTAATGGGTGACATGGCCGTCGGGATCGACCGCTTCGGTGACGTCGCCCTGGGCATTGCGCCGGTACGTCCACACCGCATCGCCACGCGAACGGCTGTGCAGGAAACCGTGGCGGTACTCGTAGGACGTTGGCGCATCGTCCGGCGGAATCAGCGCGATCAGCCGTCCGACGTCGTCGTAGCGGTATTCGGTGACCGCGCCCAGCGCATCCTGCTCGGCGATCAGCCGGCCCTGAGCATCGTAGGCCTTGAGCTGCTCGCCCCCGTCGGCGGTGACCTGACGCACCAGCCGCGCCGTGTCGTCGTGGACGTAGGTCTCTTCAGTCCCATCGACGTAATGCACCGTGACGCTGCCGGCGTCATCCCAGACGTAACGCGTGTCCATCTGCGAAAACGACGCCCAGTGCCGCACGCAACGCGCCGCCTTGCCGGCACGTTCCCACTCCCAGAAGAAGCTCGCGCCGCCGCTCAATTGCCGTTGCAGGATGACGTGCTGGTCGTCGTAGTCGTAACGCTCGCTCTCGCCGACGGCGTTGGTCGCGTCGATCAACCGATGGCGGGCATCAAAGCGGTAGCTGACCAGCGTCTGCTCGGTGCGCCAGGCCGACTCACAAAAAACCTGATAATCGACGGCGACCAGATGCGCCCGCTCGTAACGCAGCAGCAGCGAACGACCGGCCCCGTTATCCAGGCGCTGAATCCGGTCGGAATGATCCCGATGCACCGTCAGACGATTCGCATAGGCATCGCTGACAGCGGTAAGACGTCCAGCCCGAAAGTGATAAAACCGCGCCGCGTCCCCCGCCAGCGCGACGATCAGTTCCTCCGGCTCGTCCCGAGAAAAATCGCCGCCCGCGACAAACTGTTGTGAATCGCCGGCCGCTCGACGCTCGGCAATGGAAACCGCGTGCGCCGGTTCTCATGGTCGACCCAGACCACCGAAGCACCATCGACCTCCAGCCGATGCGCCAGCGAATGACTCCAGCCAAACCCCAGCCCGACATCGATCTCGGCCGCACTGGTGCGATACAAGCGGCTGAACTCGAACGGCAACAGCCCGTCGAGCACGCCGTCAGTCAGCGTCAGCAATTCCTCACCGGTGACCATCGACACCGGACAGCCGTTGGTGCAGGTCCGCGGCGCACAATCGGCACTGTCACCGTTGGGGTTCTTCGCCTGATCCGGCGTGTCGTCGTGGTGCTCGTCTTTTTTCAGGGAGGCATTGCGCCGGGCATCCCAACGCAGTTGCATGCGGCCCTTTTTCACCCCGGCGGCGATGCCCCGCGCGGCGACGGATTTGTACTGGTTCACGTAGCCGATGAAGGTGCTGACAATGCCGAACATCGCCTTCACCAGGCGCGTCACCGCCGACAGCAACTGAGCGCCACGCTCCGCCAGACGCAAGGTCAGATACGCAATCCCCGCCCCGGCGCCGACAAAGGTCAGCACAACACCGATCAACACATCGATCAGCAGTTGCACCACCACCATCGAAACCGCCTCGGCAGTTTTCCCGGCGACTTCGCTGGGTGGCAGCATTTCGAGCCACAAACTGGCCGTGCGTAACAACAGACACAGCGCGGCCTCGTCACTGACGAGCAGTTGGAGCTGCTCCATCTTTTCCGGCATCGACACTGCGAATTCGGCCAACGTCGTCGCGCCATCTCCCAAGCGCCCAGCAAACTCGAGAGGATCCTTGAGAATCTCCGACAGCAACCCGATGCTGTCCCACGCCCCCTCGATCGCCGCCCAGCTCCCGGCCAGCATGCCGTTGCCCGCCGCCGTCGCCACCGACTGCGACCACTGCGGCCTGAAGCCCTGCCACTCGCTGCGCAGCCAGCTATCCAGCTGTCGGGTCAGACCATCGTAGGACTCGAACAGCGCATCAACCTGCTTCTCGCTGGCCTCGCCGTGCACCACTACCCGGTAGAACTTGCCTGCCTCACCGGTAAACAAACCCTTGCCCTGAGCATCGAGCGTGACGGACTTGACCTGGCCGCCATCCACCGCCACGACATCAACAACGATGTCGCCCAACGGAATGTCGTACACCGACTCGAACTTGCTCTCGATCTCCATTCGCCCGGTTGCCGGGCATTGCACGACAGCCGAAGAGAAACGCTTGTCGTCAATCGCGACCGCCGTGCCGTGTTCGCCGAAACGGATGATCCGCTCCATCCCCATCAGCGACGGCAGATCAGCCGCATGACTGACGCCGTCTGCCGAGCGGCTGAGCCAGTGCTTCAGCTGTTTGCGATAGAGATCGAGGGTGCGGGGAAAGCTGTCGAGTTCTTGCTCGATGCGGGTGACGGCATCCATCAGCGCATTCCCATGCGCATGGCGAAACGAAAAACCGGGTCGAGCATGTGCGTTCCCTCGCGCAAAAATCAGGCGAAGGACTTTGCGGGGGATCAATCAGAAAAGAAGTCAGGCGAGTAGGCGAGGGATGTAGGAGAAGTCTGTAACTGATCTTTATCGAACAGCTGACGCAAGAACGGGGCGGGAGGTTTCCCTCACGCCCCGTTCACGGAACACCGGATTTGTTTATCGAGAAGCGTCCCGGCCGACCAGTTCTTTCAACTTGAGCTCGGCCAGCGGATGCCCGGCCTGCGCGGCCATGGTCCACCAACGAGCGGCCTCCGAAGGATCTGGCGCTTTGCTCGGCGTACCTGCAAGACTGATGACACCGACTTGATACGCCGCCTTGCCATCACCGGCCAGCGCCGCCAGTCGCAACAACCGCACACCTTCTTCACGCGCACCCAGGCCCACGCCGCGAAACGTCAGGATGTGCCCGTAAAAACTTTGCGCGCCGACATCGCCCAGGTTGGCCATGCGCGCAAACTGCCCTTCGAGCCAGCGCCAGCCTCGGGGCTGACGGACAAACCAAGACCAGTGAAAGAGCCTGCGGGCGAGCCAGTAACTGACCCGCGCCTTGAGTCGTAAAAACACTCAGGCCTCCGCCGATTCCGGGTATTCGTACTCAAAGACCCGCACCACTTCCGAGGCATGCCATGAAGCAGCGGCAACACCATCGGACGGCCCGGAAAAGCGCCCAAGACGCTCGACACATTCAAAGAAACCGGTGCGTGGCAGGCGACTGGCGCCCTGGCTGATCACCAGCGAACTGCGCAACGGTTGTTCTGCTTTCGCGTCCAGAGCGGCGAGATGCTCCAGTGCAGCGGTCAGTGTCTGCATCGCCGGCGTGGGCAATTGCAGACGCTCGAGCAAGGCTCGATAGGTCAGAAGATGGCGCTGCCTGCGCGCCTGGTCCAGCTCCCCCAGCAATCCGTCCCAATGTTGACGACTGATGCGTACGCTCACGATTGTTCCCTCCACCCTGGCACCGTCAACTCCCAGGCCAGGCTGCGGCGAATTGCAGCGTCGGGCAGACGCTCTCCGCTTTCGATCATGGCCAGGTAAGACGGGCTGATGCCTACCGTGCGGGCGAGCGCCTCGATGGCGATGCCCTTCCCTTCGCGCAAACTGCGTAACTGATCCAGACCTGGAAGAATCGGGTCCGGTGTGGCCGCAAGCGGCGCTGGAGCCGGTTGCGACGGTGCTTCGTTAATGCCTGCTGCTTTCAGTAGAGCCTGATACTGAGCCCATGGCAGAACCGCATACTCGGGCTCGCCATCGCGTGCAATTATCTGAATATCCATGACTACCCCGTAGGACAACAACACTTAACGAGTCGGCACTTTTCCCTAGAAGTGTAATCCTAACAGCGGCCAAGGTCGTGGGGGGTATCTATCTGTATAAGAGGCTGTCGCGATTCAGGACTTTTTCGGCCCCTGAAGCTGAAGTTGTTCGGGCGTATCGGGCAGACGCTCGACAACCCTGAGCTTTTCCGGTGCCTGCCGTTGGCGCCACAAACGGAATGCACTGAGTTCGTCGTCGAGGGTTTTCATTAGCCAGGCAAGGACGGCGATGTCATCGAGCATGCCGAAAACGGGAATGAAATCCGGGATCGCATCCACCGGACTGAGGAAGTACATCAGGCCCGCAACGACCGAAACGATGGCCTTGGGACTGATCGCGCGATACTCACCCCGCCAGTACGCCAGGCACAGTGCTTGAAGCAGACGCAGGTCATCCTTCAACTTGCCCAGACGATTGCCTTGAGCGGCGCCTTTGCTGGCCACGGCAAACAACAGCGTCGGCAAACGGCCACGGGCCAGGAGTCGTCCGGCCAATGGCAGGAATCGGGCGAAATTCCACGGAGCTTTCATCTATTTCTCCCGTTGAAATGTTATCCACACAAATTGTGGATAACCTTGTGAACAGAGCTGCATTTCAACGCTGAGAGCCCCGGTTCATAAGGGCCGCGCTCAGATCGGGCGTTTTTTACTCACATAAAAAACCCCAATATTTCATTGACTTGGCGGCTCAGGGCGTCTAGTGCAGCCAGCCACAAAGTCTAGGACTGTCATGACGCCTGTCGGTTCGCTCTGTTTACGCCGGGCGTCGACCAGATGCAACAACGCCCCGCATTAGCGAGGCGTTGTTATCGAAACCGAGGCCAATTACTTGGCTGCGGCGTCTTCCTTGGCTGGATCCTTGATACCCAGCAGTTCCAGGTCGAAGACCAGAACCGAGTTGGCCGGGATCGCCGGGCTTGGCGATTGTGCGCCGTAAGCCAGATCGCTAGGGATGTACAGCTTGTACTTCTCGCCAACGTGCATCAGTTGCAGGCCTTCGACCCAACCCGGGATCACACCGCTGACCGGCAGATCGATCGGGCTGCCGCGCTCGACGGAGCTGTCGAATACGGTGCCGTTGGTCAGCTTGCCGGTGTAGTGAACGGTCACGACATCGGTAGGCTTAGGCTGTGGGCCGTCGGCTTTCTTGATCACTTCGTACTGCAGACCGGAAGCGGTGGTGGTCACGCCGGCCTTCTTGCCGTTTTCTTCGAGGAATTTCTTGCCGGCGGCTGCCGACTCTTCGCTCATCTTGGCCATACGCTCTTCGGCGCGCTTTTGCAGCGCAGCGAAAGCTTCGACCAGTTCTTCATCTTTCAGCTTCTGTTCTTTCTTGCCGACGGCATCTTCGATGCCCTGGGCTACCGCTTTGGAGTCCAGATCATCCATGCCTTCCTGAGCAAGGCTCTTGCCCATGTTCAGGCCGATGCCGTAGGAAGCTTTTTGCGCCGGGGTTTTCAGCTCCACGCTGGTCTGCGAATCACAACCCGCGAGTACCAGGCTAACCAGGGCTACCGCCGCCGCCAACCGATGCTGTTTCATGCTATTTCCTTGTTCATGCGCCGAAAGGGCAATCGAGTAAAGCCGCGAGCTTATCAGGCCGCCACGACCAATGGCTACCGGCATGAGAGCAGGAATCCTCCGATAAGTTCAGGGATTAAAAAGCATTTGAGCAAAGGCAGGGTGAAGCTTCTGTCATCTTGCCCTGACAGTGACCGACGCCCCTTCCCACAACACTTGGCGTAATGGCCACTTGCCGCACAGCACTCGGCTGAGGCATAACAGCGCAACAACTCGACAAGGATGTTCATCTTGCGCCTCTTATTCCGTGTGCTGACGCTGATCGTGGTACTGCTGGGACTGGTCCTGGCGGTGGTTCTCTACTATGTCGCCAATCCGAGATTGCCCTTCCCCGCGCCTGCAAAACAGGTGCATTACCTGAACCAGTGGACCGACGAAGAGCGCCAGACCTACTATTTCACGCCGCAAGGCACTCAGGTAAAAGGCCTGCGTTATGAGTGGTTCCAGGCTCTGGAGCTGCCGTTTTCGCCGCAACGTTTCGCCTCGCCGGAATACCTTGCACGCTTCGGTTTTCTGGTCGATCCGCAGCAGAAAGCCACGCCAAGTAACCCGGGGAATCTCCCGGTGGGATTCACCCGGCATCAAAATCCCGGCAGCGCCGAGCAATATCTGGACATCACCTGCGCGGCCTGCCACACCGGTGAACTGCATCTCAACGGTCAGGCCCTGCGCATCGACGGCGGCTCGGCTCAACATGTGCTGCCTTCCAGCGTTCCTACATTGCGTGGCGGCAGTTTCGGACAGGCATTGGTCGCCAGTCTGGCCTCCACTTACTACAACCCTTGGAAATTCGAGCGGTTCGCCCGCACCGTTCTCGGCGAAGAATACGACGCGCGCCACGAACAACTGCGCAAAGACTTCAAAGGATCGCTGAACACCTTCCTCAAAGTGGCATGGAACGACACTCACCGCGGCCTCTATCCCACCGAGGAAGGCCCGGGGCGCACCGATGCATTCGGTCGCATCGCCAATGCGACCTTCGGCGACGCGATTTCCCCGATCAATTACCGCGTGGCCAACGCTCCCGTGGATTACCCGCAACTGTGGGACATGTGGACGTTCGACTGGGTGCAGTGGAACGGCTCGGCGCAACAGCCGATGGCACGCAATATCGGCGAGGCACTGGGGGTTGGCGCGACCCTGAATTTCTTCGATGCCAATGGCCAGCCGCTGCAGGGCGATGAACGTTATGCATCGAGCGTGCGCGTGCGCGATCTGCACAAGATCGAAGAAACCCTGCAAAAACTTCAGCCACCCGAATGGCCGGAAGAACTGTTTGGAAAGGTCGACAAACCACTGGCAGCCAAGGGACGCGCCCTGTTTGCCGAAAACTGTGCTGGCTGCCACGTCCCGCGGGCGACGCAAGAAGGCGAACGCTGGGTCAAGCATCTGCCCATGCTGCCCGTCGACGTCATCGGCACCGATCCGAACGCAGCCAACAACATCGCCAACCACCGTTTCGACCTGACAGCCCTGCAATGGGATCCGGCAGAACTTGAGCAGATGGACGTGAAACTGCATCCCGCGCCCAAGGAGCCGCTGGACCTCAGCCAGTTATCCGTGGCCAAGGGCTTGGCTTACGTGACGGCATTCGTTGAAAACCGTGCTTATCGTGAAGCGGGCGTCACAGCGGAGGAAAAACCAAAACTCGACGGTTTCGGTCTGCCCATCGGCGTACGCGAGAATGTCGCCTATAAGGCTCGCCCGCTCGCTGGCGTGTGGGCCACCCCGCCCTTCCTGCACAACGGCTCGGTACCGAGCCTGTATCAACTGCTGTCGCCGCAGGATGAACGCTCCACGACTTTCTATAAAGGCACTCTGGAATACGACCCTCGGCATCTGGGCTACCGCACCGAAGCCTTTACCAACGCGTTCCTGTTCGACACCCGCATTACCGGCAACCACAACAGCGGGCACGAATTCCGCGCCGGCGAGCGCGGTAACGGGGTTATCGGGCGGCTGTTACAGCCGGAGGAGCGCTGGGCGCTGCTGGAATATTTGAAAGTGCTGGGCGGACCGCTGGAGGCGCAACTGCCATGATCTTCAATTCGTTCAAGAAGCCATCGATGCTGTCACGTTTCTGGTTGTGGCTGGGACGGTTGCTGGGCAAAACCCTGCTGCTTTTGCTGTTGATCGGCCTGATCGGCTGGGCTTTGGCAACCGCCTGGTTCGCCTGGCAGCACCGGGGGCCGGTATCGGCACTGGAGCAGATTCCGGACGGAGAAGCAGCGATGACGCAAGACGTGATCCAGACTGCCGTGCGAATTGTCGATCAGCACCGGGAAAGCACGCGTTTTCTGCGCGACGCCCATGCCAAGGCCCACGGTTGCGTGAAGGCCGACGTGCAAGTGCTGCCGGATCTGACTCAGGACCTGCGCCGAGGTGTTTTCAGCGAGCCGGGCAAGATATGGCAGGCAACGATGCGCCTGTCCAACGGCAACGCCTACCCGCAGTTCGATAGCATCCGCGATGCCCGGGGCATGGCGATCAAACTGCTCGATGTGCCCGGCAAACAGTTGCTGGGCGACCGTCAGGGCCTGCACGAGCAGGATTTCGTGATGTTCAGTCACCCGAACTTCTTTGTCAGCGATGTCGCCGAGTATCGTCAGAATGTGGCGGCGCAGGCTGACGGCAAGAAAGTCATGGCGTTTTTCCCAGGCTGGGACCCGAGAACCTGGCAGGTCAGGCATTTGCTCATTGCGCTGGCAACGCTTTCTCCGCCGCCAGAGAGCCCGACACGTACGACCTACTTTTCGGTTTCGCCCTACAAGTTCGGCGAGGCCAATGCGAAGTTTCGGGTGACGCCGGATCCGGACAACTGCCCGGCCTACACACTGCCGAAGCAAAACCAGGATCTGCCGAACTTTTTGCGCAGTGCGCTGAATCAACAACTGTCCACGGATCGGGTGCCTGCGTGTTTTGTGTTGCAGATCCAGCGCCAGGACGCCAATCGGTTCATGCCGATCGAAGACACCAGCATCGAATGGCGCGAACAGGACAGTCCATTCCAGACCGTAGCCAAAATCACCCTGCCCCCGCAGGACTTCGATACCCCGGCCCTGAACCTGCAATGCGACAACCTGTCGTTCAATCCCTGGTTCGGCATCGAAGCCCATCGCCCGATTGGCGGGATCAACCGCTTGCGCAAGGCGGTGTATGAAGCGGTGAGTGATTACCGGCACAGTCGCAACTCGGCGCAATAGCAGCGCCAGAAACGAAAAAAGCGACCGTCAAAGGTCGCTTTCTGGTGGTCAGGCCCGGCAAAAGCCAAATCCCGGACAGCAAAAAGCCCGCACTGGGCGGGCTTTCTGTGATGACCTGGCGTTCAGTGTTCCAGGTTATCGAATATGGCGCAGCGGACGGGACTCGAACCCGCGACCCCCGGCGTGACAGGCCGGTATTCTAACCGACTGAACTACCGCTGCGCGAAACGCTTGAAACGAATGGTGGGTGATGACGGGATCGAACCGCCGACATTCTGCTTGTAAGGCAGACGCTCTCCCAGCTGAGCTAATCACCCTTCGCTTCGTTACGGGGCGCATTATGCCACAGATTTTCGTAATGTGTTGATTTAATTGAAGTTTTTTTCAAATAAATCCGAAAACCGGTGAAACGACACATCCCGCATGTACAACTCGAGGCAGAAAAAAACCCGCCTTGGCGGGTTTTTCCGTGGTGACCTGGCGTTCAGTGTTCCAGATTACCGAATATGGCGCAGCGGACGGGACTCGAACCCGCGACCCCCGGCGTGACAGGCCGGTATTCTAACCGACTGAACTACCGCTGCGCTAAACACTTGGAAACGAATGGTGGGTGATGACGGGATCGAACCGCCGACATTCTGCTTGTAAGGCAGACGCTCTCCCAGCTGAGCTAATCACCCTTCGCTTCGGTGTGGCGCGCATTCTACGGAGCGACCCAACCTCTGGCAAGCACTTTTTTAATTAATTTTCTTAGCCCTTCCAAAGGCTTAGAGAAGGGTTGGCCTATGACCCGGCGAAGACAATAATGCCCCCCTTTGTATAAAGGAGAGACTCACCCCATGTGGTTCAAAAACCTGCTTATCTATCGCCTGACCCAAGACCTGCCTGTCGATGCCGAGGCGCTGGAAACTGCACTGGCCACCAAACTGGCGCGTCCATGTGCAAGCCAGGAGTTGACCACCTACGGTTTCGTCGCGCCGTTCGGCAAAGGCGAAGATGCGCCACTGGTGCATGTCAGCGGTGACTTCCTGCTGATCGCCGCCCGTAAAGAAGAACGCATTCTGCCGGGCAGCGTCGTACGCGATGCCGTAAAGGAAAAGGTCGAAGAGATCGAAGCCGAGCAGATGCGCAAGGTCTATAAGAAGGAACGCGATCAGATCAAGGATGAAATCATCCAGGCGTTCCTGCCGCGCGCCTTCATCCGCCGCTCGTCGACCTTCGCCGCCATCGCGCCGAAACAGGGCCTGATCCTAGTCAACTCGGCCAGCCCGAAACGCGCCGAAGACCTGCTCTCCACCCTGCGTGAAGTGATCGGCACCTTGCCGGTTCGCCCGCTGACCGTGAAAACCGCACCGACTGCCGTAATGACCGAATGGGTCACCACCCAGCAGGCCGCTCCGGACTTCTTCGTCCTGGACGAGTGCGAACTGCGTGACACCCACGAAGACGGCGGCATCGTGCGTTGCAAGCGTCAGGACCTGACAAGCGAAGAAATCCAGCTGCACCTGAGCACCGGCAAGGTTGTGACTCAACTGTCGCTGGCCTGGCAGGACAAACTGTCGTTCATGCTCGACGACAAGATGACCGTCAAACGCCTGAAATTCGAAGACCTGTTGCAGGATCAGGCGGAACAGGACGGCGGCGACGAAGCCCTCGGTCAACTGGACGCCAGCTTCACCCTGATGATGCTGACGTTCGGCGACTTCCTGCCGGCGCTGGTTGAAGCGCTGGGCGGCGAAGAGACTCCGCAGGGCATCTAAGCCTCTGCGCAGTCTTTGGGTTATCTTCAAACGCCACCGCTTCGGTGGCGTTTTCACATAATAAGGAACAGGCCATGCGCGCACTGGCTGCACTGAGTCGTTTTGTCGGCAATACCTTCGCTTACTGGGTTCTGATTTTCGCGGTGATCGCTTTCCTGCAACCGGCCTGGTTCCTCGGCCTCAAAGGCGCGATCGTGCCGCTGCTCGGACTGGTGATGTTCGGCATGGGCCTGACCCTCAAACTCGACGACTTCGCCGCCGTCGCGCGTCATCCTTGGCGCGTGGCGCTGGGCGTGGTTGCGCATTTCGTGATCATGCCGGGGATGGCATGGCTGCTTTGCCAGGTTTTTCACCTGCCACCGGAAATCGCCGTCGGGGTGATTCTGGTCGGTTGCTGCCCGAGCGGCACTTCATCGAACGTCATGACCTGGCTGGCCCGTGGCGATCTGGCGCTGTCGGTGGCCATCGCCGCCGTCACCACCCTCCTCGCCCCGCTGCTGACACCGGCGCTGATCTGGCTGCTGGCCTCGGCGTGGTTGCCGGTCTCGTTCATGGAGTTGTTCTGGTCGATCCTGCAAGTGGTGCTGCTGCCGATCGTCCTCGGCGTGGTCGCGCAACGTTTGCTTGGGGACAAAGTACGCCACGCGGTGGAAGTGCTGCCGCTGGTGTCGGTGGTCAGCATCGTGATCATCGTTGCTGCCGTGGTTGCCGCCAGCCAGGCGAAGATCGCCGAATCCGGCCTGCTGATCATGGCCGTGGTGATGCTGCACAACAGCTTCGGCTATTTGCTGGGTTACTTCACCGGACGCCTGTTCGGCCTGCCGCTGCCGCAGCGCAAATCCCTGGCACTGGAAGTCGGCATGCAGAACTCGGGGTTGGGTGCTGCGCTGGCCAGTGCGCACTTCTCGCCGCTGGCGGCGGTGCCGAGCGCGTTGTTCAGTGTGTGGCACAACATTTCCGGGGCGCTGCTTTCGACGTACTTCCGGCGGATGAGCGAAAAAGAAGACCGTGAAACGTTGGCGCAACAGGCGGCCGACTGATCCCGTATCAAGGCGCGGCGCACATTTTTAGGTAGTATGTGCGCCACGCAGGGACGACCCTGCGGCTCAATCGAGTTTTCAATCTGGGGACGGCCCCGTCAATCGATGGAGGTCTTTCATGTCCTGGATCATTCTGTTTTTTGCCGGCCTGTTCGAAGTCGGCTGGGCCGTCGGCCTCAAATACACCGATGGCTTCACCCGTCCGCTGCCCACCGTGCTCACCGTTGCCGCCATGGCAGTCAGCTTGGGCTTGCTGGGCCTGGCGATGAAGGAATTGCCGCTGGGCACGGCTTACGCGATCTGGACGGGCGTCGGTGCCGTGGGCACGGTGATTGCCGGGATCATTCTGTTCGGTGAGTCGATGGCATTGATTCGGCTGGCCAGCGTCGCGCTGATCGTCACCGGGTTGATCGGGCTCAAGGTCAGCGCCTGAGCCGTTGCCGCCATCCGTCAAGGATGGCGGCTTTATAAGCGACTACCTGACAGTCCCGCGCAACGCCCCGACCAGCGCCTGCAACTCGGCAGGCTGCGCCGCTTCAATCGCCACCGGCGAACCCGCCACCAGCGTCACCCGCGACCATAACCGGCGAAACAACCCCTTATCGGGATCGCGGCTGAAGAAACTCCCCCACAACCCCTGCAACGCCAGCGGAATCACCGGCACCGGCGTCTCTTCGAGAATCCGCGTCAGCCCGCCCTTGAATTCGTTGATCTCGCCATCAGCGGTCAACTTGCCTTCCGGAAAGATGCACACAAGCTCCCCTTCCTTCAGATACTGGGCAATCAGGGTGAAGGCCTTTTCGTAGATTTGGATGTCTTCCTGGCGTCCGGCGATAGGAATGGTCCCCGCCGTACGGAAGATAAAATTCAGTACCGGCAGGTTGTAGATCTTGTAGTACATGACAAAGCGAATCGGCCGACGTACCGCGCCGCCGATCAGCAAGGCATCAACGAACGACACGTGGTTGCACACCAGTAACGCCGCGCCCTCATCGGGAATCGCCTCAAGGTTGCGATGCTCGACGCGGTACATGGAGTGGCTGAGCAGCCAGATCATGAAACGCATGCTGAACTCGGGGACGATCTTGAAGATGTAGGCGTTGACGCCGATGTTGAGCAGCGACACCACCAGGAACAGCTGTGGAATCGACAGTTTGACCACGCTCAACAACACGATGGTGACAATCGCCGAAATCACCATGAACAGCGCGTTAAGAATGTTGTTGGCGGCAATCACCCGCGCCCGCTCGTTCTCGGCGGTGCGCGACTGGATCAATGCGTACAGCGGCACGATGTAGAAACCGCCAAAGATCCCGAGACCCAGCACATCGATCAGCACCGCCCAGGCATGGCCGAAACTCAGCACTTCAGTCCAGCTATGGCCGAGCGCGCTCTCCGGAATTCCACCGGAATGCCACCACAGCAACAGCCCGAAAACGGTCAGGCCGAACGAGCCAAACGGCACCAGGCCGATCTCGACTTTGCGCCCGGAAAGCTTTTCGCACAGCATCGAACCCAGCGCGATACCGACCGAAAACACCGTCAGAATCAGGGTGACCACGGTTTCGTCGCCGTGCATCCATTCCTTGGCGTAAGCCGGGATCTGTGTCAGATAAATCGCCCCGACGAACCAGAACCACGAGTTGCCGACAATCGAGCGTGACACCGCCGGCGTCTGGCCTAACCCGAGCTTCAGCGTGGCCCAGGACTGGCTGAAAATGTTCCAGTTCAGGCGCATTTCCGGCGAAGCGGCCGCCGCCCGGGGAATGCTGCGGCTGGCGAGGTAACCGAGTACGGCGATGCCGACAATCGCGGTCGACACCAGCGGCGCATACTGCGACGAAGACATGATGACCCCGGCGCCAATGGTCCCGGCCAGGATCGCCAGAAACGTGCCCATTTCCACCAGTCCGTTGCCACCGACCAATTCGTCTTCCCGCAAAGCCTGCGGCAGGATCGAATACTTCACCGGCCCGAACAGCGCCGAGTGGGTGCCCATGGCGAACAGTGCCACCAGCATCAGCGACAGGTGATCGAACAGGAAGCCGACGGATCCCACAGCCATGATGGCGATTTCTGCCAGTTTGATCAGACGGATCAACGCATCCTTGGCGAATTTTTCCCCGAACTGTCCGGCCAATGCCGAAAACAGGAAAAACGGCAGAATAAACAGCAGCGCACACAGGTTGACCCAGATCGAGCGGTCACCCTCGATGGTCAGCCGATACAGAATGGCGAGGATCAGCGACTGCTTGAACACGTTGTCGTTGAACGCGCCCAGCGACTGGGTGATGAAGAACGGCAGGAAGCGCCGGGTGCGCAGCAGGTTGAACTGTGAGGGGTGACTCATCTTCCGTGTGACCCTGTTGTTTTTGGAAAGAGAAGGTAGCGAGTGGCCTGGCTACGCTTATAAGAATCTCGAACCGCGATCCAGGCCACACATTACCCAATCTTCGCAGGTTATTTCTTCAAACCTGCAATGCACGGTGAAACAAACAGCTCGCCGCGCCACGCACCTTGCAGCGTGCGTTTACCGACGATCAGCCACATCACCGCCAGCAACGTCACCAGTACACAACCGGCCACACTGAAGAACGTCAGGTGCAACGTGCTGCCCAGTTTCAGGGTTGCCAGCGAATACACGCCCAACGGGAAGGTGAAACCCCACCAGCCAAGGTTGAACGGGATGCCATCACGCAGGTAACGCACGGTGATCAGCAGCGCCATCAGCATCCACCACAGACCGAAGCCCCACAGCGTGATCCCGGCGACCAGCCCCAGGCCGGAAGCGATTTCGCCGATGCCTGGCAGACCATTGGCCGCGAAGATCGCCGGGGCGTCGCCGCCCAGCAGCAACATGCCCAGAGCGCCGGTGCCGATCGGCCCCAGGGCCAGCCAGCTCGAAGCGGCCATGTTTTCGTGGGGCAATTTGTGCAGCGCCATGCGCAACAGCAGGATGGTCAGAATGCTGAACGCCACCGGCAAGGAAAAGGCCCAGAGCACATAGCTGGTCGTCAGCACCACCAGTTGCGAGTGCGCATCGGCGAGATGCGGCGCCAGCAGTCCACCGCTGGCCGCCGCCACTTCTGCGGCCACCACCGGCAGCAGCCAGACGGCGGTCATCTGATCGATGCTGTGCTCCTGACGGGTAAACATCATGTAGGGAATCAGCACACCGCAGGCCAGCGACATCGCAACGTCCAGCCACCACAGCACTTCGGCCAGATGAATGACGGCCTCTCCCCAGCGCGGCAGACCGAACAACAGAAAGCCGTTGATGATGGTCGCCAGGCCCATGGGAATGGTGCCGAAGAACATCGAAACCGTGGAATGTCCGAAGATCCGCCGCGCTTCGTCGAAGAACAGAATCCAGCGGGCGGCGTAGGCAGCGGTAAACAGCACGAACAACAGAATGTTGAACAGCCACAGCCCTTCGGCCACGGCGTGCAGACCGGGAATGGAGACGGGCAATTGCGCCAGCGCCAACGCCAGTACGCCGGTGCCCATGGTGGCGGCGAACCAGTTCGGGGTGAATTGGCGGATCACTTCACGCGGATGCTGAAGCTGGCTGAATGGCTTGATGCCGGGTTTGGCGCTATTGGGGCAAATCATCATGAACTCCTGTCCTCAGGTGAGGTTGAGCTCATGGTAGAACCGAATCGAATATCTATATAACGGGTAATTTCTCTAACTGTTATCTGTTTTGTAGATATGCAGTCAGACACTGCCTTCCGTTTCAATCACCAGAATCCGCACCGCGCCCTGAGGATGAGCGACGTGTTCGGTGCCGATGGACGCGTAGAAAATATCGCCAACGTCGAGCAAGGCCTGCTTTTCTTCGCCTTCTTCGCGATAGTGCATGAGCACTTGACCGTCGAGCACCACGAACACTTCTTCGCCGTCATTGACGTGCCATTTGTAGGGCTGATCGGTCCAGTGCAGACGCGTGGTGATGCCGTTCATGTTGGCGATGTCGAGCGCGCCCCAGGCGCGTTCGGCGGTGAAGGTCTTGCTGCGGATAATCTTCATGCGTCGATCCGTGAGAAGAATGGGCTGGCCAAGGCTAACCGAATCCGCAGGCTTATGGCGCGCTGCAGGTCTTTGCCGCTTGCGCGCGGAAACTCATCAGGAGCGCTCCGACCGCCAGCACAATCAGCACCGCGCCGTACACATCGGTGGTGGCCAGCAGGCCCACACTGTGGGTGAAGTGCCCGGCCAGCAACGCCGGCAGGCAGAACGCCAAGTAACTCAGTACATAAAACGCCGACATCAAACCAGCACGCTCGTGGGGCAATGCCAGCGGCACCAGGCTGCGCACCGCACCGAGAAAACCGGAGCCAAAGCCACAACCGGCCACCAGCGTTCCGAAGAAGAACAGCGACAGACTGGCGCTGTGCACACCCAACAGAATCAGCACGATACCGGCCGGCAGCAGGCTCGCCCCGAGTTGCAGCGCGCGGGAGGCAGGACGATTGCGCAACGTGAAGATCATCAACGCACCGGTCACGGTCAGCGCCGCCACGGTCGCGCCGCCGATCAGGTTGGAGGTGGAACCGGTGGCCGTGCGCACCAGCGACGGCGCGAGCGAGGCATAAAAACCGCCGAGCGCCCAGGTCGCGGTGTTCAGCGGCAACACTCGCCACAGCGTCGAGCGCGCTTGAACTGGCACATGCAGGGTCGGCCGCAACGAGGCCCATGCCCCGGCCTGACGAGAAACGCTTTCCGGCACGCGCCAGACATAAATGCCCTGCAACACAAACAGCGCGAGCAGCAACCAATAGGTCAATTGCAACGGCGCCGGGGCGAACTCGGCCAGCAAGCCGCAGCCCATGCCGCCCAATGCCATGCCGAGCAACGGAGCAACGCTGTTGATCAACGGCCCTTGCTGGCGATCAGTGTCCAGCAGCGTCGCGCTCAACACGGCGGTGGCCATCCCGGTGGCGAAACCTTGCAGCACTCGCGCGCCGATCAGCCAGCCCACGCTGTCGGCGTAGATAAACAGCAGCATCGCCAGCGCATTGAGCGTCACGGCGGTGAAGATCACCGGTTTGCGTCCCAGGTGATCCGATAGCGAGCCGACCGTCAGCAACGCGGCCAGCAAACTGAGGGCGTAGACGCCGAAAATCAGGGTCAGCACCGCTGCCGAAAAATGCAGCTGATCCTGATACAGGTGATACAACGGCGTCGGCGCAGTGGAAGCGGCGAGAAAACTCAGTAAGGTGATCGCCAGAAACCACAGGCTGGAACGGTTGGAAGCAAGGCTGGTCATGGGCACACTCCGCAAAAGCTAATTTTTTGCTTTTGCGGAGTGTGCTCTCGGCTTGCGCTTAAAGCAAATTCTTTGTGTTAAGGTCTGCCGCATGGCTATTAAAGAAGGTTTACGCCCGGGCGGTCGCAGTGCCCGGGTGCAGGAGTCGATTCACTCGGCAGTCCGCGCGCTTCTGCAAGAACAGGAGCGCTCAACGGTGACCGTCCCGCAAATCGCGGCGCGCGCCGGGGTGACGCCGTCGACGATTTACCGGCGCTGGGGCGATCTGGCCGCCTTGCTGGCCGACGTCGCCCTCGCCCGCATGCGCCCCGACAGCGAGCCGGCGCAAACCGGCAGCCTGCGCAGCGATATCCGTGCCTGGGCTGAACAATATCTCGACGAAATGAGTTCGGAGCCCGGGCGCAACATGATGCGCGACGTGCAGGCGAGTGCGACCCCGGGTTATTGCGTAACGATCATCGGCGAGCAATTGCAGACCATCATTGGACGCCACCCCGAGGAACCGGCGCCGAGCGTGGATCGGCTGATCAATCTGGTGGTGTCCCCGGTGGTGTTCCGCATTCTGTTTTCGGCAGCGCCGCTGGAAGTCGAAGAACTGCACCGTTTGATCGACATCGCGCTCAAACCGGACTGACCACAGAACTGCCCGGCTCTGTTCCTGCGACACCCCGCCACGCCACGACCTTGGTCGACACTGACTAACCGCCGCGCCCGTGCGAGACTGTCTGACCGGGCGCAAGTCCGGTCGTTTTCTGTCGGGAGTGTTCCATGTCGTTGTCCACCGGGCTGATCGCCGCCGTCGCCCTGGCCTATATGGCCATCATGTTCGCCATCGCCTTCTACGGCGACCGCCGCAGCGCACCGTTGCCGCCGCGGATGCGTGCCTGGGTGTACAGCCTGTCGCTGGCGGTCTACTGCACCAGCTGGACGTTCTTTGGCGCGGTCGGTCAGGCCGCCGAACAGCTATGGTCATTTCTGCCGATTTACCTCGGGCCGATCCTGCTGTTGCTGGGTGCGCCGTGGGTTCTGCAAAAAATGGTGATGATCAGCAAGCAGGAGAACATCACCTCCATCGCCGACTTCATCGCCGCCCGTTACGGCAAATCCCAATCGCTGGCGGTGGTCGTGGCGCTGATTTGTCTGGTGGGCGTCCTGCCTTACATCGCCTTGCAGCTCAAGGGCATCGTCCTGGGCGTGAACCTGCTGATCGGCGCCGGTGCCGATGCCATGGGCACCCGCGCCCAGGACACGGCACTGATCGTGTCACTGGTGCTGGCGTTGTTCACCATCGTTTTCGGTACGCGCAACCTCGACGCCACCGAACACCACCGGGGCATGGTGCTGGCGATTGCATTCGAGTCGCTGGTCAAGCTGTTCGCCTTCCTCGCCGTCGGCGCCTTCGTCACTTATGGCCTGTATGACGGCTTCGACGACCTGTTCAATCAGGCAATGCTCGCCCCGCGCCTTGAGGAATACTGGAAAGAAACCATCAACTGGCCGTCGATGGTGGTACAGACCGGCGTAGCGATGATGGCGATCATCTGCCTGCCCCGACAGTTCCATGTGACAGTGGTGGAGAACATCGACCCGCAGGATCTGCGCCTGGCCAAATGGGTATTCCCGGCCTACCTCGGACTGGCTGCGCTGTTTGTAGTCCCGATCGCTCTGGCCGGTCAGATGATGCTGCCCAGTTCGGTCATCCCCGACTCTTTCGTCATCAGCCTGCCATTGGCCCAGGCTCACCCGGCGCTGGCCATGCTGGCGTTTATCGGCGGCGCCTCGGCGGCCACCGGCATGGTGATCGTGGCAAGCGTGGCGCTGTCGACCATGGTGTCCAACGACATGCTGCTGCCATGGCTGTTGCGCCGCAACAATGCCGAGCGGCCGTTCGAAGTGTTCCGCCAGTGGATGCTGTCGGTGCGTCGGGTCAGCATCGTGGTGATTCTGTTGCTGGCTTACGTCAGCTACCGATTGCTCGGTTCCACCGCGAGCCTGGCGACCATCGGCCAGATCGCGTTCGCCGCCGTGACCCAACTGGCGCCGGCGATGCTCGGCGCGTTGTACTGGAAACAGGCCAACCGCCGCGGCGTATTTGCCGGCCTCGCCGCCGGCACATTCCTGTGGTTCTACACCCTGATCCTGCCGATCGCTGCGCGCAGTCTCGGTTGGTCGCTGGACACTTTCCCCGGTCTGGCCTGGCTGCACAGCAATCCGCTAAACCTACCGATTACCCCGCTGACTCAAGGCGTGGTGCTATCGCTGGCGGGTAACTTCACATTGTTCGCCTGGGTCTCGGTACTGTCGCGCACCCGGGTGTCGGAACACTGGCAGGCCGGACGCTTCATCGGCCAGGAAATCAGCGCCCGACCCAGCGCACGCTCGATGCTGGCGGTACAGATCGACGACTTGCTGCAACTGGCGGCGCGCTTTGTCGGTGAAGAACGTGCGCGGCAGAGCTTCATTCGTTTCGCCTACCGCCAGGGCAAGGGCTTCAACCCGAACCAGAACGCCGACGGCGAATGGATTGCCCATACCGAGCGCTTGCTGGCCGGTGTCCTGGGTGCTTCTTCGACACGGGCTGTCGTAAAAGCCGCCATTGAAGGTCGGGAGATGCAACTGGAGGACGTCGTCCGGATCGCCGACGAAGCCTCGGAAGTGTTGCAGTTCAACCGCGCCCTACTGCAAGGCGCCATCGAGAACATCACCCAAGGCATCAGTGTGGTCGACCAGTCGCTGAAACTGGTGGCCTGGAACCGGCGCTATCTGGAGTTGTTCAATTACCCGGACGGCTTGATCAGCGTTGGCCGACCGATTGCCGACATCATTCGCTACAACGCCGAACGCGGCCTGTGCGGCCCCGGCGAAGCGGAGGTTCACGTTGCCCGGCGCCTGCACTGGATGCGTCAGGGCCGCGCCCACACCTCCGAGCGCCTGTTCCCTAACGGCCGGGTGATAGAACTGATCGGCAACCCGATGCCCGGCGGCGGTTTCGTCATGAGTTTCACCGACATCACCGCGTTCCGCGAAGCCGAACAGGCACTGACCGAGGCTAACGAAGGGCTGGAACAACGGGTCAGCGAGCGGACTCAGGAACTGTCGCAACTCAACGTCGCGCTGACTGAGGCCAAGGGCAATGCCGAGGCGGCCAACCAGTCGAAAACCCGCTTCCTCGCGGCGGTCAGCCACGACTTGATGCAACCGTTGAACGCCGCACGGCTGTTCTCCGCCGCCCTCTCCCACCAAGAGGACGGCTTGAGCGGTGAAGCACAGAAACTGGTGCAGCATCTCGACAGCTCGCTGCGCTCGGCCGAAGACCTGATCAGCGACCTGCTGGACATTTCCCGTCTGGAGAACGGCAAGATCAATCCGGATCGCAAGCCGTTCGCGGTCAATGAGCTGTTCGACACCCTCGGTGCCGAATTCAAGGCGCTCGCGCAGGAACAGGGCCTGAGCTTCCGGGTCCGCGGCAGTCATTTGCGCATCGACAGCGACATCAAGTTGCTGCGACGGATCCTGCAAAACTTCCTGACCAACGCCTTCCGCTACGCCAAAGGCCCGGTCTTGCTGGGCGTACGCCGGCGACAGGGCGAGATTTGCCTGGAGGTGTGGGATCGCGGTCCAGGGATTCCGGAAGACAAGCAGCAAGTGATTTTCGAAGAATTCAAACGCCTCGACAGCCATCAGACCCGCGCCGAGAAAGGCCTGGGCCTAGGCCTGGCGATCGCCGACGGCTTGTGCCGGGTGCTCGGGCACACCTTGCGCGTGCGTTCATGGCCGGGGCGCGGCAGTGTGTTCAGTGTGCGGGTGCCGCTGGCAAAGACGCAAACCGCGCAGCCGGGCGCTGCGGTCGAACTCAACGGCAAACTGCACAGCGGCGCGCGGGTGCTGTGCATCGATAACGAAGACAGCATTCTGATCGGCATGAACAGCCTGCTCACGCGCTGGGGTTGTCATGTGTGGACGGCGCGCAACCGCGAAGAATGTGCGGCGCTGCTCAACGATGGCGTGCGGCCGCAACTGGCGCTGGTGGACTTCCACCTCGATCACGGTGAAACCGGCACCGACCTGATGGCCTGGTTGCGTACGAGACTGGGCGAACCGGTGCCCGGGGTGGTGATCAGCGCCGACGGACATCCGGAAACCGTGGCCCTGGTGCACGCGGCCGGGCTGGATTATCTGGCCAAACCGGTGAAACCGGCGGCGTTGCGGGCGTTGTTGAGCCGCTATTTGCCGCTCTAAAAGAGTGGCTTATTCAGGCAGTTCGACCAGGCCGTCGGCATCGGTCATGGCGCGCTCCAGCAGATCCGCCGGCAGGCTCTTGCTCGCTCGTGCGCCGAGCAATTTCAGCTGCTCACTGCGACTGACCAGGTTGCCGCGCCCCTCTGTCAGTTTGTTTCGTGCTGCGCTGTAGGCTTTATCCAGTTGCTGCAGACGATTGCCGACTTCGTCCAGATCCTGAATGAACAGCACGAACTTGTCGTACAGCCATCCGGCTCGCTCGGCGATTTCCCGGGCGTTCTGGCTCTGGCGTTCCTGTTTCCACAGGCTGTCGATGACCCGCAGGGTGGCGAGCAGCGTGGTCGGGCTGACGATCACGATGTTGCGGTCGAAGGCTTCCTGAAACAGCGCCGGCTCGGCTTGCAGCGCCGCGGAAAACGCCGCTTCGATGGGCACGAACAGCAAGACGAAATCGAGGCTGTGCAGCCCTTCAAGACGCTTGTAGTCCTTGCCTGCCAGGCCTTTGACGTGGCTGCGCAGCGACAGCACATGCTGCTTCATGGCGATCTGGCCGATGGCATCGTCGTCGGCCGCCACATATTGCTGATACGCCGTGAGGCTGACCTTGGAGTCGACCACCACCTGCTTGTCGCCCGGCAGGTAAATGATCACGTCCGGCTGGAAGCGCTCGCCGTCCGGGCCCTTGAGGTTGACCTGGGTCTGGTACTCGCGGCCCTTCTCCAGCCCGGCATGTTCCAGCACTCGTTCCAGAATCAGTTCGCCCCAGTTACCCTGGGTTTTCTGGCCTTTCAGAGCACGGGTCAGGTTGGTGGCCTCATCGCTCAGGCGCAGGTTCAGTTGTTGCAGACGCTCAAGCTCCTTGGCCAGGGAGAAGCGCTCGCGGGCTTCGGCCTGATAGCTTTCCTCGACCCGTTTTTCAAAGGACTGGATGCGTTCTTTCAAAGGATCAAGCAACTGCCCGAGGCGCTGCTGGCTGGTTTCGGCGAAACGCTGTTCACGCTCGTCGAAGATCTTGCCCGCCAGTTCGGCGAACTGGGCGCGCAACTCGTCGCGGGAGCCTTGCAGGTCATCGAGACGTTGTTGATGGCTTTCCTGCTGCTCGCGCAATTCGGCATTCAGTGAAGCGGCCTGAGCGTCCAGACGTCGCAGCTCGGCTTCCTTGCTGGCGCGCTCGAGATTCCAGGCATGGGCGGCGTCGCGGGCGTCGTCGCGCTCGATCTGCAACAGTTCGACTTCCCGGCGCACGGCCGCGAGATCGGCTTGTTTGGAGGCATTGGCCTGGCCAAGGTCGGCGATTTCGTCGCGACAGGCTTCAAGCTGGGCATTGAGGCCGTCCTGGGCCATTTGCGCCATGGCCAGCCGCTCTTCGAGCAACGCGACTTCAGACTGGTTCTGACTGGCCCGACGTTGCAGTTGCCAGGCCAGTGCCAGCAGCGGCAAGGCCGCGCCTGCCAACCCGAGCAAGATGCTGGTCAAGTCCATCGCCATAGTCATTCCCGCCGATCCGATAAAGCCTGAAGGTTAACCAAGGCGTCAGGTCTTGGACAGCTCAGTCTTCGATCAGGCCGAGTTCCTGTTGTGCACGCCGGTCACCCGCACGGGCGGCCTGACGCAGCAGGTCCTGCCCGATGCGGCGATCCCGGGCATTGCCGCACTCACGACACATCAACTGTCCGAGACGGCTTTGCGCCACAATCACGCCTTCGCGGGCCGGTTGCTTGAGCAGTCGGCCGGCGAGGTGCTTGGCATTCTGGCTGTCGCTCAGGCGCGGGCTGTCGAGCAGCCATTCGGCCACACGTACGGACAATCGCTTGGGGGCGGTAACACGAGGGGGTTGGGAAGTAACAGAATCTGGAGCTGAGCGAAACTTCATAAAGCACTGTGGGGCAGATCGGAAGGCGCGCCACTCTACTCTTTTTTTCGCACAGGTAAAGTCGAAAAAAATCCCGGCACGCCCGTGCTAGAGCAAGCGCTCGGGACAATCCACAGAAGCTGTGGATAACTCAGTGGACAACCCCTCTCGACACGCCGCAAAGCCTTGTGGAATGGGGCCCGCAGTCAAACTGACGATTTTTTCACCAGTAAAAAAAAGCGATGTTTTTCATTGACTTAAACTTTCGTTACAGGCAGCCATCGGGGTCAGGAACGATGTGACAGTGTGGTTACCGTCTGCGCAACTAATGTGCACAAGTACCTGTTACGCGGTTATATCGATGCGCTTTTTCGGGTCGTTCCGGCATTCTGATTGGGGATAAGCGGCTGCGATGCAACCACTTCGCCGCCCCGCGAGACGACCGACGGTCGGGATGTGAGCCAAATCGGGGCGCGGCCGGTGCCGGAAGAACATCCCGCAGGTTCTTTTTAGAAATGAGGTTTGCCTTCCTCGATGCGTTCCGTTAGTATCCGCGGCGTTAGTACCAAGCTGAAAGTCAATTCCGGTCGAACAACCCCCCACGGTCAGCCTTCTTTTCACAGAAGCCTCCACCGACAAAAGCGGGTCCGACCCCTCGATGGTTTCCAGGTAAATCTTGCGACGACACAGCCTTTGAAACGAATACAAAGGGTGTTGCGAAGACCACTTACTCTGACCGAACCAACCTGCAAATTGATCAGGATCTTCACCCCGGGCCCAGAACCTCTGCCCTCGATGTGTTGCCTGTCCTCCTAAGTACCTACCTGCCAGCCCAAGCGCGCCAACTTTTCAGCGCTTCAAACTGGCTGCTTTGTTCCAGTCGGGTTCTTCGTTCGACCAATGGTGGTCTGCGTTACTGGAACGTTTTAACGTTGCACGGTTCTTATCCGTGTCATTTGTAGGAACACCTAATAACTATGTCTACTCAAATCCAGACTCAGGATGCCATTCGCACCCTAACCAACGCTTTTGCTCCAATGAACTGCCTGATCATGGCCGCTCGCAAAGGCTGCTTCAGCTTCACCGTGGTCAATGAACACGGGATCGCCCGCCACAGCGAGCGTCTGTACCCCGATCAGTACTCCAGCGCCGAACCGCTGCAGGCCGTGATCGATCGCACGCGTCAGGCATTGATCGCCTGAGAGGCCGAAGTGGCTGCAAAAGCAAAAGCCCCGCTTGAAACGCGGGGCTTTTTATTGCCCGATGTTTCTCTTTTTACCGCTCACGGTTAAGCACCAACCGATATAACGGTTATAACTGCTCGCCGGAAATATTTTAAAAACAGGCCTTTACGGCGCGAATATGACACTACACTTCAACTCAAGCGGCTTGATCCGCTTTCGGCGGGCCTGATTCGATTCACAGCTGCCAAGCTCCCCTTCAGGCCTCGCCGCCCAATAACAAGAACCGAGGGTTTTATGGGTATCGCTGCCAGCGAACTGTGCCGCTATGTGATCCGTCCAACGCTGATTTATCTGGGACGTCACTGCGCCACCGCCGAATCCCTGCTGCTGGGCATCGCCGCCAGTCAGTCCGCCCTGGGTTCCGCCCTGCATGACCGCCGTGGCCACGGCCTGTACCGGATTGCCGAGCATCGCCACCAGGCCCTATGGGACCATTACCTGGCGCTCGATCCGGAGCGCGCCAGCCTGGTTCGCGGCCTGGCCAGCCAGCATGCCTTTCTCAGCAGTCCGCACCTCGAACTGACCGTCAACCTGCGTTACGCCACCGCCATCGCCTGGCTGCTGGTCGAAGAACAGACCCCCACCCTCCCCGACCCGGACGACCTGCTCGCAATGGCCCGCATCTGGCGCCAGACCTTTCAACCCCAGGGTCGTCTGCGTGACTTCACCTGTGCCTGGCAGACCTGTGTTTCACCGCTGAATCAGGTCGCGTGCTGACTCGTCAGTTTCGCAAGATCGTCCAACGGGTCGCGAATCTGGTCGGATTGTCCTACAAAACCGCTCTAACTCAAGCCTTAGGGACTATAGCGCTGGGACGAAAATGTTGGTAATTTCCGCCCCGGTGATCACCAGGAGTTCTAATAATGAAAAAAGTAATGCTCAAAACCACCATCAGCCTCGCCGTTTCCCTGGCATCCACGCAGATTTTCGCCGCTGGCTTTGCCATCAACGAGCACAGCATCAGCGGGATGGGGACTGGGTACGCCGGGCGATCTTCTTCTGCCGACGATGCAAGCACTGTTTATGGCAACCCTGCCGGCATGTCGCGTCTCACTCGCGAACAAGTCACCGGTGGTGTTGCATTCCTCGATGCCAAGACCGATATCAGCGACGCCAGCTCCAGCCCCAACGGCGGCAGCAACAAAGGCGACATGGTGCCCTTCACCTCAGTTCCTATGGGTTTCTACGTCAAGCCGATCGATGAGCATTGGGCATTCGGCCTGGGTGTGTACGTACCCTTCGGCCTGATTACCGACTATGAAAAAGGTTTCGCCGGCCGCTACTTCGGCAGCAAGTCCGAAGTACAGGTCATCACTTTCCAGCCAACCGTCAGCTACAAGTTCAACGATGTGGTATCGGTCGGTTTCGGTCCGACCATCAACCGTATCGACGGCACCCTGGAATCGAACCTGTCGATCACTCAGGCCCTGCCGGACGGCAAGGTCAAGATCAAGGGTGATGACACCGCGCTGGGCTACAACATCGGTGTGCTGGTACAAGCGACCGACACCACTCGACTGGGTCTGACCTACCATTCCAAGGTCGACTACAAGCTCGAAGGCAACACCAAGGTCAACTACGGCGCACTGGCCGCAGTCGGTCTGGGTGCCAGCCAGAAGTACGACGCTTCGCTGAAGATCACCACGCCTGAATCCGTGGACTTTTCGGTTACCCAGGCGATCAACGATCGCTGGAACGTCTATGCCGGTACCACCTGGACCCGCTGGAGCCAGCTGGAAAAGATCACCGTCAAGAACTCCGGTGTCCAGCCGCTGCTGGCCGGCCAGTTTGGCGAAATCACCGAAGAGCAGAACTGGCATGACAGCTGGGCTTACGCCATCGGTACGTCCTACCAGTTGAACAAGGAATGGGTACTGCGTACCGGTCTGACCTTCGACCAGTCGCCGACCAACAACGTCGACCGTTCGCCGCGCATCCCTACCGGTGACCGGACCATCTTCAGCATCGGTGCCGGCTGGAGCCCGACTGACGACCTGACCATCGACGTCGCGTACTCGTACCTGAAGGAAGAGGCCGTCAAGGTCCACAACGAAAACAATCGTGGCCAGACCTACGATGCCAAGTATGAAAACTCGGCAAACGGTTTCGGTGTCGGCGCGACCTACCGCTTCTGATGCTGTACGGCGAGGCTAACCCCTCGCCCACTAAAAAGCCCCGCCCTCTCGACAGAGGCGGGGCTTTTTAGTGGGTGTCGATCAGGGTTTCAGGGGTTTTGAGGCGATGGCTTTCTCGATAGCCGCGAGAAACTCCGGATCATCCGGCTTGGTCAGGCTGGAAAAGTTGGCGATCACCTTGCCCTGGCGATCAACCACGTATTTGTAGAAATTCCACTTCGGTGCGCTGCTCTGTTTTGCCAGCACCTGGAACAAGTGAGTCGCATCGTCACCCCGCACCTTCTGCGGCTCGGTCATGGTGAACGTCACGCCGTAGTTGGCGTAGCAGACCTTGGCGGTCTCGGCGCTGTCCTTGGACTCCTGCTTGAAGTCATTGGAGGGCACGCCGAGCATTTCCAGCCCTTGCGCCTTGTAGCGCTGATTGAGCGCTTCGAGGCCTTCGAATTGCGGGGCGAAACCACAGAAGCTGGCGGTGTTGATCACCACCAGCGGTTTGTCGGCGTAGCGCTGGCACAGGTCGATGGATTCCTTGGCCCGCAACCTGGGCAACGAACCTTGCAACAGATCCGGACAATCCGCGGCCTGGGCCAGTCCGGTCAACGCCATCAGCAACACAGGAACAGCACACCAGCGCTTGAGCATGTCGGGCATCCTTGAGAGTCGTCAGAACCCGACGTTACTCGCCACCAAAGCCTACAGGCAAGCACCCATGCCCAACTGCATCAGCGCCAGCCCGCCCTGATGCCAGCCCCACCACACCAGCGCCAGCAACGCGGCGCCCAGTGCAGAGATAGCGACTTGCGGCCAGATCCGCTTCATGCTGCGCTCGTACGGACCTGCAGACGCGCGACCGGGCGCTCGCGCACCGGCCAGTTCAGCGCGGCCGCCAACAGGCTCAAGAGAATCGCCACTTGCCAGATCAAGTCATAACTCCCGGTTCGGTCATACACCACCCCGCCCAGCCAGCCGCCCAGGAAAGAGCCGAGTTGATGGAACAGGAACACGATCCCCCCGAGCATGGACAGGTTTCGCACGCCAAACAAGGTCGCCACCGTACCGTTGGTCAACGGCACCGTCGACAGCCACAGGAAGCCCATGGCCATACCGAACAGATAAGCCGATGTGGTCGTCACCGGCAGCCACAGGAACAGCACGATCACCACCGCGCGCAGCAGGTACAGACCGGTCAACAGACGCGGCTTGGACATGCGCCCGCCGAGCCAACCGGCGGTGTAGGTGCCGAAGATGTTGAACAGGCCGATCAACGCCAGCACCGTGGTGCCGACGGTGGCCGGCAGATGCTGGTCGACCAGATAGGCCGGCAGGTGCACGCCGATAAACACCACTTGAAAACCGCAGACGAAGAAACCGAACGCCAGCAGCCAGAACCCGGAATGCGAACAGGCTTCGCGCAGGGCTTCGGACAGGGTTTGCTCATGGCCGAGCACCGGCAGCGGTTTGTCCTTGAGCATGCTCACCAGCGGCACGATCAGCGCCACCAGCAGGCCCAGCACCAGCAACGCCGCCGACCAGCCGAGCCAGCCGATCAGCCCGAGGGTGCCCGGCAGCATGGCGAACTGACCAAAGGATCCGGCGGCGCTGGCAATGCCCATGCCCATGCTGCGTTTCTCCGGTGGCACGGCGCGGCCGACGACGCCGAGAATCACCGAGAACGAGGTCCCGGACAGCCCGATGCCGATCAGCAGGCCAGCGCTCAGGGACAAGCCCAAAGCGGTCTCCGACAGCCCCATGAACACCAGGCCCAGGGCGTAGAGCACGCCGCCGATCAGTACCACTTTTGCCGCGCCGAAGCGGTCGGCCAGTGCGCCGGTGAAGGGTTGCGCCAGGCCCCAGATCAGGTTCTGCAAGGCGATGGCGAAGGCGAACACCTCACGGCCCCAACCGAACTGGGCACTCATCGGCGACAGGAACAGGCCGAAACCGTGCCGCACGCCCAATGACAACGCCAGAATCAGCGCACTCCCCAATAACACCCAACCGCACGTACGCCACATCGAACTCATTGTTATTCTCCAGTCGCGGGTATATACCCGCTTAGATTCGGAAAAAACCGGCCCTCAGGCCAGTTCATCCAATAGCCGCAGCAAGGTTTCACGCTTCTCGGCACCCAGTCGGTCGATCAACCGCTGCTGCGCCGCTTCCCAGGCCGGCAGGGCTGCTGCCAGGCGTTGCGCACCGGTTTCGGTGAGCCGGACAATGCGGTTGCGCATGTCTTCGCCCTCAGCCAGCGCCACCAGCCCTTCGCCTTCCAGTACCCGCAGATTGCGTCCGAGAGTGCTGCGATCCAGGCCCATCGCTTCGGCCAGCTCGGAGATGCTCGGTTGATCCAGCCGCTGCAGATTGCACAGCAGAGAATACTGGGCAACGTTGATCCCGAAGCCGTCGAGAGCGCCGTCGTAATGCCTGCTGACGCCACGTGCGGCGCGACGCAGGTTGATGCACAAACACTGAGAAGGAAGCATGATGCGTGTATATACCCGCGAGTCTGTCAAATCAAGTTACAGATCAAAACAAGGCCAGCCCGACCAGCACCGACATTTCCAATAATTCCAGCAGTGCACCGGCCGTATCGCCCGTGGTTCCGCCCAGGCGCCGCACCATCAAATGTCGCAACCAGATGAACACGACGACCGCCAGCAGCAACGCCACGACAGCATTGAACCCGGCAATCACCACGCACACCGCCGCACTCACCGCCAGCACCTGCCAACCCGTCTTGCGTGGCAGATGATCGGCCAGCGCCTGCCCCAATCCACCGGCCCGCACATAAGTCGTGGTGAGGAACAGTCCGAGCAGCGCCGCCCGCCCGATCAGCGGCACGATGATCAATGCCATACCCTGCTGCTGTTCGATCAAGGCCAGCAACGCGGCAAACTTGAGCAACAACACCAGCACCAGCGTCACCACCGCAATCGGCCCGCTGCGCGGGTCCTTCATGATTGTCAGCGTACGCTCGCGATCACCGAAACCGCCGAGCCACGCATCGGCGCTGTCCGCCAGCCCATCGAGGTGCAAAGCACCGCTGAGCAGCACCCAAACCGTCAGCAACAACGCGGCATGCAACAGCAATGGCGTGCCGGCCAAGGCAATGTTCAGTGCCCAGAGAATCACCCCGAACAGCAAGCCCACCAGCGGATAAAACAGCAGCGAGCGGCCGAGTTCTTCGGGCGCCGGCATGCCCGGCAGACGAATCGGCAGGCTGCTGAGAAATTGCAGGGCGATCCACAGGGGCAGCATGTCAGCACACTTCCCTGAGCGAACCGTCGGCCTCGACGATCAGCGAAAACAGCGCGCCGTGACCCACTTCGACATTCAGCAACTGCTCACGAGGCAAACCACGGGCCCGCGCCAGCAACAGACGCATCACGCCGCCATGGCTGATCAGCAACACCCGCTCCCCCGCGTGCGCCGCATGCAGTCGCATGACCGCCGCCAGCACCCGCGCAGAAAACTCGCTGACAGGCTCACCCTGCGGCGGGGTAAACCCATACGGATCCGCCCAGAACAGCCCAAGCGCTTCGGCATCGGTTTCCATCAGCGCCGCCGCGCTCTGCCCTTCCCAGGCACCGAAATGCAGCTCTTGCAGATTCTTGTCCAGAGATACTGGCAGATCCCGCTGCGCACCCAGCTCTTCAGCAAACCGCGCACAACGCTGCAACGGCGAACTGACCAGCCGATCCCACGGTCCCTGCCCGCTCACCGCCTCGCGCATCTGCGCCCAGCCTTTTTCAGTCAGCGCGTCGTCGAGGCTGCCGCGCAGGCCACCGCCGAGTTCGGTTTCACCGTGGCGCAGCAGATCCAGACGCAAGGTCATGCCGGACGATCCGCCACCGCGGCCTCGGCGAAGGTCGCCATCTGGCCGTGCAGATCACAGGCCAGACGCAACAACGGCACCGCCAGCGCAGCGCCGCTGCCCTCGCCCAGACGCAGGCCCAGTTCAAGAAGCGGCTCGGCACTCAGCGTTTCCAGCACATGACGATGGCCCGGCTCGGCGCCGCGATGACCGAACAGCAGCCACTCACGGCAAGCCGGATTCAGACGCACCGCCACCAGCGCAGCGACCGTGCAGATGAAGCCGTCCACCAGCACCGCCACACCTTCCTGAGCACAGGCCAGATACGCGCCGACCAAAGCCGCAATCTCGAAGCCGCCGAGATTGAACAGGGTCTGCAGCACATCCCCACGCTGCGCCGAGTGCAGCGCCAGCGCCCGCTCGATCACCAGCGCCTTGTGGCTGACGCCTTCGGCATTCAACCCGGTGCCGGGACCGGTCAGGTGTGCCACCGGGCAATCGAGCAGCGCACAGGCCAGCGCACTGGCGGCCGTGGTGTTGCCGATGCCCATTTCGCCACCGATGAACAATTGCGCGCCCGCCGCCTTCGCGCGCAGCACACTGTCGCGGCCGCCCTGCAAGGCGAGTTCGCCCTGTGCCCGAGTCATCGCCGCACCCTTGGCGAAATTCGCCGTGCCCTGGCCGATATTCAAGTGGCGCACGCCCGGCAGGTTCAGCGACGGGGTCACGGTGCCCAGATCCACCACTTCCAGTTGCGCACCGAGCTGCCGCGCCAGCACGCTGATCGCCGCGCCGCCGCTGACGAAATTCAGCAGCATCTGCCCGGTGACTTCCTGCGGAAACGCGGAAACCCCTTCGGCGACAACGCCATGGTCGCCAGCAAAAATCGCGATCCAGACCTGATCGAGTTTCGGCTTGATCTGCCCCTGCAATCCGGCCAGTTGCACTGCTACAGATTCCAGTCGCCCGAGGGAGCCTGCGGGTTTGGTCAATTGCTGTTGACGGGCTGCCGCGCTTTCAACGGCGTCCGTATCCACCAGTTTGCACGGGTTCAGCCACCAGGCTTGAGTCATAACGCAGGTCCTTTAAGAGTCAGGGGCAGGCCGGCGACGGTCAGGACGACTCGCTGACAACGCTCGGCCAGAGCTTGATGCAGCCAACCGGCTTCATCGACGTAGCGGCGAGTCAATTCGCCCAGCGGCACGACACCCATTCCGGTCTCGTTGCTGACAAAAATGATTTCACCCGGCAGCGACGCCAGGCATTCAAGCAGGGCTGCGCGCTCGGCGGCGAGGCGTTCGGCGTCTTCGAGCATCAGCAGATTGGTCAGCCACAGCGTCAGGCAATCCACCAGCAGGCAACGCTCGGCACTGGCGTTCTCGCGCAGCACCCGGGCCAGCTCCAGCGGCTCCTCGATCAACGCCCATTCGGCGGGACGACGGGCACGGTGATGGGCGACGCGTTCATTCATCTCGCCATCCAGCGGCTGACTGGTGGCGATGTACGTCACGGCCAGCGCGCTGTCAGTGGCGAGCTTTTCGGCCAGGCGACTTTTGCCGGAGCGGGCGCCGCCGAGGATCAACTGGAGCATGGAGGCATCCTGAAAAAAATTCGTTGAGACAACTGACCTCTTCGCGGGCAAGCCCGCTCCCACAATGGATGTCGGCCGGACATGGCACTCGAGTACACCTCAATACCCTGTGGGAGCGGGCTTGCCCGCGAAGAGGCCATCACATCCGGCCTGGATACCACAGAGTTCACACAACAGCCCGGTATCCAGATGCTTCTCCACCAGATCCGCCAAGCGCTCGATATCGCGTTCGCGCAGGCCGTGGTAATCCACCTCCTGCACATCGTTCAGACCGGCCCAGCGCAACAGCGCCGCACTGGCCGCCGGCGATTCGAACAGGCCATGCAGGTAGGTACCGAAAATCTGCCCGTCGAGACTTTGCGCGCCATCACAGCGGCCGTCATCCAGATGGACAGCAGCGTTTTCCAGCGCAGCCCCTGTCGTCACACCCGCATGAATTTCATAACCGCTGACCTCGGCATCTTCCAGCGCCAGACGCCCGCGCACATTGCGCAATTGCTTCTCGGCTTCGAGCTGCGTTTCAAACGCCAACAGCCCCAGACCGGCGCTGGAGCCCGGTGCGCCTTCCAGGCCGAGCGGATCATGCACCTGCTCGCCGAGCATTTGCAGACCGCCGCAAATCCCCAGCAGCTTGCCGCCATAGCGCAGATGACGGCGGATGGCGGTTTCCCAGCCATTGGCGCGCAGATACGCCAGGTCACTGCGCACGCTTTTCGATCCCGGCAGGATGATCAGATCGGCCGGTGGAATCGCTTGCCCCGGGCCGATGAATTGCAGGTCAACCTGCGGATGCAGTCGCAGGGGATCGAAATCGGTGTGATTGCTGATGCGCGGCAGCACCGGCACCACCACTTTCAAGACTTGCTCGGCCTTGTCGATCTGGCGCTGGTCGATGCCGTCCTCGGCTTCCAGATGCAGGTCCATCACGTACGGCAGCACGCCCACCACCGGCTTGCCGGTGCGCTGCTCCAGCCAGTCGAGGCCCGGTTGCAGCAAGGCGATATCGCCACGGAAGCGGTTGATGATGAAGCCCTTCACCCGTGCCTGTTCGCTCGGCGACAGCAGTTCCAGCGTGCCCACCAGATGGGCAAACACGCCGCCCCGATTGATGTCCGCGATCAACAGCACCGGGCAATCCACCGCTTCGGCGAAGCCCATGTTGGCGATGTCACCGGCGCGCAGATTGATCTCCGCCGGCGAGCCCGCGCCCTCGACCATCACCAGCGGATACGCAGCGCTCAAGCGCTCGTGAGAGGCCAGTACGGCCTGCATGGCGATGGCTTTGTAGTCGTGATAGGCGACGGCGTTCATGCTGGTGACCGCACGTCCATGGATGATGACCTGGGCACCGGTGTCGCTGTTGGGCTTGAGCAGCACTGGATTCATATCGGTGTGTGGCTCGAGAAACGCCGCCTGCGCCTGCACCGCTTGCGCCCGGCCGATCTCGCCGCCGTCGGCGGTCACTGCGCTGTTGAGCGCCATGTTCTGCGGTTTGAACGGCACTACGGCAACGCCCCGACGGGTTGCCCAGCGGCACAGCGCCGTCACCAGCGTACTTTTGCCAGCGTCGGAGGTGGTGCCTTGCACCATTAACGTAGTCATGCGGGTTTCTTGTCCATAGAGCGGTCCATGGCAAACGCTTGCAGGGCCTGCTCAAGACGCGCTTCATCGGCGACATTGGCGGGCAGACCGAAACGCAGGCTGCTGTTGTGCGTGAAGAGACGCAGGAGGATGCCGCGACGGGCCATGAATTCGTGGAGTGCGTGAGCATGCTCGGTGATCAGCCACTGAAACAGCGCACAGCCGCCCTGAGGCTTGAAGCCATAGCGCTCGAGCAGTGCAGCCAGCCGTTCGCTGGCTTCGTCGCTGCGGATCCGCTGGCGGGTATGACCTTCAGTGTCTTGCAGGCAGGCTTGCCCCAATACCCGGGTCGGCCCGCTGACGGCCCAGGGTCCGACCTGCTCGGCCAGCAATCTGAGCAGCTTGCGCTCCGCCAGCACGAACCCGAGTCGAACACCGGCCAGACCGAAAAACTTGCCGAACGAACGCAGGACGATCAACCCCACTTGATGCGCATGCGGGGCAAGGCTTAACTGCGGCGTGTTGTCCATGAACGCTTCATCAACCACCAGCCAGCCGCCGCGCTGGGCCAGCCGTGCGTGCCAGTCGAGCAGGCGCGCCGGAGTCAGGCTCAGGCCGGTGGGATTGTTCGGGTTGACCACCACCAGCACGTCGAGGCCGTCGAGGAAGAAATCGACTTCCTGCTCCAACACTTCGCGGACGATGTAACCGCTGCGCCGCCAGGCTTCGCCATGCTCGGCATAACACGGCGACAGCACGCCAACCTTGCCGGCCCGGCGCAATCGCGGCAACAACTGGATGGCCATCTGCGAACCGGCCACCGGCAAAACCTGCGCGGCGCCGTAGTAGTCGCACGCGGCCTGCTCCAGACCGTCATCGGTTTCCGGCAAGCGCGCCCAGGCCCGCAGCGGAATTTCCGGAACCGGAAACGGCCACGGCGCCAGACCGGTGGACAAGTCGAGCCAGTCTTCTTCCGCGATGCCGTATTCAAGCGCCGCCCTGCGCAGCCGGCCACCGTGCTCAAGCATAGAATTCAGCCCCCACGCAGAGAATCAGCAGCCATAACCATACCCCGCGCTGAACCAATTGCCAGCCACGTTCGATGGAATCGGCATCCGCCGGCGCACCCTCGCCCAGTTGCGCACGCTCGTGCAGCTCGCCGTGATAGATCGCCGGCCCGCCCAGCTCCACGCCCAAGGCACCTGCGCCGGCAGCCATCACCGGGCCGGCGTTCGGGCTGTCCCATTTCGGGCCTTGGGTGCGCCAGCATTTCAGCGCGAGTCGGGTTTTGCCGAGCAGCGCGTAGGTCAACGCCACAAGCCGTGCGGGAATGTAGTTGAGGACATCGTCGATTTTTGCCGCGGCCCAGCCGAAACGCTCGAAGCGTTCGTTGCGATAACCCCACATCGCGTCGAGGGTGTTGCTCAGACGATAGAGCACCACGCCCGGAACACCGGCCACGACAAACCAGAAGATTGCAGCGAACACCGCATCGCTGCCGTTTTCCAGCACCGACTCGGTGGCGGCACGGGCGACAGCCGTGCTGTCCAGCTCACTGGTCTGACGGCTGACCAGGTAACCCACGCGCTTGCGCGCCTCTTCCAGGTCATCGCTGCGCAAAGCCTTGGCCACCGGCTCGACGTGCTCACCGAGACTGCGCATGCCGAGGGCGCAATACAGCGCGATGATCTCGACAATCCAGCCCACATAAGGCGCCCAGGACAATGCCGTGGCAAGTAACGTCAATGGCAGCACCGCGATCACCCAAGCGGTGACACCATGGCTGCGCCACCCACGCCCGCCGGTGTTGAAACGTTGCTCGATGCGCCCGGCAAAATTGCCGAACGCCACCAGTGGATGCCAGCGCTTCGGCTCACCCAGTAGCGCATCCAGCGCGACCGCGGCGACACTCAACAACGCCACACTCATTGACTCACTCCCCAGAAATTTTCATACAGCAGCTCATTGAGCGGACGCGCCTGCGCCCACCCTTCGAGTACCAGCATCGGCGCCGGATAGAATTCCTTGACCGGCCCCAGGCAAAGCACTGCCAGCGGCTTGGCCCCGGCCGGCAGTTTCAGCAGATCGGCCAGCGCCTGCGGCTCGAACAGCGACACCCAGCCCATGCCCAGGCCTTCGGCGCGCGCCGCCAGCCACAGGTTCTGGATCGCGCAGGACAATGAGGCCATGTCCATTTCCGGTAGCGTGCGACGACCGAAAATGTGTCGTTCGCGATCATCCATCAAGGCTGCGACCAGCACTTCTGCGCAGTCATTGATGCCTTCGACCTTGAGCTTCATGAACTCGTCGCTGCGCTCGCCGAGGGCTTGGGCGGTGCGCACGCGCTCTTCTTCAACCAGGTTCTGGATCTGGCTACGCAAAGCGCGGTCGCTGATGCGGATAAAGCGCCACGGCTGCATCAGGCCGACGCTCGGCGCCTGATGCGCGGCCTCCAGCAAACGACGCAACAGTTCAGGCTCGACCGTGCCACCGCTGAAGTGGCGCATGTCGCGACGTTCGGCGATGGCGCGGTAGACCGCTTCGCGCTCGGTTTCAGTGAATGCGTTGTCGGTCATGGCACCAACAGTGCGGCAATCGCCGACGGATTCGATGGAAAGTAAAAATGCACGTACGAGGCGGTCATCCGCCCTTGCCGATACACCGCTTCGGCACCGCGCCCGCCATTGGGGCTGTGGCCACGGGCGATTGGCGTCAGTTCGGTGGTGGTCAGGGAGTGGTGATAGGTGTGGCCGCGCAACAGGCCTTCCGGCAGGTCGACCTCTTGCAAGGCCAGCGCGGCGAGGCGCTTTTGCATCACGGCATCGCCACTCAACAGGCCGACCAAGTCAGCGCGGGTGCCTTCGACATCGGTCAGCGAGCCGAGCAGGTACAGCATGCCGCCACATTCGGCGAGCAGCGGCTTGCCAGCGGCGTGATGCGCGCGGATCGCGTTGAGCATGTCGGCGTTCTGCGACAAGGCAACGTGGTGCAATTCCGGGTAGCCGCCGGGCAGGTACAAGCTGTCGGCGTCGGGCAATTGCGCATCGCGGATCGGCGAGAAGAAACTCAACTCGGCGCCCATCGCCCGCAACAGATCGAGACTGGCACCGTAGGTGAACGCGAAGGCTTCGTCGCGGGCAACGGCAATTCGCACGCCTTCGAGCAACTTTTCAGTCTCAACGATTTCTGGCGCGGCGAATTCCACGGCCGGCGGCAGCGCTACCTCGCAGGTGCCGGCCAGCGCTTCGGCGGCGGCGTCGAGGCGCACGTCGAGGTCATTGAGTTCGCTGGCCTGCACCAGACCGAGATGACGGCTTGGCAGTTCGATCCCGGTTTCACGGGACAGCGCGCCGTACCAACGCAGGCCTTCGGTCAGGCTGCCTTCGAGCAATTGCGCATGGCGCACGGTGCCAACGCGGTTGGCCAGTACCCCGGCGAACGGCAGGTCCGGCTGATAACGCGCCAGGCCCAGGGCCAGTGCGCCGAACGTTTGGGCCATCGCGGTACCATCGATCACGCCGAGCACCGGCACGCCGAAATGCCGCGCCAGATCGGCGCTCGACGGCGTACCGTCAAACAAACCCATAACGCCTTCGATCAGGATCAGATCCGCTTCGGCGGCGGCTTCCCACAACAGACGTCGACTTTCCTGCTCGCCGACCATCCACATGTCCAGTTGATAGACCGGCGCACCGCTGGCGCGCTCGAGGATCATCGGGTCGAGAAAGTCCGGACCGCACTTGAACACGCGAACCTTGCGCCCCTGATTGCGATGCAAACGGGCCAGCGCGGCGGTGACGGTGGTCTTGCCCTGACCGGAGGCCGGCGCGGCGATCAGTACCGCCGGGCAGTGACGTGGTTGATTCAAAGTTCGACGCCTTTCTGCGCTTTGATGCCGGCCTGGAAGGCGTGCTTGATCATGCCCATTTCGGTGACGGTGTCGCCCATCTCGATCATTTCCGGCTTGGCGGCGCGGCCGGTGACGATCACGTGCTGCATCGGCGGGCGGGCCTGCAGATCGCTGAGCACCTGATCCAGATCGAGGTAACCGTGCTTGAGGGCGATGTTCAGTTCATCGAGCACCACCAGACCGATCGACGGATCACGCAGCAGCTCGCGGGACACTTCCCATGCAGCTTCGGCGGCGGCGATGTCACGCTGGCGGTCCTGGGTTTCCCAGGTGAATCCCTCACCCATCACATGGAAGCGCACCTGCTCCGGGAAGCGGCGAAAGAACAGTTCCTCACCGGTGCTGTTGCGGCCCTTGATGAACTGCACCACGCCGCACTGCATGCCGTGGCCCATGGCGCGGGCGAGCATGCCGAACGCCGAGCTGCTTTTGCCTTTGCCGTTGCCGGTCAGCACCAGCACCAGGCCGCATTCATCTGGCGAATTGGCGATGCGCTCGTCGATCACGGCTTTTTTACGCTGCATGCGCGCGAGGTGACGCTCGTCGCGTTCGGGGGAATCACTCATGGGGAAGCTCTCCGTTGAGGCTGGATAACGGCGGGCAGGCACAAGAACAGACGGCAACAAGCCTGGCATCGCCCACCGTGATGCCGCTGGATGGATCAGGCCGGTCTCCGGGCTCATGAGCGGCTGGTGCCTGGCTGCGCGCCTTCCCGCTGTTAAGCAGTGGCATCCGACGCAGCTTTTACTCATTTACCGTTGCGGGGGCAGCGCCGGGATCGTGAGGGTTCATCGCTTGAAGACCCGCCTCACCGGCTTCCCTGTTTCACTCTGTCGACATGCGCCACAGAGCACCTGAAACAAGCCGCGAAGGTTAGAGGGTTGGGGGTGGAGCGTCAATTGAAGAGGGGCTTGTGCGGCGAATAACTGCCGCCGATCAATTAACTGACGCCAATCTTGTGCCACACTGCCAGCAGTGATATCAAAGAGCCATGCTTTTTGACTGCAGAGAGCACATCACAATAACAAGGGAGAGCACCATGCAAGGCATGATCATCAGCAATCCGCGGCTGGAATTCCTGCGCCCGGTGCTGGAACGCTGGTTTGACTGTATCGACCGCTACAACACCGTGCGTGGCGACAACGACACGCCCTACTGGCACGACGAAAAAGCCAACCTCGGCCTGCTGTCCGCCGCCGCATGGATGGCCGAACTGGTCACCCTGCGTGACACCGCCACCCGCAAACAGAATGAGGAAGGCGAACGCAATGCCCGTGCCGACCTGTTCCTGGCCGGCGCCGAAGATCGCGCTTACATTCAGGCGACCCAACGCTGGCCGCGCGTCAACAACCTGAATCTCACTCAGGCCCTGGCCGATATCACCAGCGATGCCAAGCGCATCAGCTACGCCAGCGATCTCAAACTCGGCTGCCTGTTCGTCGCCCCACAGAAAGCCCAGCACAGCGCCAGCCCGGAAGAACTGCAGGACATGGTCGACGACCTGCAAAAGGAACACACGTGCGCCGTCGCCTGGTACTTCCCCTACGCCTACCGCAAATTGCGCAGCGAGGCCGGCAACTACCATCCCGGCATTGCCGTGCTGTTCAAGGAGGCGCGCGGCTGAACGGTTGAACCATCGGGCTCGCGCACTTCTCTATGATTAGGAATGCATTCATAGGGAAGATCAGTAATGCGCAAGCCCCAGCTCGTTTTCGTCATCGCACTCGCCGGAGGGCTCACCGCCTGTGGTGAATCCTCCAGCCTGCAAGTCTCGGACGGCACCGGCCCATCCCCCAAACTGCCCGAACCGAATAAAACCCTGATTCCGACGGTGAACATCGCCCCGGCGATCGGCTGGCCGGCCGGTGCGAAACCAACGGCAGCCGCCGGCACCCAGGTGGCCGCATTCGCCGAAAACCTCGATCACCCGCGCTGGCTCTACGTATTGCCCAACGGTGATGTACTGGTGGCGGAAACCAATGCCCCGCCGAAACCTGACGACAGCAAGGGCATACGCGGCTGGGTGATGAAGAAAGTCATGGGCCGTGCGGGCGCAGGGGTTCCCAGCCCGAACCGCATTACCCTGCTGCGCGATGCCGACCACGACGGCGTGGCGGAAACGCGCACGGTGTTTCTGCAGAACCTGAACTCGCCGTTCGGCATGACACTGGTCGGCAATGACCTGTACGTCGCTGATACCGACCGTTTGTTACGCTTCCACTACGAACCCGGGGCAACGGAAATCAAGAGCCAGCCAATCAAGGTCGTGGACCTGCCGGGCGGCCCGCTCAACCATCACTGGACCAAGAACGTCATTGCCAGCAAGGATGGCAGCAAGCTTTACGTCACCGTCGGCTCGAACAGCAACGTCGGCGAAAACGGCCTGGATCAGGAAGAGGGCCGCGCGGCGATCTGGGAAGTGGACCGCGCCACCGGCAATCACCGGATCTTCGCTTCAGGCATTCGCAACCCCAACGGCCTCGCCTGGGAACCGAAAAGCGGCGCGCTGTGGACAGCGGTAAACGAGCGGGACGAGATCGGCAGCGATCTGGTGCCGGACTACATCACCTCGGTGAAGGACGGTGGTTTCTATGGCTGGCCGTTCAGCTATTACGGCCAGCACATCGATGTCCGCGTCGAGCCACAAAACCTGGACCTGGTGGCCAAGGCCATCGCCCCGGATTACGCCGTCGGTCCGCATACCGCCTCACTGGGCCTGACCTTTGCCGAGGGCAACACGCTGCCAGCCCAATTCAAGGAAGGCGCGTTCATCGGTCAGCACGGATCGTGGAACCGAAAGCCCCACAGTGGCTACAAGGTGATCTTCGTACCGTTTAGCGCCGGCAAGCCGAATGGAACACCTGTAGACGTACTGACAGGCTTCCTCGACAAGGATGAAAACGCCCTGGGACGCCCCGTTGGCGTGGTGATTGATCAACAAGGCGACTTACTTGTGGCAGACGACGTCGGGAACAAGGTCTGGCGAGTGTCGGCAGCCAAATAGCCCGACCCTGAAACAAAAAAACCTGTGGGAGCCGATGCGCTCCCACAGGTTTTTTATTGCTTCGAATGACTAAGGGTTATGCGCCAGATGCTCCGGCTGCAGAACACGCTTGGCACTCAGATAGGCCTTCTGCCAATAGGCCTTCGACAGGCTGTCCAGCTTCACGGTACCGCCGGTGGCTGGCGCATGAACGAAGCGCCCCTCCCCGACGTAAATCCCCGCATGACTGACCTGGGAGCCGCCATTGGTGGCGAAGAAGATCAGGTCGCCGGTCTGCAGCCCTTCCTTGCCGACATTCGGCGCCTGCATGACGATCATCTCGCGGGTAGAGCGCGGCAGGCTGATGCCGGCAGCATCGCGGTAGACGAAGCCGATCAGGCCGCTGCAATCAAAACCGGAATCCGGCGTGTTGCCGCCCCAGCGATAAGGCGTCCCAACCAGCCCGAGCGCACGGAACAGTACGTCTTCGGCAGCGGGAGAAAAAGCCTGGGAGGATCCGAACACAACCGGCGCGCGAACCACGGGGGCTGGCGGCGGAGTGCGACTGGCGCAAGCGCTGAGCAGCGCTGCGAAGAACATCAGGGCAAGGCGGGCCGTCATCGTCATAAGCAGAACATCCTGATCTGGCTGCGGCTTTTACTGCCGATTCGACAGAAAACAAAACCGCCTGCGGGGGAACGCAGGCGGTTTGCCATCAATATAGATCAGGATTCTAGCGGCTACGCGGCAAACTTCAAGTAAGACTTTAACTTCACCTTGTAAAGTTTAAGTCTATTGCCCCTGAAGGACCGCTTGTCGCCACGAGCGTGGCGACATAGGCGTGATTACTTGCGAGCGGTAACCACGGTTGGAGCGTTCGCCAAAGCACGTTTGGCTTCGATGAAGGACTTGCTCCAGTAGCTGTCACCCAGACTGTCGATACGGACACCGCCACTGCGACGACTGCTGGAGTGGATGAACTGATTGTCGCCCAGATAGATCCCGGCGTGGCTTACACGACCGCGACGACCATTGGTGGCGAAGAACAGCAGATCGCCCGGCTCGAGGTTGCCGCGCGAAACCAGCGGGGCATCCACGTTGATCATTTCGCGAGTGGAGCGTGGCAGGTTCATGCCGGCTTCTTCGCGGAAGAGGTAGCCGATGAAACCGCTGCAATCGAACCCGGCTTCAGAGGTGCCGCCGAAACGGTAACGGGTACCGATCAGGGACATGCCGCGTTCAAGAATGCTGTCGGCCAGAACCGGAAGCTGGTAAGGCTTCTTGCCGTTGAAGTCGGCCAGTTCCTTTTCGGTGTCCAGCTCTTCCTGATAAATAACGGAAGACTGGGCGGTAGCAGAATTTTTAGCCTGCTGTTGCTGCTCTTGATTGACAGGTGAATGAGCAGCGCAACCGAACAACAGGGTGACGAGTGCGAGAGGCACGAGGGGTGCGAAGCGCTTTAGCATGGGCACGACCGTGGCTGATAGTTGTAAAGAAGCCGAGACTATGCCCGCTATCAGCCTCATTTGCAAATTCAATCGATCTTTTTGTGACTTCTCGGTTTCTCGTTTACATCTAAGCGCTTAAGCCTATTTGAATCGAGACGCGGCCTGCGCAATGCACAGGAAAGCGGATTTTCTGGCGCCTGAAATATGCCGAAACCGGCTGAGAGCCCCGGTTTTACCAGCCCAGGGTTTCTTTCAGGAAGGGAATGGTCAGCTTGCGTTGAGCCTGCAAAGAGGCCTGATCGAGCTGCTCGAGCAGGTCAAAAAGCGCGCTCATGCTGCGGGTACCGCGAGTCAAAATAAAATGCCCGACTTCGTCGGTCAGGTGCAGACCGCGACGGGATGCGCGCAATTGCAGGGCGCGCAATTTGTCTTCATCGGAGAGAGGACGCATCTGGAAAATCAGCGCCAGGGTCAGGCGCGATTTCAAGTCCGCCAGTTTCACCGGTAATTCACGTGGCGAGGTGGAGGCGGCAATCAGCAACCTGCGACCGCTGTCACGCAGACGGTTGAACAGGTGAAACATCGCCTCTTCCCAATCGGACTTGCCGGCAATCACCTGCAGGTCATCCAGGCAGACCAGTTCGTACTGTTCGAGGTTGTCGAGGATTTCGATGCCGCGATCCATCAACTCGGCCAGCGGCAGGTACACCGCCGGTTCGCCCATCTGTTCGAAACGCAGGCACGCGGCCTGCAACAGATGCGTACGCCCCACCCCGTGTTTGCCCCACAGATAGATCAGGCTTTCGGTCCAGCCGGCGTCGGCTTCGCATAGACGCTCGACATAGCCGAGTGCAGCGGCATTGGCGCCTGGGTAGTAGTTGATGAAGGTGGCGTCGTCACGCAGACGCACACCTAGGGGCAGCTGAATCGGTTTCATGCTGACTGAACAGTTCCCAAGGAACCGTTAGTGGCCTCTGTGTAAAGTGTGCGAAGTTTATACCCGTGAAGCGGAGCGCACAATGCGACAGACCCCAAGCAAAATCAAAGGTTTGCGTTAACACGCTGGTTTTATGACAGTTTCTTTGGCGCACAGGCGTCAGCATTGCCTGCACGAGACGGGCCAACCCGGCAATCCACCGGGCGGCCCTCCCTCATGTTACAGCTTCGGATCATCCACTCCGCTGTACATGTCAGAGTCCTTGTACAAGTCATGAACGTGACGCACCAGCACCATGATCACCGCCGCCACAGGCAACGCCAGCAACACACCGGTAAAACCGAACAGCTCGCCGCCAGCCAGAATGGCAAAGATCACCGCCACCGGATGCAGGCCGATTCGATCACCGACCAGCAATGGCGTCAGCACCATACCCTCCAGGGCCTGCCCCACCATGAATACCGCGACAATCCCGATCATCGGGTACAGGTCGCCGCCGAACTGGAACAGCCCGGCAATCAGCGCCGCGCCGATCCCGATCACAAACCCCATATAAGGCACAATGGCCGCCAGCCCGGCGATCAGGCCGATCAACAGGCCCAGTTCCAGACCGACAATCATCAGGCCCGCCGCATAGATCACGCCCAGCGCCAGCATCACCAGCAACTGCCCCCGCACGAAAGCGCCAAGCACCTCGTGACATTCGCCCGCCAGCGCCACCACGCGCTCTTCACGATCACGCGGCAACAGGCTGCGGATCTTGGCCATCATCACGTCCCAGTCGCGCAGCAGATAGAAACTGACCACCGGGATCAACACCAGATTCGCCAGCCAGCCGATCAGGGCCAGACTGGAGGCTGTGGCCTGACTCAGCACCACGCCGACGATGTCGGTGGTCTGGCCCATGTGCTCGGTGATCGCAGCCTTGACCTTGTCGAACTTCCAGAAGCCATCCGCCAGCCCCAGCTTCGACTGCGCCCAAGGCAGCGCCGTGTGCTGCAGCCAGTCGAGCATCTGCGGTGCCAGCTCGTAAAGACGCAGCAGTTGCTTGGCGAGCATCGGCACCAGCACCAGCAACAACGTAGTGACGATCAGAGTGAACACGGCAAATACCGCGATCACGCCCCAGGTGCGGGACAGTCCGAGGCGCTCCAGACGGTCCACCAGCGGGTCGAACAGATACGCGAGCAACAGCGCCACCAGAAACGGCGTGAGGATCGGATGCAGCAACCAGACAAACGCGCAAAGCAGGAGCACCCCACCGAGCCAGAACCAACGCCGCGTATCGGCCATGTAACACTCCATTGCTTCTATATATGAAAGAAAAACCTACCAGCGGAATCGCAACGACGGCGCCGCAGGAACCGGCGCCGGTGCAACGACAGGCGCACCGCCTGGCACCGCAGGCTGCGGAGCCACCGGAGCCGGCGCCTCGGCCGGCACTTCCTGTAACTTCGCCAGCGACAACTGCGCCCGCAACTGATCGGCACTGCCGTTGACCCGATAGACGATACGATCGGCATCGACACTCTGCAGCCGCACACCAAACGGTTCGAGCATCCGCAGCAACGTTGCGTAATGCTCCAGATTCATGCCCTGCACTTCCAGAGTCTGCTGCCCCGAGGCACCCGGTTTGGCGACAAAGCGAGGCGCCAGGCGCTCGGCGACCGCCAGCATCACAGCATCGGCAACAGCGGCCTGATCAGCCCCCTGCACGCTTCCCGCCTCTTTTTGATCCCCCAGCCACAAATGCCACTTGGCCTGCCACTGACCGCCTTCTTCACGGGCATGCACGGCGAGCAGTGCATCGGCGCTGTAACGTTCCGAGGCGGCATTCAGCGGCGCGGGGTCGGAACCTTCGAGCGTCGGAGCGGTTGCAACCAATTGCTCACTCAGGTCCGCCAGCGGCAAACGCAATGGCAAACCTCTGTGTTGGGCGGCACGTCGCAACGGCGCGGCACTGGCCTGACCATCACCCACAAGACTCGCCCCCTCAGCGGAGTCGTTCAGCCACCAGCCCAGGATCGACGGCCGACTGGCGCCCCACAGCGACAACCCGGCACGGCGCAGCGCCTGCTCGGTGGTAGCCGGGTCGAAATCGACCTTCAATACTTCCGGCGGCCCGGCATCGAAACCGAACTGACTGATGATCTGCTGCGGATCCTTGCGAATCGGCGCCAGCCCGGGGTTCTGCGGCGCCTTCGGGTCACCGGTCAGACGCAACACCAGCGTATCCAGTGCAGCCTGGGTAGCGCGATCACGCTCCTCGGGCGACTGGCCATTAACCGGCTCGCGAACCTGATAAAGACCTTTGATGTTTTCGGCCTGGCTCGCCAGACTGAAGAGAGACAAGCAGCCCACAAACAGCAATTTACACAAACGCATGGAGAATTCCCGTCGACAAGAGCGGCTGGAACAGGCCGCGTGAACCGGATAGAGCAAGCCTGTGACCACAAGCCGTTGCAAAACATTCACACGCTGGCGGTAAGTTTTTGCACAGTCCTAACGATAGACGGTTCCTTATACAGGCACCCGTGATGTCACCCACAGCTTCAATTGCAAAATTTTTCGGCCGATATGGCCCTGCCCGTCGGCGCGAGGATGGCCGCTGCCCCTCAAGCCTGATAAAATCGCGCGCCTTCGCAGACCGGCAACAGCCGGGCACATCGAAATTCGCGTGAGGCAATCGCCCCCGTCGGTTTCGGCGTTCCCGCTGGACTCGGTCGTTACCCCTGAATCCCCTCCCCTAAAGGCCTGGATCATGAGCAAGCAACCCTCCCTGAGCTACAAGGACGCCGGTGTAGACATCGACGCCGGTGAAGCATTGGTCGAACGCATCAAGAGCGTCGCCAAGCGCACTGCGCGCCCGGAAGTCATGGGCGGACTGGGCGGTTTCGGCGCCCTCTGCGAAATCCCGGCCGGCTATAAACAGCCCGTACTGGTTTCCGGCACCGACGGCGTCGGCACCAAACTGCGTCTGGCACTGAACCTGAACAAGCACGACAGCATCGGCCAGGATCTGGTCGCCATGTGCGTCAACGACCTGGTGGTATGCGGTGCCGAGCCGCTGTTCTTCCTCGACTACTACGCCACCGGCAAGCTGAATGTCGACGTTGCCGCCACCGTCGTCACCGGTATCGGCGCAGGCTGCGAACTGGCTGGCTGCTCGCTGGTGGGCGGCGAAACCGCTGAAATGCCTGGCATGTACGAAGGCGAAGACTACGACCTGGCCGGCTTCTGCGTCGGCGTTGTGGAAAAAGCGGAAATCATCGACGGCTCGAAAGTCGCCACTGGTGACGCCCTGATCGCCCTGCCATCGTCCGGCCCGCACTCCAACGGCTACTCGCTGATCCGCAAGATCATCGAAGTCTCCGGCGCCGACATCGAAACCGTTCAGCTCGACGGCAAGCCGCTGACCGATCTGCTGATGGCCCCGACCCGCATCTACGTGAAGCCGCTGCTCAAGCTGATCAAGGACACCGGCGCCGTCAAGGCCATGGCCCACATCACCGGTGGCGGCCTGCTGGACAACATCCCGCGCGTTCTGCCAAAAGGCGCTCAAGCCGTGGTTGACGTGGCCAGCTGGACTCGCCCGGCCGTCTTCGACTGGCTGCAAGAGCAAGGCAACGTCGACGAAACCGAAATGCACCGCGTACTGAACTGCGGCGTGGGCATGGTCATCTGCGTGGCTCAGGAGCACGTTGAATCTGCACTGAGCAACCTGCGTGAAGCCGGCGAACAGCCTTGGGTCATCGGCCAGATCGGTGTCGCTGCCGAAGGCGCGGCCCAGGTCGAGCTGAAAAACCTCAAGGCTCACTAATGCCTAATACCTGTGATGTCGTGGTGCTGTTGTCCGGCACCGGCAGTAACTTGCAGGCCCTGATCGACAGCACGCGGGCCGGCGACAGCCCGGTCCGCATCGCCGCGGTGATATCCAACCGCGCCGACGCCTACGGCCTGCAACGCGCCAGTGACGCGGGTATCGCCACCCGCTCGCTGGATCACAAGGGTTTCGAAGGTCGCGAGGCCTTCGATGCCGCCCTGATCGAACTGATCGACGAATTCAATCCGAAACTCGTGGTACTGGCCGGTTTCATGCGCATTCTCAGCGCTGACTTCGTCCGTCACTACCAGGGTCGCCTGCTCAACATCCACCCCTCGCTGCTACCCAAATACAAAGGGTTACACACTCATCAGCGCGCGCTGGAAGCCGGCGACGCCGAACACGGCTGCTCCGTGCACTTCGTCACCGAGGAACTCGATGGCGGGCCACTGGTCGTACAGGCAGTAATACCGGTAGAGTTGCACGATTCGCCACAGAGTCTGGCGCAACGGGTTCATGTTCAGGAGCACCTGATCTACCCGATGGCCGTACGCTGGTTTGCCGAAGGACGGCTGGCCCTCGGCGAGCAAGGTGCTTTACTGGATGGCCAGTTACTCGGGGCCAGCGGTCACTTGATTCGAAACTAGGAGATTTTATGCGTCGCGCCCTGCTCTTCGCTTGCGCTCTGCTCACCCTGCCTTTCGCGCAGGCGGCAGACCTTCAACCGTTCTCCGCCAGCTACACCGCCGACTGGAAGCAGCTGCCCATGAGCGGAACCGCCGAACGCAGCCTGACCAAGGAAGCGAACGGCGTCTGGAAACTCAGCTTCAAGGCTTCGATGATGATCGCCAGCCTGACTGAAGAAAGCACCCTGACCCTGGACAAGGACACCCTGCTGCCACAGTCCTACCACTTCGAACGTGGTGGCCTGGGCAAGGCGAAAAAGGCTGATCTGGACTTCGACTGGAACAACAAGCTCGTCACCGGCACCGACCGTGGCGACGCGGTGAAAGTCCCGCTCAACCGCGGCATGGTCGACAAATCCACCTATCAATTGGCGCTGCAGCATGACGTGGCCGCCGGCAAGAAAAGTATGAGCTATCAGGTAGTCGATGATGGCGAAGTCGATACCTACGACTTCCGCGTGCTGGGTTCGGAGAAGGTCGAAACCAAAGCCGGCCAGATCGATGCGATCAAGGTCGAACGCGTGCGTGATCCGACACAAAGCAAGCGCACCACTGTCATGTGGTTCGCCAAGGATTGGGATTACCTGCTGGTTCGCCTGCAACAGGTCGAGACCGACGGCAAGGAGTACAACATCATGCTCCAGGACGGCACGGTCAACGGCAAAACAGTCAAAGGCAGCTGATTCAACAAAAAGCCCCGCAAACGCGGGGCTTTTTTTCGCCTGTCGAACGCTGATCAGACCGAGAACCTGGCCACCATGCTGTTCAGGTCCACCGCCAGCCGCGACAGCTCCTGGCTCGCAGCGCTGGTCTGATTGGCCCCCGCCGAAGTCTGCATCGCCAGATCGCGGATGTTCATCAGGTTGCGGTCCACTTCCCGCGCCACGGCGGCCTGCTCTTCCGACGCACTGGCGATCACCAGGTTGCGCTCGTTGATCAAGGTAAACGCCGAAGCGATTTCCTCCAGCGCCACGCCAGCGGCCTTCGCCAGCTCCAGGGTCGAGCGTGCGCGAATGTTGCTCTGCTGCATCGAGCTGACTGCCGAATCGGTGCCCTGCTGAATGCCGCCGATCATCTGCTCGATCTCCTGGGTCGACTGCTGAGTGCGATGGGCCAGCGCCCGCACTTCGTCCGCCACCACCGCAAAACCCCGCCCGGCATCCCCCGCCCGCGCGGCTTCGATCGCCGCGTTCAGCGCCAGCAGATTGGTCTGTTCGGCAATCGAGCGGATCACGTCCAGCACCTTGCTGATGCTGTAGACCTTCTGTGCCAGATCCTCAACTTGCGTAGCGTTGGCGGTTACGTCATCCGCCAGCAGCTCGATGGACGACACGGTCTGCTGCACCTGCTCGCGACCATGCTGGGCAATGCGATCAGACTCACGGGAAGCCTCGGAAGTCGCGACGGCATTGCTGGCTACCTCCTCCACGGCGGCGGTCATCTGGTTGACCGCCGTGGCGGCCTGTTCAATTTCCAGACTCTGCTGGTGCAGCCCTCGCGTCGCGTCTTCGGTAACGCAGCTCAACTCCTCCGAGGCCGAAGCCAGTTGACTGGACGACTCCGAGATTCGGCGGATGGTGTCCCGCAGATTGTGCTGCATGCTTTTGAGCGCGTGCAGCAGCCGCGCCGGTTCGTCCTTGCCGGAGATGCTGATATCACCGGTCAGATCGCCACCGGCCACCACTTCCGCGACATTGAGCGATTGCGACAGCGGCAGCACGATGCTGCGGGTCAGCAATAACGCCAGCGCAATGGTAATCAGCGCGGTAATGCCGATCATCACCCCGACCCAGACCCGCGAATTGGTGAACACCAGCCGTGCGGCCTCAGTGGCCAGATTGGCGTTGTGCTTGTTCAGCTCGACCAGTTCACGCAGGGTCACTGCGATTTCATCCGCCAGCGGGCTCATTTGCCCGTTGAGAATGGCGGCCGCCTCCTCCACTCGTCCTTGAGCGGACAAGGTCATCACCTGCGCTTGAAACTCCAGATATTTGTGTTCGGCGACCTTGAAGCGGTCGAACAGCGCGCGCTCTTCGGGCAATACGATCAGGATGTCGTAACGTTGTTGGGCTTCGCTCAACACACTGCGCAGCTCATTGAGCTTGGCCACATTCTGGTCCAGGGCCTGCGGATCGCGATTGAGCAACAGACGCATGGTCAGGGCGCGCAGACGCAGCATGTCCTGACTCATTTCACCCACGGCCATCACGCTGGGCAGCCAGTTCTTGTCGACCTCGTCGGACTGGGCTCGCATGTTCGACATCTGCAGCAGGGCGAATGCGCCAAGGGCAAACACCATCAGCGCCAGCACGCCAAAACCCAGTCCGGCCCGGGGTGCAATATTGAGACTACGGATACTCATTGCTCTGGTTCCTTCCAAAAGCGCTGCATCAACCCTGCAGCTGGTTGCTCTAGAAGGTATCGGCCCTTTTAAAAAATGCGTAAGACCAAAACGCGATATCAAAAGGCCTTGATCCTACGAACCTCCGGCATTATCGATTCAGCGCGGGTTTGCCGGACTTGAGCGCTGTTCGCGGCAATATCGCCAGGAAGTTGTCCCGTGCGACTTTTTTCGCCACCGCTTCCGGCAAGGCGTCGAGAAACGGCTTGAAGCCGTGGATTTGCTTGCCGAGTTTGTTGAATCGCCCGACCACGTCCGAACCGAGCATGAAGCGATCCGGATAACGTTCCACCAGTTGCACCCACTCCGCTCGCGGCTGGCCCTTTTCATCCAGCAGATAAGGCGTCAGCAGGCTCCACGACAGATCAATGAACAGGTTCGGGTACGCCTCCAGCATTCGCGCGAGGGTCGGCAGCAGAAAATCCAGTTGCGTTTGATGACGATGGATTTCGGCACTGGTACCGGCATGGGCCCAGATGAACCGAGTGTGCGGATGATTACGCAGCGGCTCTTCGATTTCCTTCAGGTACAGCGGATTCTTCTCACGCTTGGAGGTGATGTTGGAATGCAACATCACCGGCAGATCGTTTTCGGCGGCCAGGTGATAGATGCGAGTCATGGCTTCGTTGTTGGCGCGTGGCGTGTCGCCAGAGGTCAGCGCGGTCAGGTCGTCGTGACGGGTGAAGACTTCGCCGATGCCCTGCCACAAGCCGGGATACAAATCGAGCATGCGCTGGATGTGCGCGGCGGAGTTCTTGTCGTTGGGATTGAAGCCTGAAAGGAACGGGTGAAAGTACTGGCGCTGTTCCGGGGCGAGTTTCTGCACCGCGTCGGCGACGATCACGTCAGTCGCGCTGTACCAATAGGCATCGGCATCATCGCCAGCGTAATAACGCGGGCGCTTCGGCTCGTCTTCGTGCCATTTCTTCGCCACGGGAATGCCGGAAATCATCACATGCTCAATGGAGTTTTCCTTCATGGCCGTCAGCAATTTCGGCATGCCGGCGGTTTCCTGGAAAAAATCCACGTAATGCAGATGCGCGTCACTATAGATGTATTCCCGGGCATTGGCGGCGCCGGTGAAAACCATCAGGCAGGCAAGACTCAAACGAAACACGGACACAAGCATTCTCCGGCAGACAGGCATAGCCTAGACCCTCGCCGGACAACGAGGGTTCACCCGGCAAGAAAGTGGAACGCGCCTGTGTGGGAATGCTCTATACCTGCAAGGTCTTTTTTGATCGAATCCCTTTTCCTACAGCTTGCGAGGTTCATATGACCGTTACCGTCAATACCGTGTCTGCCGAAGGTTTTCGCCACACTGTACAGATCGATGAACATGAACTGTTCGCCGATGTCCCGACGACCGCCGGCGGCGAAGGCTCGGCTCCGGAGCCGCACGATTACTTCGACGCCGCCCTCGGCGCCTGCAAGGCCCTGACCCTGAAGCTGTACGCAAAGAAAAAGGACATCCCGCTGACCGGCGTCGGTGTTGAAGTCAAACGCGACAACAGCCAGGAACAGAAAGGCAAATACGCCCTGCACGTGACCCTCACCCTCAAGGGCGTGCTCACCGATGCCCAGCGCGAAGAACTGCTGCGCGTCGCCGATCGATGCCCGATTCACAAGCTGATGACCACCAGCGAAGTCACCATCGAAACCCACGCGCCAGTCGGTTTCGACAGCCAGTAATCACCCCGACGACACCGGCGGGTTATGCTCCACGCATCACCCGCTCAGCCTGGAATGGACCATGGACACCCAACCCCTGATCATCCGCCCGCGCGCCGAAGACGTCGAAGGCCAGCCGATCCTGCGTCCGCTGCCGTCAGCCAAATGCCGCAGCGTCGGGCCTTTCGTGTTTTTCGACCACATGCTCGAAACGGTTTATCCGGCGGGCAAAGGCATGAACATCCGACAGCACCCGCACATCGGTCTGTCGACTTTGACCTATCTGTTCGAAGGGCAGATCCAGCACAAGGACAGCCTGGGTTCGGATCAGGTGGTCAGTGCTGGCGATGTCAGCTGGATGACGGCCGGCACGGCGATCGCTCACGTCGAGCGCACACCCGAACCGCTATGGGATCAGAGCTTCAAGATGCACGGCCTGCAAATCTGGCTCGCGTCGCCCAAAGATCACGAACAAGGCCCGGGGCATTACAGCCATCACCCGGCCTCGACCTTGCCGGTCAGCGATAACCTCGGCGTGCAGATCCGCATGATCGCCGGGTCAGGCTTTTGTCTGGAATCACCGGTGCCGGTGCTTTCTCCTACGCTCTATGCCGAACTGAAGATGCAAACCGCGACCACACTGCTGATCCCGACCGAGCATGAAGAACGGGCGCTGTATGTCTTGAGCGGTGATGTGCAATTGAACGGCGAAGCGGTCGAACCCCATGCGCTTGTGGTATTGCCGACCGGGGAAGAAATGAGTTTGTTCGCCGAGAGCGACAGCCACGCGGTGTTGTTCGGCGGTACGCCACTGGACGGGCCACGGCGGATCAACTGGAATTTTGTTGCGAGCGATCCGGCGGCAATCGATGAGGCGCGGCGCAAGTGGGCGGCCGGTGACTGGCCGACAGTGCCGGGGGAAGTCGAGCGGATCGAGCTGCCGAAATCACGCAGCGAGCCGACACCGCTTTAAACCAGCACTCCCACGCCAGGCGTGGGAGTGCTTTCAACCGAATCAGCCTTTGAACACTTCATCCAGCAAGTCATGCATCGACTTGAACGCCCGCGCTGCGGTCTTCGCGTCGTACATCATCTTGCCCGGCACATTGGCGTGCGGATCGGTGAACGAGTGCACCGCGCCGCCGTAGCTCAACAACTGCCAGTCCACGCCAGCGGCGTTCATCTCGTCTTCGAATGCCGGCAACTGCTCTTTCGGCACCAACGGATCGGAAGCACCGTGCAGCACCAGCACCGAGCCCTTGATGTTCTTTGCGTCCGCCGGGTTCGGCGAATCCAGTGTGCCGTGGAACGACACCGCCGCTTTCACTGGGGCTCCGGTACGGGCCAGGTCCAGTGCACAGCAACCGCCGAAGCAGAAACCGAACACCGCCAGTTTCGAGGTATCGACCGCCGCCTCGCCCTGCTTCTGCAAGTGTTCGAACGCGGCCTGCATACGCTTGCGCAGCAGTGCGCGATCATTCTTCAGCGGCATCATCGCCGCACCGGCCTGATCGGCGTTCTGCGGACGCACGGCCTGGCCGTACACGTCAGCGATCAGCACCACATACCCCTTGGCCGCCACCGATTTGGCGATCTCTTCAGCGCCAGCGCTGACACCCATCCAGTTCGGCGCCATCAGCAGGCCCGGACGTGCGCCTTTGTGCTCGGCGTCGAACGCCAGGCGCCCTTCATAAGGCTGGCCGTCAATCTGATAGACCACGGAACGTACAGTGACTTGGCTCATTTCTGACTCCAGATTGGTTGAACTCCAGAATGAAAAAACCCGCCGAAGCGGGTTTTTCTACCGTTTGATCAAGCGGACAGCTCGACCAGCAGCTTGTTCAGACGGGTCACGTAAGCGGCCGGGTCTTTCAAGCTGTCGCCAGCCGCCAGAGCGGCCTGGTCGAAGAGGATGTGCGACAGGTCGCTGAAGCGATCTTCGCTGGCCTCGTTGTCGAGCTTCTCGATCAGCGGGTGGCTCGGGTTGAATTCGAAGATCGGCTTCGAATCCGGCACCTTCTGCCCGCTGGCTTCGAGGATCTGACGCATTTGCAGACCCAGGTCCTGCTCGCCGATCGCCAGAATAGCCGGCGAATCGGTGAGGCGATGGGAAACCCGGACTTCGGCCACGGAATCGCCCAGTGCGGTTTTCAGACGCTCGACCAGACCTTCCTTCGACTTGGCGACTTCTTCTGCGACCTTCTTGTCCTCTTCCGAGTCCAGGTTGCCCAGGTCCAGGTCACCGCGCGCGACGTCGACAAAGCTCTTGCCGTCGAACTCGTTGAGGTAGCTCATCAGCCACTCGTCGATGCGGTCAGTCAGCAGCAGCACTTCGATGCCTTTCTTGCGGAAGACTTCCAGGTGCGGGCTGTTCTTGACCTGCGCGTAGGTTTCGCCGGTGAGGTAGTAGATCTTGTCCTGACCTTCCTTGGCGCGCGCCAGGTACTCGGCCAGCCCGACGATCTGCTCGCCGTCGTCGCCGTTGGTCGATGCGAAACGCAGCAGACCGGCAATCTTTTCCTTGTTGGCGAAATCTTCTGCCGGGCCTTCTTTCATGACCTGCCCGAAGTTTTTCCAGAAGCCCTTGTATTGCTCAGGCTCGTTCTTCGCCAGTTTTTCCAGCATGTCCAGCACACGCTTGGTCAGCGCCGACTTCATCGAGTCGATGATCGGGTCTTTCTGCAGGATTTCCCGCGACACGTTCAGCGACAGGTCGTTGGAGTCGACCACGCCTTTGATGAAGCGCAGGTACAGCGGCAGGAACGACTCGGCCTGATCCATCACGAACACGCGCTGTACGTACAGCTTCAGGCCTTTCGGCGCTTCACGCTGGTACAGATCGAACGGTGCGCGGGCCGGCAAGTACAGCAGCGAGGTGTACTCGAGCTTGCCTTCGACCTTGTTGTGGCTCCACGACAGCGGGTTTTCGAAGTCGTGGGCGATGTGTTTGTAGAACTCCTGGTATTCCTCGTCCTTCACTTCGGTGCGAGGACGGGTCCACAGGGCGCTGGCGCGGTTGACGGTTTCCCACTCAACTTCTGGCTTCTCTTCGCCTTCGGCAGCGGCCACTTCTTTCGGCAGCTCGATCGGCAGCGCGATGTGGTCGGAATACTTCTTGATGATGTTGCGCAGGCGCCAGCCATCGGCGAACTCGTTTTCACCGGGTTTCAGGTGCAGGACGATGCGGGTGCCGCGCTCTGGCTTGTCGATGGTGGCGACTTCGAATTCGCCCTCGCCTTTCGACGACCAGTGCACGCCTTCGCTGGCGGCAGTGCCGGCGCGACGACTGTACACGTCAACTTTGTCAGCAACGATGAATGCGGAGTAGAAGCCCACACCGAACTGACCGATCAGGTGCGAATCCTTTTTCTGATCGCCCGAGAGATTCTTCATGAAATCGGCGGTGCCGGATTTGGCGATGGTCCCCAGGTGGGTGATCACATCGTCACGGTTCATGCCGATGCCGTTGTCTTCGAGGGTGACGGTCTTGGCGTCCTTGTCGAAGCTCACACGGATTTTCAGTTCATCGCCACCTTCGAGCAACTCTGGCTTGGCCAGGGCTTCGAAGCGCAATTTGTCGACGGCGTCAGAGGCGTTCGAGATCAATTCGCGAAGGAAGATTTCCTTGTTGGAATACAGCGAATGGATCATGAGGTGCAGCAGCTGCTTCACCTCGGTCTGGAAGCCCAGGGTTTCCTTTTGAGTTTCCACACTCATGGTCATCAAACTCCAATCAGATGGCATTGGCCGCGACCCTGCTGGTCGGCGGCGGGTTGTTCTGTGAGTTGGGGGCGTGCTTCAGGATTTCAAGGGCTCATCGATTTTGAAGTGTGCGCGGGCGGTGGCAATCGGTTCGCTTTCGGTGCTTTGCCAGGCAGTGACCGCGACATTGGCCACCCGCCGGCCCTGACGGCAGACCTGACACCGGGCCCAGGTGTCGCGAAACTGCCCGGCCCGCAGGTAATCGAGGGAGAAATCGATGATTTTCGGCACACCGGGCGCACCGGTGAAAATCAGCAGGTGCAGGGCGGCAGACAGCTCCATGAATCCGGCGATCACTCCGCCGTGGATCGCCGGCAATAAAGGGTTACCAATGTTGTCCTTGTTGGCCGGCAGCTTGAACAGCAGGTCATCACCGACCCGCGAACACTCGACGCCGATGAGTCCGGCGTAGGGGATCAGTTTGAGCAGCGGCGCGTAGTCACCCTTTTCGTGGGCTTCTTGCAGTTGCAGCTTGAAATCATCGCTCATGGGTTTTCTCCCTTGATCGCGCCACCAAAGCCTTTTGTCCCTTTAAGCCCCTTGCCCATGCGCATGAAGGTGCCGACGACATGCGCAATCGGTTGCTCGGGATCATCCTGATACGCGAAGCCGCGAGCGAAGATCACATCGGTGGTGACTCGATAACATTGGGCGAAGCCATAGACGTCTTTATGCGGTTCGGCGGCGTGCATGTAGTCGATGCGCAGATCAAGGGTCGGGCAGACTTCGAATTCCGGCAGCACGCACAGGGTGGCCATGCCACACGCCGTGTCCATCAGCGACGTGATCGCCCCGCCGTGGACCACGCCGGTCAGCGGGTTACCAACGATCTGTGCGCTGTACGGCAGGACCACCGTCAGGCCTTCGCTGCTGGCGCTGTGCACTTTCAAACCCAGTACCTGGCAGTGGCGCAGGGCCGAGAGAAAGCGTGTCGCGCGCTCAAAAACAGGGTTTTCGGCCATTTGATAATTACTCTTGTTAATCACTGCTGCCGGTAGTGGCAAGAACAGCAAAAGTTCCATTGCAAAACAAACTTATATATCTGTGAGAAATGAGGAACTTAACCCTTGGGCCCGAGCTCTTAAGGCCAGTAGTTATTTTCCATAAGGAGAAACACCCCATGCGTAAGACTTTAGCTATTGCCTTGATGTTGACCGCTTCCCTCGGTCTCGCTGCCTGCGATAAAAAATCCGAGGACAAAGCTCAAGATGCCAACCAACATGCTGAACAAGCTCAGCAAGACATGAACAAAGCTCAGGATAAAGTGAACGACGCAGCGAAAGAAAACGCCGAAGCTGCCAAAGCTCAGGCTGAATCGAACGCTGCAGCGCAAGAAGAAGCTGCCAAGAAGCAATAAACCGCTTCTCGCTGGCAAAAAAGAAAACCCGCCAAGTGCGGGTTTTCTTTTGCCTGTGATTTTTTGCCCATGCCACCTTAGAGCAAGACAGTTCTAAAAGTCGGACTAATCATCAACAACAATGAGCAAACTAAGCCGACCAGCCAGACCAGACTGCGCAGCGCGGGAATGTCCGCGAGGTAGAACCACAAATAGAGAATCCGTGCGATCACGAAGATGATCGCCAATGTATCGATGAGCCATCCCGCCGTCTGCGTGGTATGCGCCATCAGCACGCCGACGGCAAACAGAATGAAGGCTTCGATGCTGTTCTGGTGGGCGGCCAACGCCCGGGCTCCGTAACCGGTGAGCTGCGCCTGCTGCTGACGCGGCAGATGGTTGTTGTAGCCACCCTGCTCTTTCATGGCCTTGCCCACGGGCATGCGCGCCACGTAGATCAACAACGCACTGATCAACACACACCAGAACGGAATACTCATCAAGCAGCCTCTTTGTTCGCTTCGGGCAATGGCGCCTCTGTAGGGGTATAGACCATTACATCGAGCACGTCGGAATGAAACTCGCGGCGATACAACACCAGCACAACGCCAGCGCTCATCAACATGAACAGCCACGGGCTGACGAACCACGCCAGCATGCTCATCCCGAAGTAGTAGGAACGCAGACCGAAGTTGAACTGGTTGGCCGCCATCGAAATCACCCGTGCCGCCCGTGAAGCGAACGCCTTGCGCTCCTGCTCGGAAACCTGACGCTCACCGATCATCGGGGCCGAGCCGACCAGAATGGCGGCGAAGTTGTATTGGCGCATGCACCAGCTGAAGGTGAAGAAGGCATACACAAACACCAGCGCCAGGCACAGCAACTTGATCTCCGACATACCCTGGGAGGCCTGCTGCACCATCGGGATGTCTGCCAGCAACGACACTGCACGCTCCGAAGCACCGAGCACAGTCAGAATGCCGGCCAGGATAATCAACGTGCTGGAGGCGAAGAACGACGCATTGCGCTCAAGGTTGCCGATCACGCTGGCGTCGGCGATGCGGTTGTCACGCAGCAGCATGCGACGCATCCAGTCTTCGCGGTACAGGTGCAACACACTGGCCAGGCACGCGGTGTCACGGCCCTTCCAGGTGGCATAACGGGTGTAACCGCCCCAGCAGATGACGAACCAGAGCGCGGCCAGCAGATGAATCAGGTTGGCTTGTATGAACGACATGCAATTCCCTGTGATGAAGATTTCGGCTCCCCTTCGACGTTAGTCGAGGGAAAAAGACACTGCCTCACACCCATAAAAAATGCCCCGTATCGATTGATACGGGGCATTTCTGTTTAATCACCCAAGGCCGCTTGTGGCAGCCCGGCAATCTTAGGCAAGTGCTTCGGCGCGCTTGCCCAGCAGGCGATCACAAACGACGGCAACTACCAGGGTCATCACGCAAGGCACCAGCCACGCCAGGCCTTGCTCGCTCAGCGGCAGGTGGGCCAGTTGCGATGGCATCCAGTCAGCCAGACCGGCGCCTTTCAGCGCATCGATGGTGCCGAACACGAACGACACCAGCATCACCGGGCCCATGATGCGGCTCTGTTCATGCCAGAACGCGGCACAGAAGCTCAGGGCCACCAGCACGATGCACGGCGGGTAAATCGCAGTCAGCACCGGGATCGAGAACGCGATCAGCTTGGTCAGGCCCAGGTTGGACACCAGCAACGAAAACGCGGCGAGGATGATGACCAGCGTCTTGTAGGACAGCGGCACTACGCGACTGAAGTATTCAGCGCAGGCACAGGTCAGGCCGACCGCCGTCACCAGACACGCCAGGGAGATCAGTACCGCGAGAAAGCCACTGCCCAGCGAACCGAAGGTATGTTGCACATAAGCGTGCAACACCGCCGCGCCGTTGGTAGCGCCAGCGGCCACTTCATGACTGCCGGAACCCAGACGGAACAGGCTGACATACACCAGCGCCAGACCGACACCGGCAATCAGCCCGGCGATGATCGCGTAACGGGTGATCAGGGCCGGCGACTCGACGCCACGGGAGCGGATCGCGTTGACGATGACGATGCCGAACACCAGGGCGCCCAGGGTATCCATGGTCAGGTAACCATTGATGAAGCCTTGAGAGAACGGTGCCGCGACGTATTCCGGAGTGGCCACGCCGATATCACCGGCCGGCAGCGCGAACGCAGCGATGCCGAGTACGGCCAGGGCAATGATCTTCAGCGGCGCCAGGAAACGTCCTACGGTATCCAGCAGACGGCCCGGATAGAGCGAGATGAAGAATACCAGCAGGAAATACACCGAGCTGTAGAGGAACAGCGCCAGCGGGCTTTCACCGGTCAGCGGCGCCAGGCCCACTTCGAAAGACACGGTTGCGGTACGCGGCGTGGCGAACAACGGGCCGACCGCCAGATAGCACGCGGCTGCCAGTACGCCACCGGCAATCTTGCCGATCGGCGTGCTCAAGGCATCCATCGCTCCGCCGACCTTGGCCAGCGCCACGACGGTGACCACCGGCAGACCAACCGCCGTGATCAGGAAGCCCAGCGCCGCCATCCAGACGTTTGGCCCGGACTGCAAACCGACGATAGGCGGGAAGATGATGTTGCCGGCCCCGACGAACAGGGCGAATGTCATAAAGCCAAGTGCCAGGATGTCCTGACCTTTCAAAACTTTCATTAAGGAAATACCACACTACTGAATCGGAATTTAGAGGGGGATTTCCCTGTGGGGTTAGGGAAATGCTGTCAATCCGTATGGGACTGACCCGTTTAGCGCGTTGCATGCCTTGTGGGCGGCAGACGCAAAAATGGCTGCTAGCCTAACGAATTTGTCTGACAAACGCACTGTTTGAGGGCGAACTATCCGATACGCGACATGTCCGTGTCGCGTTTTTGCATGTAATTGGGCAGGTGCCTATAACTCACCTTCGTCAACTCACCCAACAGAAACGACAAAGGCCACCCGAAGGTGGCCTTTGTTGCTGGAGCAGAGAAGTCAGCCGAAGCTTACTTCTTCACTTCCCAGCCAGTCAGCTCGGCCAGGGCCTTGCCGATGTCTGCCAGCGAACGCACGGTTTTCACGCCTGCGTCTTGCAGCGCAGCGAATTTCTCGTCTGCAGTGCCTTTGCCGCCGGAGATGATTGCACCCGCATGGCCCATGCGCTTGCCCGGAGGAGCAGTCACACCAGCGATGTAGGAAACAACCGGCTTGGTCACGTTCGCCTTGATGTAGGCAGCCGCTTCTTCTTCAGCCGAACCGCCGATCTCGCCGATCATGACGATCGCTTCGGTCTTCGGGTCTTCCTGGAACAGCTTCAGGATATCGATGAAGTTCGAACCCGGGATCGGGTCACCACCGATACCGACGCAAGTCGACTGACCGAAACCGGCGTCAGTGGTCTGCTTCACAGCTTCGTAGGTCAGGGTGCCGGAACGGGAAACGATACCGACCTTGCCTGGCAAGTGGATGTGACCTGGCATGATGCCGATCTTGCACTCGCCCGGAGTGATCACGCCTGGGCAGTTAGGGCCGATCAGGGTAACACCCAGCTCGTCGCACTTAACTTTCGCGTCCAGCATGTCCAGGGTAGGAATGCCTTCGGTGATGCAGACGATCAGCTTGATGCCGCCGAACGCTGCTTCCAGGATCGAGTCCTTGCAGAAAGGAGCCGGAACGTAGATCACGCTGGCGGTGGCGCCAGTGGCTTCTACAGCTTCTTTCACAGTGTTGAACACAGGCAGGTTCAGGTGAGTGGTGCCACCTTTGCCTGGTGTCACGCCGCCAACCATTTTGGTGCCGTAGGCAATGGCTTGTTCGGAGTGGAAAGTACCCTGCGCACCGGTGAAGCCCTGGCAGATTACTTTGGTGTCTTTATTGATCAGGACGCTCATTACTTGCCCTCCGCAGCTTTAACGACTTGTTGAGCAGCGTCGGTCAGGCTGGTAGCAGCGATGATGTTCAAACCGCTTTCTGCCAGTACTTTAGCGCCCAGTTCAGCGTTGTTGCCTTCAAGACGAACAACAACCGGGATTTTCACGCCGACTTCTTTCACTGCACCGATGATGCCTTCGGCAATCATGTCGCAACGAACGATGCCGCCGAAGATGTTAACCAGTACTGCAGCGACATTGCTGTCGGACAGAATGATTTTGAAAGCTTCGGTCACGCGCTCTTTGGTAGCACCACCACCTACGTCGAGGAAGTTGGCTGGCTTGCCGCCGTGCAGGTTGACGATGTCCATGGTACCCATGGCCAGGCCGGCACCGTTCACCATGCAGCCGATGTTGCCTTCCAGCGCTACATAGTTCAGTTCGAACTTGGCAGCGTGCGCTTCGCGCGGATCGTCCTGGGACGGATCGTGGAAAGTCTTCAGCTTAGGCTGACGGTACATTGCGTTGGCGTCGATGTTGATCTTGGCGTCCAGGCAGTGCAGATCGCCGTCAGCCTTGATCACCAGCGGGTTCACTTCCAGCAGAGCCAGGTCGTGATCCTTGAACAGCTTGGCCAGACCTACGAAGATCTTGGCGAACTGAGCAACCTGCTTGCCTTCCAGACCCAGCTGGAATGCCAGCTCGCGACCCTGGAATGGCTGAGCGCCAACCAGTGGATCGATAGTGGCTTTCAGAATTTTTTCTGGAGTGTCGTGAGCGATTTTCTCGATGTCCACGCCACCTTCGGTGGAAGCCATGAACACGATGCGACGGCTCGAACGGTCAACGACAGCGCCCAGGTACAGCTCTTTAGCGATATCAGTGCACGATTCAACCAGGATCTTGGTGACTGGCTGGCCATTGGCATCAGTCTGGTAAGTCACCAGACGCTTGCCCAGCCACTGCTGTGCGAAGGCTTTGGCGTCTTCTTTGCTGCGAACCAGCTTGACGCCGCCCGCTTTACCGCGACCACCGGCGTGAACCTGGGCTTTGACAACCCACTCGTTGCCGCCGATTTTGTCGCAAGCTTCTGCTGCTGCTTCCGGGGTGTCTACTGCGAAACCAGTGGAAACTGGCAGGCCGTATTCAGCGAACAGCTGCTTACCCTGATACTCGTGAAGATTCATGCTTTTTACCGTCTTCGTTAGGTACTGCGCATTCGGCGCTGCGCTCTTTATGAGTGCCGCGCCACCTGTGACTGCTGCTTGCGTAGCCTTTCCGGATACCCGGTGCAGCTACGCAAGGCTGCGTCCAGCGGACATTCCGCGGTGAGTCTTGCACGCAAGGCTCACGACGGGCCGTACCGCCGTGGTTTCTTATTGTGTGTCTTAACGCTTCTTGCGGTTGGCAATGTGGATGGCGCCGCCATTCACTGCCAGAGCTGCTTCGTGCAAGGCTTCGGACAGGGTCGGATGGGAGAAAACCATCATGCCCAGGTCTTCAGCGCTGGTGCCGAATTCCATACCGATCGCGCCCTGCTGAACCAGTTCTGCAGCGCTCGGGCCAATCACGTGCACGCCCAATACGCGGTCAGTCTTGGCATCGGCGATGACCTTGACGAAACCACCGGTATCGTTGGCGGCCATGGCACGGCCGGATGCTGCGAACGGGAAGGTGCCGACGTTAACTTCAACGCCTTCAGCTTTCAAGGCCTGCTCGGTTTTACCGACCCATGCGATTTCCGGGTGAGTATAAATAACCGAAGGGATCAGGTCATAGTTCATCTGGGCCTTGTGGCCCTTGATGCGCTCGACGACCATGATGCCCTCTTCCGAGGCCTTGTGAGCCAGCATCATGCCGCGAACCACGTCACCGATGGCGTAGACGCCCGGTACGGTGGTGGCGCAGTGATCGTCAACGTGCACGAAACCGCGCTCGTCCAGGGTCACGCCGCTGTCGGCTGCCAGCAGATCAGTGGTCACCGGACGGCGACCAACGGCTACGATCAGCTTGTCGAAAGTGATGGTCTGTTCGCCGTTGGCGTCGGTGTAGTTCACAACCACTTCGTCGCCGTTCACTTTCGAGCCGGTTACGCGAGCGCCCAGCTTGATGTCCAGACCCTGTTTGGTCAGGGTTTTCAGCGCTTCCTTGGAAACCGCGGTGTCCGCTGCCATCAGGAAGGTGTCCAGGGCTTCCAGGACAGTCACTTCTGCACCCAGACGCGACCAGACCGAACCCAGTTCCAGACCGATCACGCCAGCGCCGATCACGCCCAGACGTTTAGGTACGGATTGGAATTCCAGAGCGCCAGTCGAATCGACGATGACTTTCTGATCGACCGGAGCCGGTGGAATGTCGATCGGACGCGAACCTGGAGCCAGGATGACGTTTTCGGCTTCGATGACTTCAACCGAGCCGTCCGGCTTGGTGACTTCGACTTTCTTGCCGGCCAGCAGTTTGCCGTGGCCCTGGATCGAAGTAACGCCGTTGGCCTTGAACAGGGTGGCAACACCGCCGGTCAGGTTCTTGACGATGCCAGCCTTGCGGCCAACCATCGCAGCGACGTCCATTTTGACTTCGCCGGTCGAGATACCGTGGACGTTGAAGCTTTCTTTCGCTTCCTTGTATTTCCAGGAGCTGTCCAGCAGCGCCTTGGAAGGAATGCAGCCTACGTTCAGGCAGGTGCCGCCCAGGGCTTGCTTGCCTTCAGCATCGGTGTACTTCTCGATGCAGGCAGTGCTCAGGCCGAGTTGCGCGGCCTTGATGGCTGCCACGTAGCCGCCAGGGCCCGCACCGATCACTACTACGTCAAATTTCTGCGACATTCAAAAAATCCTCTTTAGCGAAAAGCTTCAAGCCGCAAGCTGCAAGCCAGACTGCCGTTCCCGGCAGCCTGAAACCTGCAGCTCATGGCTGCTTCTATCAGATATCCAGCAACAGACGAGCCGGATCTTCCAGCAGGTTCTTGATGGTCACCAGGAAAGTCACAGCTTCTTTGCCATCGATCAGGCGGTGATCGTAGGACAGTGCCAGATACATCATCGGACGGATAACGACCTGACCGTTGATGGCCATCGGACGCTGGATGATGTTGTGCATGCCCAGAATCGCTGCCTGCGGCGGGTTAACGATCGGGGTCGACATCATCGAACCGAAGGTACCACCGTTGGTGATGGTGAAGGTACCGCCGGTCATTTCGTCCATCGACAGTTTGCCGTCACGAGCCTTCTTGCCGAAGGTGGCGATGCCGCCTTCGATTTCAGCCAGGCTCATGTGCTCGGCGTTGCGCAGAACCGGAACCACCAGGCCACGGTCGCTGGACACTGCCACACCGATGTCGGCATAGCCGTGGTAAACGATGTCGTTGCCGTCGATCGAAGCGTTGACCGCAGGGAAGCGTTTCAGCGCTTCGGTGGCAGCCTTCACGAAGAACGACATGAAGCCCAGGCGTACGCCGTTGTGGGATTTCTCGAACAGGTCCTTGTACTTCGAACGCAGCGCCATGACTTCGGTCATGTCGACTTCGTTGAAAGTGGTCAGCATCGCCATGTTCGACTGGGCTTCAACCAGGCGCTTGGCAACGGTGGCACGAACGCGAGTCATCGGAACGCGCTTCTCGATGCGGTCGCCAGCGGCGAACACAGGAGCGGCAGCGGCCGGAGCAGCAGCTTTCGGCGCAGCAGCCGGAGCGGATTTCTTCGCTTCAACTGCGGCAACCACGTCTTCCTTGGTCACACGGCCGTCTTTGCCGGTGCCTTTAACGGAAGCCAGGTTGATGCCGTTTTCTTCGGCCAGCTTGCGAGCGGCTGGTGCGGCGATCGCGTCTTCGTCAGCGCCGGCAGCAGCCGGGGCAGCGGCAGCAGCGGCCGGAGCAGCAGCGGCAGCCGGAGCAGCGGCAGCAGCGCCGCCTTCAACGATGGAGCCCAGGACTTCGTCGGACAGAACGGTTTCGCCCTCGCCCTTGACGATTGCGCCCAGCACGCCGTCAGCGGTGGCCAGCACTTCCAGAACGACCTTGTCGGTTTCGATGTCGACGATCAGTTCGTCACGCTTGACGGCGTCGCCCGGTTGTTTGTGCCAGGTGGCAACGGTGCCATCGGCAACCGATTCCGGGAAAGTGGGGGCTTTGATCTCGATAGCCATTGTCTGTGGTTCCTTAAATTCGGTTTCAGGTGCGCGAAGGCGTTAAACGGTAAACGCGTCTTGCAGCAGTTTTTCCTGCTGCTCGGCGTGCATCGATGCGTAACCACATGCAGGTGCAGCAGAAGCCTCACGGCCCGCGTACTCGAGTACGAGAGATTTGTTGAGGTTGCTGATGCTGCGACGCAGGTGGTGCTGGCTGCAGTACCAGGCGCCCTGGTTCATCGGCTCTTCCTGGCACCAGACAGCCGCTTTGGCGTTGGTGTAAGGAGCCAGGACTTCTTTCAAGTCGTCCTCAGGGAATGGGTACAGCTGCTCGATACGCACGATGGCGATATCTTCGCGGCCTTCGGCACGGCGTTTTTCCAGCAGGTCGTAGTAGACCTTGCCGCTGCACAGAACCACGCGCTCGACCTTTTTCGGGTCCAGTGCATCGATTTCCGGGATAACGGTCTGGAAGGAACCTTCGGCCAGATCTTCCAGCGTCGAGATTGCCAGTTTGTGACGCAGCAGCGACTTCGGAGTCAGCACTACCAGCGGTTTGCGCAGCGGGCGAATCACCTGACGACGCAGCAAGTGGTAGATCTGCGCCGGAGTCGTCGGCATGCACACCTGAATGTTGTGCTCGGCGCACAGCTGCAGGTAACGCTCAAGACGCGCCGAGCTGTGCTCAGGGCCCTGGCCTTCGTAGCCGTGTGGCAGCAGCATGGTCAGACCGCAGAGACGGCCCCACTTGTGCTCGCCGCTGGTGATGAACTGGTCGATGACAACCTGTGCACCGTTGGCGAAGTCGCCGAACTGGGCTTCCCAGATCACCAGCGCGTTCGGCGTGGTGGTCGAGTAACCGTATTCGAACGCCAGCACGGCCTCTTCCGACAGGAACGAGTCGTACAGGTCGAAACGCGGCTGACCTTCATACAGATGCTTGAGCGGAATGTAGGTGCCGGCATCTTTCTGGTTGTGCAGAACAGCGTGACGGTGCGAGAACGTACCGCGGCCGATGTCCTGACCGGTCATGCGGATCGGGTGACCTTCGAACGCCAGGGTCGCGTACGCCATGGTTTCAGCGTAGCCCCAGTTGATCGGCAGGCCGCCGGCTTGCATCTTCTGACGATCTTCGTAGATCTTCGCAACCTGGCGCTGAACCACGAAGCCTTCCGGAATTTCCAGCAGCTTGGCGGACAGTTCCTGCAGAGTCTTCAGATCGAAGCGAGTGTCGTGACGCGCAGTCCAGGCGTGGCCCAGATACGGACGCCAGTCCACGAACAGCTCTTTGTTCGGCTCTTTGACCAGCGATTTCACTACGTGCAGACCGTTGTCCAGCGCGTTGCGGTATTCGTCGACTTTCGCCTGAACGCGCTCGGCATCCAGTACACCGGCCTGGGTCAGACGATCAGCGTACAGCTCACGGGTGGTGCGCTGCTTGGTGATCTGCTGATACATCAGTGGCTGGGTGCCGCTTGGCTCGTCGGCCTCGTTGTGGCCACGACGACGGTAGCAGACCAGATCGATCACCACGTCACGCTTGAACTGCATGCGGTAGTCGATGGCCAGCTGGGTCACGAACAATACGGCTTCCGGATCATCGCCATTCACATGGAGGATCGGCGCCTGGATCATCTTCGCAACGTCGGTGGCGTACTCGGTGGAGCGCGAGTCCAGCGGATTGCTGATGGTGAAACCGACCTGGTTGTTGATCACGATGTGCACGGTACCGCCGGTCTTGAAACCGCGGGTCTGCGACATCTGGAAGGTTTCCATCACCACGCCTTGACCGGCGAATGCCGCGTCACCGTGGATGGAGATCGGCAATACCTTCTCGCCGGTCGCATCGTTGCGACGGTCCTGACGAGCACGTACCGAACCTTCGACCACCGGGGAAACGATTTCCAGGTGGGACGGGTTGAACGCCATGGCCAGGTGAACTTCACCGCCGGCGGTCATCACGTTGGACGAGAAGCCCTGGTGGTATTTAACGTCACCGGAACCCAGCTCGACCTTCTTCTTGCCTTCGAACTCGTCGAACAGCTCGCGCGGGTTCTTGCCGAAGGTGTTGACCAGTACGTTCAGACGGCCACGGTGGGCCATGCCGATGACGACTTCCTTGGTGCCGTAGGAACCGGAACGCTGGATCAGTTCGTCGAGCATCGGAATCAGGCTTTCGCCGCCTTCCAGACCGAAACGCTTGGTGCCCGGGTATTTGGTACCCAGGTATTTTTCCAGGCCTTCACCGGCCGTCACGCGCTCAAGCAGGTGGCTCTTGATGTCGGCGGAGTATTCCGGACGGCCACGTACGCTTTCCAGACGCTGCTGGAACCACTGGCGCTGCTCGGAATCGGTGATGTGCGTAAATTCAGCGCCGATGGTGCGGCAATATGTCTGCTGCAACGCTTCGTGAATTTCGCGTAGGCTCGCTTCCTCTTTGCCGATGAACAGGTCGCCGGCACGGAAGGTCGTATCAAGATCGGCATTGGTCAAGCCGTAATGATTGATCGACAGGTCTGCAGGTGCAGGACGCTGCCACAGCCCCAGCGGGTCAAGCTGGGCTGCCTGGTGGCCACGCATACGGTAGGCCTGGATCAATCGCAGCACTTCAACTTGCTTCTTCTCGTGCTCACTGCTCACGCTGCCGGCGGAAACCGGTTGGGCGCGGCGCTGGTTCTTTGCCAGCAGCACGAAATGATCGCGAATTGTGGAGTGCGAAACATCGGTGGCAGAGCCGCCGTCGGCGGGCAGCTTCTGAAAGTAGGTGCGCCACTCTTCTGGCACAGCGTTAGGGTCGTGCAGGTAGAGCTCATAAAGCTCTTCCACATAGGCAGCGTTTCCACCTGAAAGGTAGGCGCTGTTCCACATGCGCTGCATCACGCTTTCTTGCATGCTTGGTCACCCTCGGTTAGGGGAACACCATCGGTGCCGACACCGAGCAAGCTTGCAGAAGTCCGAATGCAGCGACCAAAACAAGCCACTTAGGATCACACTGATAGTCCGGGTACCAGCCCGGATGCCCCTGCTTGTCTCATTTCTTCAAAATAAGAGCTGCAGCTTATGGCTGTTGCTCTGGTTATAGCCCTGGCGCGGGTTGAAGCCCGCGCCACAGCCTCTACGGTGAAGCAGTACTACTTTTACAGCTTCTGAATCACACGCCGCTCGAAAGCAGCATGTTACGGATGTGACCGATGGCCTTAGTCGGGTTCAGGCCTTTCGGACATACGTTGACGCAGTTCATGATGCCCCGGCAGCGGAAGACGCTGAACGGGTCATCGAGGGACGCCAGACGCTCGGACGTCTTGGTGTCACGGCTGTCTGCCAGGAAGCGGTACGCTTGAAGCAGTGCAGCCGGACCCAGGAACTTGTCCGGGTTCCACCAGAAGGACGGGCAAGAGGTCGAGCAGCAGGCGCACAGGATGCACTCGTACAGACCGTCGAGCTTTTCACGCTCTTCAGGGGACTGCAGACGCTCGATGGCCGGAGCCGGCGTGTCGTTCTGCAGGAAAGGCTTAACCTTCTCGTATTGCTTGTAGAAGATGCTCATATCGACGACCAGGTCACGGATAACCGGCAAACCTGGCAGAGGACGAATGATCAGCTTGTTACCTTTGACGACAGCGGACAGCGGCGTGATGCACGCCAGGCCGTTCTTGCCGTTGATGTTCATGCCGTCGGAGCCGCAGACGCCTTCACGGCAGGAGCGACGATAGGAGAAACCTTCGTCCTGCTCTTTGATCAGGGCCAGCACGTCCAGCACCATCAGGTCCTTACCACCGGTATCGACCTGGAATTCCTGCATGAACGGCGCAGCGTCCTGATCAGGGTTGTAACGATAAACACTGACTTTCAACATGGCGGTCACCCTTAATAAGTCCGGACTTTTGGTTCGAAAGTCGGAACAGTCTTCGGCGAGAAGTTCACGGCACGCTTGGCGACACGTTTCTCACCCGGGAAGTACAGGGTGTGGCACAGCCAGTTTTCGTCGTCACGATCTTCGAAGTCTTCACGGGCGTGAGCGCCGCGGGACTCTTTACGTACTTCGGCAGCAATGGCGGTAGCTTCAGCCACTTCCAGCAGGTTTTGCAGTTCCAGCGCCTCGATACGTGCAGTGTTGAACGCCTGCGACTTATCGTTGATCTTCACGTTGGCGATGCGCTTGCGCAGATCGGCCAGCTGGGCAATACCCTTCTGCATGTATTCGCCGGTACGGAATACACCGAAGTAGTTCTGCATGCAGCTTTGCAACTCGCGACGCAGGGTAGCGACGTCTTCGCCGTCGGTACGGTTGTTCAGGGCGTTCAGACGCGCCAGGGCAGCTTCGATGTCGGCTTCGGTAGCGTCGTCGTATTCGATGCCATCGGTCAGCGCCTTCTCCAGGTGCAGGCCGGCAGCGCGACCGAATACCACCAGGTCGAGCAGCGAGTTGCCGCCCAGACGGTTGGCACCATGAACCGATACGCAAGCCACTTCACCGACGGCGAACAGACCAGGAATGATCTGATCCACACCTTCGGCGTCCTGGGTGATCGCCTGGCCGTGAATGTTGGTGGCAACGCCGCCCATCATGTAGTGGCAAGTCGGAACAACCGGAACCGGAGCAACCACCGGGTCAACGTGTGCGAATGTCTTCGACAGTTCGCAGATGCCTGGCAGACGGCTGTGCAGCACTTCCTCGCCCAGGTGGTCGAGTTTGAGCATTACGTGGTCGCCGTTCGGACCGCAACCGTTGCCGGCGATGATTTCTTTAACCATCGAACGGGCAACCACGTCGCGACCGGCAAGGTCTTTGGCGTTCGGAGCATAACGCTCCATGAAACGCTCGCCGTGCTTGTTGATCAGGTAACCACCTTCACCACGGCAACCTTCGGTAACCAGTACACCGGCGCCGGCGATGCCGGTCGGGTGGAACTGCCACATTTCGATGTCTTGTACCGGCACGCCAGCACGCAGAGCCATGCCGACGCCGTCACCGGTGTTGATCAGGGCGTTGGTGGTGGAGGCATAGATACGACCTGCACCGCCGGTAGCCAGAACGGTGGCTTTCGCGCGGATGTAGGTGGTTTCGCCGGTTTCGATGCAGATTGCGATCACACCGACGAATTCGCCTTCCTGGTTTTTTACCAGGTCGACAGCGTAGTACTCGTTCAGGAACGTGGTACCGGCTTTCAGGTTGCCCTGATAAAGGGTGTGCAGCAGCGCATGACCGGTACGGTCGGATGCTGCGCAGGTACGGGCAGCCTGCCCGCCTTTACCGTAATCCTTCGACTGACCGCCGAACGGACGCTGGTAGATACGGCCGGTTTCGGTACGCGAGAACGGCAGCCCCATGTGATCCAGCTCGAAAACGGCAGCCGGGCCTTCCTGACACATGTATTCGATAGCGTCCTGGTCACCGATGTAGTCGGAACCCTTGACGGTATCGTACATGTGCCAGCGCCAGTCATCGTTCGGGTCGGCCGACGCGATGGCGCAGGTGATGCCGCCCTGGGCGGAAACAGTGTGCGAACGGGTCGGGAAGACCTTGGTGATCACGGCAGTCTTGTGACCGCCCTGTGCCAGCTGCAGCGCAGCGCGCATGCCGGCACCGCCGCCGCCAATGATGATGGCGTCGAAAGAAATCGTTGGAATGTTAGCCATGAATCAGATACCCCAGAGAATCTGCACACCCCAGACGAAGTAAGCGAACATCGCGACGCCGCATACTGCCTGGAAAAGGAAACGTACTGCAGTCGCAGACTTGCCCAGCGCCATCGGCGTCAGGTAGTCGGTCGCGATGGTCCACATGCCGACCCAGGCGTGAGCGCCCAGGGCAACCAGTGCCAGCAGACTGAAGATACGCATTCCGTTGTGGGCGAACAGGCCATGCCATTGTTCATAACCGATGCCCGGGTGAGCGGCGAGGTAGCCGATCAGGAATATGAAATAAGCCGCGAGAACGACCGCAGACACACGCTGTGCCATCCAGTCATAGAGGCCCGAACGCGAAAGGTTTGTAACGCTGGTTACCATATCCAAACTCCTGCCAGAACGATCAGCACCACGGAAACGGCGATGATCAGTTTCGAGCCCAGGCGGCCGCCTTCCAGCGTCTCACCGATGCCCATGTCCATGATCAAGTGGCGCACACCGGCAACCAGGTGATACAGAAGAGCGGACAGGAGGCCCCATGCTACGAACTTGGCCAGCGGGCTGGTCAAGCATGCCTTCACCTCGACATAACCTTCCTCGGAACCCAGGGATTTGCCCAATGCATAAAGCATGATGCCGAGGCCCAGGAAGAGGATGATGCCGGAAACACGGTGAAGAAACGACGTAACGCCGGTGATGGGGAGTTTGATGGTCCTTAGGTCTAGGTTTACAGGTCGTTGGCTTTTCACGGCTTTTTTTTCACACTGAAGAGCCCCTAACAATCAGGGCAAAGTTGTTGGGGAGTGCACTGGTCAGGTAACCACCACCCAGGGATGCGACCCCCAATGAAAGCAAGCCCAAAAGCCCTTGGCGGTCGGTCGCCGAGTATAGACAGTTAGGCTACTAATGACAACGCAATCGCCTACCCCCAATAGCGGATTGCACAAGTCGTATAAAAGGCGTAAATGGCAGGCAATTTCGAGGAAAAAGTACGGTTAAAGCCTTCTGGAGCAAGACTTTAGGCAAATTGACATTCGAATTTATCTCACTATAGTGGTGCGGGCCCTGCGTGGGGGGTCTGTCTGATGATTTCAAGCATAAATAGGAGGCCACATGGCTGACAAAAAAGCGCAGTTGATCATCGAGGGCGCAGCCCCCGTCGAGCTGCCCATTTTAACCGGCACCGTTGGTCCCGATGTAATCGATGTTCGGGGCCTGACGGCCACGGGCCGCTTCACTTTCGACCCCGGTTTCATGTCGACCGCTTCCTGCGAATCGAAGATCACCTATATCGACGGCGACAACGGCATCCTGCTGCACCGCGGCTACCCGATCGAACAACTGGCTGAAAAGTCGGACTACCTGGAAACCTGCTACCTGCTGCTGAACGGCGAACTGCCGACTGCAGAGCAAAAGGCCCAGTTCGTCGGCACCGTGAAGAACCACACCATGGTTCACGAGCAGCTGAAAACCTTCTTCAACGGCTTCCGCCGCGACGCCCACCCGATGGCCGTCATGTGTGGTGTAGTCGGCGCCCTCTCGGCCTTCTACCACGACTCCCTCGACATCAATAACCCGCAGCATCGCGAAATCTCCGCGATCCGCCTGGTTGCCAAGATGCCGACCCTGGCCGCGATGGTTTACAAGTACTCCATGGGTCAACCCATGATGTACCCGCGCAACGACCTGTCGTACGCGGAAAACTTCCTGCACATGATGTTCAACACCCCGTGCGAGATCAAACCGATCAGCCCGGTACTCGCCAAGGCCATGGACCGGATCTTCATCCTCCATGCCGACCACGAGCAGAACGCTTCGACCTCCACCGTGCGCCTGGCGGGCTCTTCGGGTGCCAACCCGTTCGCCTGTATCGCCGCCGGTATCGCCGCACTGTGGGGCCCTGCCCACGGCGGTGCGAACGAAGCCGTGCTGACCATGCTCGATGAAATCGGCGATGTCTCGAACATCGACAAGTTCATCGCCAAGGCCAAGGACAAGAACGATCCGTTCAAGCTGATGGGCTTCGGTCACCGCGTCTACAAGAACCGCGACCCTCGCGCGACTGTCATGAAGCAGACCTGCGACGAAGTATTGAAGGAACTGGGCATCCAGAACGATCCGCAACTCGAACTGGCCATGCGCCTGGAAGAGATCGCTCTGACCGATCCGTACTTCATCGAACGCTCGCTGTACCCGAACGTCGACTTCTACTCGGGGATCATCCTCAAGGCGATCGGCATTCCGACCAGCATGTTCACCGTGATCTTTGCCCTGGCACGTACTGTCGGCTGGATCTCCCACTGGAAGGAAATGCTCTCGAGCCCGTACAAGATTGGCCGTCCGCGTCAGCTGTACACTGGTTACGAGTCGCGGGATATCACCAAATTGGAAGACCGCAAATAAGGGCTGTCTTGCGATAGCGTCTTAGCGTTGTACCGGGAACGGCCTCCATGAGAATGGGGGCCGTTTTTGTTTGTTTCATCTCAGCGGCCTTTGGGCCGACTGGTTTTTTTGTTGATTGGGTACATATCCGTTGCTTCGGGTGCTGCCGCTGGCGGTTTCGCTCTTACAGCGAGTCACTTTTTTCAAACGCCAAAAAAGTAACCAAAAACGCTTGCTCCTACGTACGGCACTTCGCTTAGGCTCAGTGTTCCCTCGCTACGGTGTCCATCAGGGGGCATCGCCTACGGTTTGCTTCGCTGCACCTCCTTTCGATGTATGCGGCTTCGCCGCACGGCGCTGCGCGCCTCCCCCCTGACGGACACCTCCGCTCGGCCTGCCGAAGGGGCAAAAAATCAAAAGCCAGAGCCAGAGCCAGAGCCAGAGCAAAGGCCAGATCAAGAGCTCCTCCTCCCCACTCAACACGATGAGCGTTAGCTCAAGTACCGCTCTTGATCTTCGGGCGACGTCGGAAGGCTGAGTGGAGGGATTTATCCGGGGGTGGGAGCGCAGCGACCGTTTGGCGAAGCCAAACACATCGAGAGGAGGTGCAGCGAAGCAAACCGTAGGCGATGCCCCCCGGATGAATCCCGGAGCGAAGGAACCCCGAGCCTCAGCGAGCGGGCCGAACGTAGGAGCAAGCGTTTTTGGTTACTTTTTAGGCGTTTGTAAAAAGTGACCCGCCGTAAGGGCGGAACCCCAAGAAGCCGTTACCGCGGCAACGGATATACACCCACCTCCCAAGAACATCCGATAACCGCCCACAAAAAAAATGCCCCAATCTCTCGACCAGGGCATTTCCATCCAACTCAACCTACATATTCAACCTAGAAGCCTCAGTGCGAAACCGCCCCACTCGCCCCCAACCCAGTCTGCGAACGCACAAACTGCGGGAAGAACAGCGCACGCTCGTTCTCTGCCGCCGCCGACTTATCGGTGATCGAGAAGAACCAGATGCCGATGAACGCAATGATCATCGAAAACAGCGCCGGATACTCGTAAGGGAAGATCGCCTTCTCATGATGCAGAATCTGCACCCAGATGGTCGGGCCAAGAATCATCAGCCCCACCGCACTCACCAGCCCCAGCCAGCCGCCAATCATGGCGCCACGGGTGGTCAGCTTCTTCCAGTACATTGAGAGCAGCAGCACCGGGAAGTTGCAACTGGCCGCGATGGAGAACGCCAGACCCACCATGAACGCGATGTTCTGGCTTTCGAACAGGATGCCCAGGCCGATGGCCAGAACGCCCAGCGCGATGGTGGTGATCTTCGAAACGCGGATCTCATCCTTGTCGTTGGCCTTGCCCTTCTTGATCACGCTGGCGTACAGGTCATGGGACACCGCCGAAGCGCCGGCCAGGGTCAGACCGGCCACGACCGCCAGAATGGTTGCGAACGCCACGGCCGAGATGAAGCCGAGGAAGATGCTGCCGCCCACGGCGTTGGCCAGGTGCACCGCCGCCATGTTGTTGCCGCCGAGCAGCGCGCCCGCCGCATCTTTAAAGGCCGGGTTGGTGCTGACCAGCAGGATCGCGCCGAAGCCGATGATGAAGGTCAGGATGTAGAAGTAGCCAATGAAACCGGTGGCGTACAGCACGCTCTTACGGGCTTCTTTCGCGTCACTCACAGTGAAGAAGCGCATCAGGATGTGCGGCAGGCCAGCGGTACCGAACATCAGTGCCAGGCCGAGGGAGAACGCCGAGATCGGGTCTTTCACCAGCCCGCCGGGGCTCATGATCGCCTCGCCCTTGGTGTGAACCTTGATGGCTTCGGAGAACAGGGTGTTGAAGTCGAAGTTGACGTGCTTCATCACCATCAGCGCCATGAACGAGGCACCGGACAGCAACAGCACAGCCTTGATGATCTGCACCCAGGTGGTCGCCAGCATGCCGCCGAACAGCACGTACAGGCACATCAGGATACCGACCAGGATCACCGCAACGTGGTAGTCGAGACCGAACAGCAGCTGGATCAGCTTGCCGGCACCAACCATTTGCGCGATCAGGTAGAACGCCACCACCACCAGCGAACCGCAGGCAGACAGCGTGCGGATCTGGGTTTGCCCGAGGCGGTAGGACGCCACGTCAGCAAAGGTGTACTTGCCCAGGTTACGCAGACGCTCGGCGATCAGGAACAGAATGATCGGCCAGCCCACCAGAAAGCCGATCGAATAGATCAGGCCGTCGTAGCCGGAGGTGAACACCAGCGCGGAGATACCCAGGAAGGACGCTGCCGACATGTAGTCACCGGCAATCGCCAGACCGTTCTGGAAACCGGTGATCTTGCCGCCCGCCGCATAGTAGTCGGCGGCCGACTTGTTGCGTTTGGACGCCCAATAGGTGATGCACAGGGTCGCGCCGACGAACACCACGAACATGACGATCGCGGAAACGTTGAGCGGTTGTTTGTGGACTTCGCCGGTCAGGGCGTCAGCGGCCCAGGCGGCTGGAGCGAACGCTGCGATGCTCAAAAGAGCCAGTAGACGCCGGATCATTGCTGAGCCTCCTTGAGAATCGCATTGTTCAGGTCGTCGAACTCGCCATTGGCGCGGCGTACGTAGATACCGGTCAGGACGAAGGCCGAGACGATCAGCCCGACACCGATGGGGATGCCCCAGGTGATCGATGAGCCGGCACTGATCTTGGTCCCGAGCACTTGCGGCCCGTACGCGATCAGCAGGATGAATCCGGAGTAGAGCCCTAGCATGATCGCCGAGAGTATCCAGGCGAACCTTTCCCTTTTTTTCACCAGCTCCTTGAAGCGCGGGCTGTTCTGAATAGAGAGGTAAATGCTGTCGTTCATTGTTTTTATCCTCGCAGCACAGATTTTTATTTTTGGAACGTATCCACTGTATGCGGCTGCGAGCCGGCTTCCAGACGACCTTAGTAGTAGAACGCCATGGCGTTTTTGCCAATTTCCAGACGGCCCGAAAAAGTTGCGCATCCGCCATTAAAGGAAGGGCAATAAAAAAGGCCGCCCGACGAGAAGGCCGGGCGGCCCTGGGAAGCGCAGAGTAGACGCTTCGACTTAGATTACTTGGTCCATTCAGCCACGCGGTCCGGGTGTTTGGCGACCCAGTCCTTGGCGGCTGCGTCAGGTTTGGCACCGTCCTGGATCGCCAGCATGACTTCGCCGATTTCGTCTTTCGAAGCCCACTGGAAGTTCTTCAGGAACTTGGCCACTTCCGGCGCCTTGGTCGCCAGCTCCTTGCTGCCGATGCTGTTCACGGTTTCAGCCGCGCCATACACGCCTTTCGGGTCGTCGAGGAAACGCAGTTTCCACTTGGCGAACATCCAGTGCGGCACCCAACCGGTGACGGCGATGGATTCGTTTTTCTTCTCGGCACGGGTCAGCTCGGCAATCATGCCGGCGCCGGAACTGGCCTTGAGGGTGTATTTGTCGAGGCCGTAATCCTTGATGGCCTGATCGGTCTTGAGCATCACGCCTGAACCGGCATCGATGCCGACGATGCGATTCTTGAACGTGTCATCGGTTTTCAGGTCTTCGATCGACTTGGCTTTCACATACTCCGGCACGATCAGGCCGATTTTCGCGTCCTTGAAGTTCGGGCCGTAATCGACGACCTGATCCTTGTTCTTGGTCCAGTATTCGCCGTGGGTCACCGGCAGCCAGGCCGAGAGCATGGCGTCGAGTTTGCCGGTGGCAACACCCTGCCACATGATCCCGGTGGCGACGGCCTGCAGTTTCACGTCGTAGCCAAGTTTCTGCTTGATCACTTCGGCCGCCACATGGGTGGTCGCGACGCTGTCGGACCAGCCGTCAACGTAACCGATGTTCAGGGTCTGTTTTTCAGCGCTGGCGAAAGTGGAGCTCATCGCAAGTACCAGAGCGGCACCTGCGCCTAAAAGTCGTCGCATCTTCATCGTTACTTCCCCGAAATGCTGCGCCCGACGGATGCCGGACATCGTCAACGTATTGTTATGGTGCACAGCGCCCCCATCACGCCTGACCGCGAACTCGTTCGAACATCAGCGGAGTACTGATGGCTCCGATCATCAACCTGACGCCCGATAAGACCTGCTCTGTCAGCGACCTCAAGGCAACGAGAAACGACATCAGAAAGCCATTAACTGCGTCCGGATATTTGGCGCCAGACAATCCGCCCGAACTTTGCATGTCAAAATCGCGCGGGCCACCAACCTCCTTATAAATGCAGGTAACATGCGTCGCTTTGCAGCCACTCGGCCTGACCATGTCCGCGACTTCCC